>JBIKXP010000264.1:0-4002 GCA_044355685.1 Phycisphaerales bacterium
CGGCGCCGCCGAACTCAGCCGCGATGATGAGTCGCGCCGCCACCTCGAGGTCGTAGCCAAAGAGCGCGCGGATCGCCTCGCGCAGCGCGCCCGGCGTCGACTCGGGTCCGGCGCGCAGCTGCCAGAAAGCCAGGCCGCACAGCGTGGCCGCGACAGCGAGCGACGCGAATCTCGTGGGTGACATCAATCGCATGCGGCGCTCATTGGGGGAACTTCAGGCATGCCTCGAGCGACGCGATGTCGTCGACGTTGTCGACCACGCACTCGACGACACCATCGTTCAGGGACAGCACGACCGGCGTGCCGATGATGTAGTTCGGACCCTTCACGAGCGAGAGCTTGACGCACTCGTCGCAGGGATTCTCGAGGGCGTTCTTCGGCTCGGCGTCGGGAATGGAAATGGCCATGGTGCGCACCGGCAGCTTGCCGGTGAAGTAGCTGATCAGCAGCTCGTGGCAGTGGTCGCAGTCCTCGCGGTAATAGACGACGATCCAGCGACCCGAGAGGAAGTCGTCGGGAACCTTGCCGCCGATCAAACGCGCGAACGGCGCATCGGCGAAGGGCTTGCCGATCATCTTCTTGAAATCGGGGAGGTACATCGCCTCGACCTTCGCGGGAAGTCCCGGCCATGCTGCCTTCGCCGCGGCGACAGGTTCCGGCGTCGCGGGTGCGGGGGCAGGGGCCTGCGCGGCCGGCGCCGGTGGCGCCGGAGACAGTACGGCCGCGAGCTCCTCAGGATTGTCAACGTCGGTGCAGACGGCGACCACGACTCCATCCCTGAGACGGATGACGCACGGCGTCTGGAGCAGGTACTCAGGCGATCTGCCCTCTTCGCCCGGCTTCAGGCGGTAGACCTCGCGCTCCTCGCAGCCAACGCAATCCATCGGCAGACGCTGGCCCGTCGTGTCGTTGATCGACACCTTGAGCACGCGCTCCTTGCGCGGCGCATCGAAGTGGTCCTCATAGAAGCGCTGGCACACGTCGCAATCCGGGCGCGAGAATGTGACGATCCAGTCGCCGCGCTCGATGTCCTCCGGCATGGGCCGAACAATCGCAAGCGCCAGCTTCTGGTCGCGGAAAGGCTGGCCGACCCACTCCTTGAACTTTGGGAAGTAGATGCGCTCGTACTTCGACGGTGCGGGCGGCCAGGGGCTGCCGATGCCTGTCTCGGGCGGCTTCGCTCCGCCCGCCTGCTCCGGTTCCGGAGGAGTCGTTGCAGGAGTGGTGGTGGTAGGAGTGGTGGTGGTAGGAGTGGTGGTAGAGGGAGTTGTGGCGGGATCCGCCGGGGTCACGGACGCAGTCGCATTGGGATCCTCCACCGTGACCTCACGATTTGGATTGAACACGGCGACGGCGAGCCCCGCGATGGCGCCGAGCACGAGTGGCATGATCGAACCCTTTCGGCCTCCGGGCACCAGGAAAATCGCGGACGCAAGCAGCAACGCGTCAACTCCCAGCATGACCGTCGCCGGCAAGCCCTTCTCGCCGAAACAGCCGCAGCTTCCAGTCATCGCCTCCGCCCAGCCATCCTTGCGTGCCGTATCGATGATCGCGTAGACGAGGATCACGCAGAAGAGCCCGAGCATCATCACCGCAAGCGGCCGCGCGAAGCGGGCCGACAGCAGGATGGCAAGCGCGAGGAAGACCTCGATGCCGACGATCGCACGCATCGAAAGCTCGAGGAACGCCGTGGCGTCGCCGGGAAGCGAGGTTGCGGCCCAGGTCAGCAACTTGAGCACGGGCCCGGGAAGGAACTGCGGATTGAGGTCGAGCCCCTTCATCAGGGCGCCATAGCCGATCCACGCCGCAGTGCCCCCGTGGAGGAGGACGAGGCCGATCGTCTTGGCTGGGGACGGTGCGCTGGGGGTTGGGGTAGCGGTCGTTGTAGTCATAAGGCTCTTCCGCAGAGGCTCGATTCTACTTGCCGCCCGGGATTCGGTTCCCAATTGAGGCTCGGGGATTGGCTCGGGGATCGCCTCGGGGATCAGCTCGGGGATCGCCTCGGGGATCGGCTCGGGGATCCGTGCTACGGAACAACACTCGCGCATCCGCAGGAGCGAATCCGGCGAAGCCCACCCCGTGCCGGTCCGTTCGCAAGCGATTCCGCCGTTACCAGTCTTTACCGAGGAACTGGAGCGTCGGCTTGTCCGCCCCAAGCCAGCCGATGGGAAACAGCCCTCCCGGCGGCGCGTGCTGGTGCTTCCCGATCAACTGAGCGCCGAGATCGGCGCTCTCCGCGATGCGAAGCCACGGGAGACGACGATCATTCTGGTCGAGAGCGGCGAATGGCTGACCCGACGTCCGTACCACCGGCAGAGGCTGGCTTGGATCCTGCTCTCGCAACGCGCCTTTGCCCTCGAGGCCGCGGAGGCGGGATTCGACGTGGTCATGCTGCGCGGCGACGCGCCCATCTCGGTCCTGCTTGAGGAGCATGCGGTGCGCCCGCTTCTGGCAATGGAACCGGCAGAGCGCGAGGTCCGGGCAGAGTTGGCTGGCCTCGTCGCAGCCGGAGCCATCACCTACGTTCCCCACGACGGGTTCATGACCACGCAGTCCGATCTCGAACGCGGTCGCACCAGCGAAGGTTGGCGCATGGACCGCTTCTACCAAGGGGTGCGCCAGCGGACAGGCATCCTCATGGAGAAGGGGAAGCCGATCGGCGGCAAGTACAGCTTCGACGCGGACAACCGCAAGCGCTGGGACGGTTCGCCGCCCGCGCCGACGCCTCCCGAATTTCCGGGCTCGCTCCTGCGCGAGGAGGTCGTTCGCGAGATCGAGACGCGTTTCAAGGCACATCCCGGCGACCTCGACGTGGACACGATTCCAGCGAGCCGCTCGGAAATCGACCGCATGTGGAACTGGGCGAAGCGCGCATGTCTCCCGCACTTCGGCCCCTACGAGGACGCGATGACGCGGCAGAGCCGCGGGCTCTTCCATACGCGTCTCTCGCCGCTTCTCAACCTGCACCGCCTGCTTCCGCGCACGGTGGTCGAGGAAACCGCGAAACTCGACATCGCGCTCCAGAGCAAGGAAGGCTTCATCCGCCAGGTCCTTGGTTGGCGCGAGTTCGTCTTCCAGGTGCATCGCGCGACCGACGGCTTCCGCGTTGGCAGGCCAGAGGGCGAACTCCCGCTTCCGACACCCGGAGACGGAGGCTACGCACGGTGGGCCGGCAAGAAGTGGACGCCGATCGCGCCACCGCCGGCAGTCGTCGACGGTGGCGCGCGACCCAACGCGCTGAAGGCCGATCTCGGCGTTCCCCCGGCATGGTGGGGCGTCGAGAGTGGCCTCGGATGCCTCGATTCCGTGGCGCAGGACGTGTGGGCGGAGGGCTGGAGCCACCACATCACTAGGCTCATGGTGCTCTCGAACATCGCGACGCTTCTCTCGGTGTCGCCGCGAGAGCTCTGCGATTGGTTCTGGATCGCCTACGTCGATGCATGGGACTGGGTCGTCGAGCCCAACGTCCTTGCGATGGGCACCTATGGCGAGACGTCGATGACGACCAAGCCGTACGTCAGTGGAAGCGCGTACCTCGAGAAGATGGGCGATTTCTGCCCACAGTGTCGGTTCACGCCGGGGAAGGATTGCCCGATTGGCGGGCTCTACTGGGCGTTCCTCGCCCGCAACGACGCAACTTTGCGCGACAATCCCCGCATGAAACTCCCGCTTGCCAGTTCGAGAGGCCGGTCCGACAGCGCACGCGCCGCCGAGAAGGGCGCGTTCGTCTCGCTGCGCGATCTCCTGATCCGAGGGCGGCCCTATGGAACGCCCCGACTTCTCGCGGACGGCGTCGCCCCGCGCGGCAGGAGCGCGCGATGACCGCACCAGCACGCGGCGCGATGCACTTTCATCGCGCGTCGCGCGTCGATGTCCCGGCCGATGCCCTCGGGGCCTGGCACTTCCGACCCGGCGCGATCCATCGCCTGATTCCACCGTGGGAGTCGATCAAGGTCGTCGAGGAGGCATCGCCGCTCGTCGATGGTGCACGTGCCGTCATCG
>JBIKXP010000265.1:0-4001 GCA_044355685.1 Phycisphaerales bacterium
GCATGTCCGCGACATGGCCGCCGAGAAGAAGCTCGACAACGTCGTCTTCATCGACTCGGTGCCCAAGGCCGAGGTTCCACGGTACTGGTCGATCCTCGACGTGTCGGTGATCCATCTCCAGAAGGCCGAGCTCTTCACGACCGTCATCCCATCGAAGCTCTTCGAGTCGATGGGCATGGGGCTTCCCGTGCTGCACGGCGTCGAAGGCGAGAGCGCCGAGATCGTGCAGGAGGAAGGCGCCGGCATTCCATTCGAGCCGGAGAACGTCGACCAGCTCTGTGCGGCGCTCACGCGGCTCCGCTCGAATCCCGCCGAGCTCGAGTCGTTCCGCGCGAACTGCCTCAAGGGCGCGCAGAACTACG
This sequence comes from Phycisphaerales bacterium, assembly GCA_044355685.1. GTDB lineage: Bacteria > Planctomycetota > Phycisphaerae > Phycisphaerales > SM1A02 > QWPT01. The sequence continues at coordinate 363 of JBIKXP010000265.1, forward strand.
ACCGCACGAACCTCGCGCTCAAGATGATGTTGATGCTCGAAGAAACCGCAGCGAAGGGCTGAGAAACCCCAGCGAAGCGCTGAGAAACCCCAGCGAAGGGCTGAGGCGCGGCGCGCGTCAGACCGGGAGCCCGCGCTGCTTGCGCTCGAGCTCGCGCATCTTCACGACGATCATGTACTCGTACATCGCCTGCAGCTTGCAGTAGGTGTAGCCGGCGCGGCCGTCGAGGAAGCCGAGCTTCAGCACGTACATGTAGAGAAACTTGACGAGCGGCCGCAGCGGCAGCCGGAAACTCAGCTCCTTCAGCGCGCGCCGTCGCTCGAAGCGATCTCCCGCGAAGAGCGCTCCGAGGCCGACCGGCCTCTCGCGCAGCTTCATGCCTTCCATTGCCTCGAACAGGCTGTACTTGTTGTGCTTGTCAAACCACTCGGTGATGCCCTTCGAGAAGTTGTAGTGCTCGAAGTAGTTGCGGAGGTAGCCGTGCGGGCCGTCGATGACCGGCACCGGGTTCACGAGCCGCTCGAAGCGGATACGCCCCGGCTTGAAGAAGCGCATGATCATGCCGGGCGGCATGGCATGGCGGATCCACTTGCCGAGGAAGAAGTTCTTCCGGCCGCAGTAGAAGGCGATCTCGGGGCGCGCGGCATTGCGGGCGATCTCCAGGATTTCCTCGCGCAGCTCCGGCGTCATGCGCTCGTCGGCGTCGAGATAGAACACCCACGGGTGCTTGAACGCGATGTTGTCCATCGCCCAGTTCTGATGGGCCGCCCAGTTGTCGAACGGACGCTCGACGATGCGCGCGCCCTTCGCGCGCGCGATCTCGACCGTGCGGTCCTTGCTCATGCTGTCGAAGACGATCACGTCGTCGAATCCGGCGAGCGCATCAAGGCACGCGCCGATGTTCGTCTCTTCGTTGAGCGTGAGGATGAGGATCGAGATCGCCATGCGCGTTTCGGTGTTCTTTGATCGGCCGAATTCGGGGGGCGACGCCAGCGTCTCCCGCCCAAACCGGCTCAGGATGCGCGCTTCATCGTGATCTCGATCACCTGCGGCTGTGGTTCGGCGTCGGGTTTCTTCGGGTCCTTGACCGGTCGCGACTCGATCCGCAGCGTGAGCCGGTCGGATCCGTCCTCCGCTTTCGTCCGCGCGTAGGTGACGCTCGCGAGATCGCCCGCGTGCGAGCTGGTTCCCTCGCCGAACTCCCCGTCGCCGACCGGCACGAAGGTCGCTGCGTCGTCCTCTGCCTTCGCGAGCTTGAGGAACATCGGCTCCTTGCGGCGCTCATCGGTCTCGAAGCGCGAGTGGACGTGCACCTGACGAAGCACCACGCCCTTGTCGCTGGCGACGACCTGGGTGAACTCGAAGAACGCCGGGTTTCCGTCGGGCCGCGTCTGGCGGAAGCTGCCAAGCATGGACTTGCCGCGGACGGGAAGCCACGACTCCTCGCTGACCATGCCATTCGGCAGCGTCGTGACCCAGTGTCCCTCGAGGAACCCGAGCGGCGCGAGCGCCGCGTCGGGGGCGGCCGGCGCGCGGGGCGACGGCTTGGCGGCCGGCGCCGGCGCAGCGGCGGGCGGGGCGGTCTCGGTGGCGGGCGGAGCGGAGAGAAGCACGGCGGCGAGCGCGCAGGTTGCTGAAAGGAACATGGCGGGAAAGGTAGCAAGGGGCGCGGCCGATGGTGAGGGTGGGTGTCGATGTATCTTGCCGTCATGTCGATCGCCGGCGCTCTTGGTACGACCTTCCGAGGGGGCCGCGCAACCGCCGCGCTCCTTCTTCTCGCGCTGTTTGCAGCGATGTCGGCGACCGTGGGCGTATCCGCGCAGGGAACGGCCGTCGAGGCAGACGCGCCGAAGAGACGCGAGATCTTCCCTCTTCAGGATCGGCGCAGTTGGAGTTTCGAGGAGGAGGGCGGTTCGGTCGCCATCGACAACGAGTTCAGCGGCGCCCGCGTGAACGCCTGCGAGCGCGTCGGTCCGCTCGACTACAAGATCGTCTCAAGCCCCGAGAATCTCCCGATCAACCCGAGCCCGTGGTTTGCGTTCCGCGTGACGAGCGCCGTCGAGCGCGAGATCACGGTGCGCATCGTGATCACGGCGAGCAAGCCGCGGCCGCGGCCGCACGTCTCGCGGGACGGCGGGCCTTTCGAGCGCGTCGCCACCAAGGACTGGGAGGGCGGCGAGGGTGCGAAGGAGTGCATGCTGCGCGTCCGCGTGGGGCCCGCGCCGACGATCGTCGCGAGCAACCATCTGATCGGCGTCGCCGAGATCGAATCATGGACCGACATGATGGCGAAGCGTCTCTCGGTCGAACCGCGCGAGATCGGCCGGTCGATGGCGGGCCGCGCCATCAGGGCCTTCGAGTTCGGGGCAGCGGACACGCGTGAGGTCGTCGTGGTGATCGGCCGTCAGCATCCGCCCGAGGTCTCTGGAAGCGTCGGGCTCTCGCGCTTCATCGAGGCGATCGCCGCGGACACCGAGATCGCCCGCGCGTTTCGTGCGCGCTTCCGCATCCTGTGCGTTCCACTGGTGAACCCGGACGGCGTCCACGAGGGAAACTGGCGCAGCACGCTCGATGGCATCGACGCAAACCGCGACTGGGGACCGTTCACGCAGATCGAGACTCGCGTGGTGCGCGACGCGATCCTCGCATTCGCGCAGGTGCCCGGGCGAAAGGCGCGTCTTCTGCTTGATTTCCACGCGACGTCGAAAGACATCTTCTACGTGCCGCCGGAAGATGCAGCGCTCGATCCGCCCAACTTCGCGCCGCGATGGCTCGATGCGATCGCGCGGCGGTTTCCCGACTACGCCGTCGAGTCGAGCGCTGCGCACAACGTGAAGGAGTGGACGTTCAAGCGGTGGGCGTTCGAGACGTTCGCGGCGCCGGGGATCACCTATGAACTCGGCAGCGCCACGCCGCACGAGCGAATCGCGCGCATCGTGACCGGCGCGGCGGAGGAGGCCATGCGGCTGTTGCTCGAGTCGGGAGTGGGGGCGAGGGCTGGGGCCGAGGCAGGGACGGGGACGGCGGTTCAGGAAGGCGTCGGGGCGGATCGAAAGGCAGAGCCCGTGCCAGCACGCCGTTGACGGCAGCGCGGGGCCTGAAACACAGCAGACTTTTTCGCCAAGAGCGGAGATTGTGGAACACCTCCTCTCTCCCATGCGTCACGGCGGGATGCCCCGGTTCCGCCCGCTCATTCTCGGATTCTCCGCACTCGCCGCACTCGTGGCGGGCGCGCGCGTCGTCTCGGAGATCACGCCCGACGGACCGGTGTCGAACGCCGGCGAGAGCGATGATGCAGAGCTCATCAAGCCGCTCTCGCAGCCATGGTCGCTTGGTTCGTCGGCCGGCGATGCGCTCACGATCGGTGGCGATGGGGGGCCATCGGTTGGTTGGAGCGCGGAGCAGCCAATCGGATTGGAACTCCGGCACCAGCTTGTCGACGGCGTGACCGCGCACTTCGGCGCAGAGGCGGCGATGTCCGAAGGTCCGCGCCGATGGAGCGCAGGCGACGATTCGACGCCGCGCGATCGCGACGCACTCGGCCAGCTCGACTGGCAGGCGGGTGCTGGACTTCGCGTGCGGCTAGACGAGAACTGGTCGGCGGGCGTCGGCGCCTGCTGGCGCTCGTCGCGCGCGCCG
>JBIKXP010000078.1:0-13222 GCA_044355685.1 Phycisphaerales bacterium
CCCGGCCGTCGATCCACGCGGCATCCCGGCTGGCCGCGTCGGCTTCGACTCGCTGTATCGCTGCGGATACAGCTTCGTCTCGCCTCCTTGCCAGCCGGACGCCGCGCGAATCTTTGGGCTTCGGTGATCCGTCAGACAGAACCTAGAAGTAGTGGCACCCATGAAGGGCTGTCGCAGTCGCGCGTTTCATTGCTCGCGCTGCGCGCTCGTACGCGCATCGGCACGACGCCCGTTCCCGGCCACGTCGACTCCGCACGGCCGCGGCCTGGAAACGCCGGAGTCTGAAGTCACGGGTGCCCGGGGACGTGAGTCCCCGGAACGACGGACGTCGGAGTCGACAGCCAAAATGGGTGCCACCACTTCCAGTGGTGGTTTCGCGGCCGCATCGGCACAACGCCCGATCCCGGCCACGTCGACTCCGCACTACTAGAAGTAGTGGCACCCATGAAGGGCTGTCGCAGTCGCGCGTTTCATTGCTCGCGCTTCGCTGCGTTCCGCGCCCACGGGCGCAGGCGGGTGCCGACTCTGCTACCGCCCCGCCACCCGCGCCATCGCGCGCAAAGTCGCGGGCGAAACGTGATGCTCGATGCCCTCGGCATCGGCCTGGGCGGTGCGTTCGTCGACGCCGATCGCGCGCAGGAACGCCACCACGACTCCGTGGCGCGCCCGCGCCTCGGCGGCAAGGGCGCGACCTCGTGGGGTCAGCCCAAGCGGCGCGCGCGCCTTCGCCACGATGTAGCCCTCGCGCGCGAGCCGCCGAACCACGCGGCTCACAGTCACGTGCGAAAGTCCGAACCGCTCGGCGATGCGGCCAACGCGCGCCTCGACGCCGGAGTCCAGCAGTTCGGCGACGACCTCGCAGTAGTCCTGCGCTGCCTCCGACTCGTGCTGCTTGCGCAGCGCACGATGGCGCTCGGCGCTCGACGCCAGCTTCGGCGCCTTCTTCGGCGCGTTCTTCGCAGCGCTCTTCCCGCGCGGCTTCACTCGTCGTTTCCTCGGAGCGCGGCCAGCACGTTGAAGTCCTCGAGCGTCGTCGTGTCCTGCTTCGAATCGCGGCCTGCCGCCACGTCGCGCAAGAGCCGCCGCATGATCTTCCCCGAGCGCGTCTTCGGCAGCGACTGCGTGAAGCGGATCATGTCGGGCTTCGCGATCGGGCCGAGGAAACTCGACACATGCTCGCGCAGCGACGCCTTCAGCGCCTCGCTCGGCGCGTGACCAGGCCCAAGCGACACGAACGCCGCGATGCCCGTGCCCTTGATGTCGTGCGGCATGCCGACGACCGCGGCCTCGACGACCGAAGCGTGCGACACGAGCGCGCTCTCGACCTCCATCGTGCCGAGGCGGTGGCCCGACACGTTGATGACATCGTCGATGCGGCCCATGATCCAGAAGTAGCCGCGGTCGTCGCGGCGCGCGCCGTCGCCCGCGAGATACATGCCCTTCACGCGCGACCAGTAGGTGTCGATGAAGCGCTGGCGGTCGCCGTGGATCCCGCGCAGCATGCTCGGCCACGGCTTTCGGATCACAAGCAAACCGCCCGTGTTCGCGGGCAATTCATGGCCATTTTCATCGACGACCGCCGCGTCGATCCCAAAGAAGGGCAGCGTGCACGAGCCCGGCACCGTTGGCGTCGCGCACGCAAGCGGCGTGATCACATGCCCGCCCGTCTCGGTCTGCCAGAAGGTATCGACGATCGGGCACTTCTCGTGGCCGATGTTCTCGTGGTACCAGATCCATGCCTCGGGATTGATCGGTTCACCCACCGTGCCAAGCACCTTCAGGCTCGAGAGATCGTGCCTCGCGGGGTGTTCGTCGCCCCACTTCATGAACGCGCGGATCGCGGTTGGCGCCGTGTAGAAGTGCGTCACGCGGTGGCGCGCGACCATCTCCCAGAAGCGGTCGTCCGCAGGCCAGTTCGGGGCGCCCTCATACATCACGGTCGGCACGCGGTTCGGCATGATGCCGTAGACGATGTACGAGTGGCCCGTCACCCAGCCGATGTCGGCGGTGCACCAGTAGACATGGCCCGCGCCCGCACGCAGATTAAAGGTCTGCTGCGCGGTGTACGCCGTGTAGACCATGTAGCCGCCGGTCGTGTGGCGGATTCCCTTCGGTTTCCCGGTCGAACCCGAGGTGTAGAGGAGGAAGAGAAGGTCCTCCGAGTCCATCGGCTCGCACGCGCACTCCGCGCTCTGTGCACCTACGAGCTCGTGCCACGCGTGGTCGCGGCCATTGGTCCACGTGATGTCGTTCTTCGTGCGGTGGACGACCACGCAGTGCTCGACCGCATGATTTTGCGCAGAAAGAAGCGCAATTGCCTCGTCGACGTTCTTCTTGAGCGGCACGACCTGCCCGCGCCGCCACGCGCCGTCGCAGGTGACGATCACGCGTGATGACGCGTCGAGCACGCGGTCGACGATCGACGGCGCGGGGAATCCGCCGAAGATCACGCTATGCGCAGCGCCGATGCGGGCGCACGCGAGCATTGCAATCGCAAGCTCGGGCACCATGCCCATGTAGAGCGTCACGACATCGCCCTTCTTCACGCCGAGCGACTTGAGGGCGTTCGCGCAGCGCGAGACTTCCTCGAGGAGCTCGCCATACGACAGGTGCTTCACCTCGGGCGTGCCATCGCCGCCCTTCGGCTCGCCTTCCCAGATGATCCCGACTTCATGCCCATGCCCGTCGAGCACATGCCGGTCAAGCGCGTTGTGACAGATGTTGGTCGTTGCGCCAACAAACCACTTCGCGTCGGGCGCGTTCCACTCGAGGACGCGCGTCCACGGCGTGAACCACTCGAAGTCGGCGGCGACCTCGCCCCAGAATCCCTCGGGGTCTGCGATCGACCGCGCGTGGCGCGCGCGGTACTCGTTCATCGACGCGCAGAACGCGCCGCCAAGCGCGGCCGCATGCGCGGCGCTCGGCGCGAAGACGCGGTCTTCCTTCAGGAGCGATTCGACATTGCCGTTGGGGTTTGAGGCAGGGGAGGACATGCGGGGAATGTACGGGACGGAATCACGGGGCGGCGCGGGTCTTGCGTTGGCCATGCGCCGGACGAGTTGCGGCAAAACGGCGGGCTATTCACCGCAGATTTGCGGTGAATAGCGTGGGACCGGCCCGTCGGGCCGCACTGTCGACGCTTCGGACGGTTCAGCTAGCACTGCTGGCTACGCAAGACATGTGGCACCCGCCGACCAGGGGTCGGCGGCGTCTCGCGACATTTCGGCACCTTTCGCCGCCGCAAAGCGGCGGGTGCCAAATGTCTTCCTCGCGCAGCGAGGAAGCAGTGCGAGCAGAACCATTCGAGTCTCGCGACAGCGCGCCGCGCAGCGGCGGTCCCGTGCGCAACACCCACCCTCGCGTTCCGCACGCGTCGCTATCCCACCACCCAGCGCACGCGATGGCTTGCGGCGGCCAAGTCGCCTGGAAGTCGCGGGCGATCGCTCGGCGCCGCGCCCGGTTCAGTCGCACCTTCGAGAGAAAGCGCAAGCGCGTCGTCGGCCGACGGATTCGGATCGGGCTGCAACTGGACTCCTGCGGATCGAAGGAACTCGACGAGACGCATGCCTTCGGCGTCGGCCTGCGCTCGCGTTGCCAGCACTGCAAGCGCGGTCGAGCGCGGGCCGTGCTTCGAGGCGGTCTTGCGGAGGTCCTGCACGAACGAATCGAATTCCGGTGGGAGATCGGCGACGCAATCGAGGGAGAGCAGCCACTGCGCTCCCTGTTCCGCGAGTGCCGAACGAGGGTCAGGCTGCCAGCTCACCGATCGGATGTATCGAATCGCGATCGGCGTTGCGCTGATCCGCTTCCGACCGATGCGGACCGTCTGGTTGAGCACCACCCGATCCGATCCGAGGCCAGTCAACTCAAGGGTGCGCACGCCGAGGCCATTGGAGAGATTGGTCACGGCTTCCGACCACCAGACGAGCGGGAACTCGGTCCACGACGACGCTCGTGCGGAGACGATGTACGCCGCGACGCAGGTGAGCGACCCTGCGATCACCATCCACCAGTGCGCACGACCCGAGACCAGCATGCCGATCGCAAGTGTGTTGGCGAACGGAAGCGCGGCAAGAGCGATCCCCAGACCTCCCATCAGCAGGCGGTGGCGCAGGAGGGTTGGAATCCGATAGACGGCGTCAGGCACGGGGGTCTCGCGGGGCGCTGGAGCCGCGGTGGAGACATCGTACAGGGCGGCCGGTCGCGTCCGACCAGTCGAAGGGAAAGGCGGATCGACGACCGCTTGGTCGCTGCGCGTCTGGGATGCGAGGTGAGGGGTGTTGCGAGAGGGACCGCCGCACAGCGGCGGTTCATCGGAGTGAGCGGTTCGGGTGGTCGCCTACGGCGTGGCCCGTGTGCCGCTCTCCCCCGCACCATTGACCTCCCGCTCAAGCCGCTCAAGTCGCTTCAGAATCGCCCCAACCGAAGGAGGCTCCGCGAGGAACATGTCGCGCATCGCTCGATAGTCTTCCTCGAGCGAGACAAGCTGTTTCTCCTGCGGCACAAGGCGGATCATGCCTTCCGCCGCCTCGCGGTAGCGCGCGGAGGGCTGGAGATCGAGCAGCTCGCGGTGCTCGACGACGCGCCCGAGCAGGGCACGGTCAGCGCGTGCCGCTCGGCCGAGCCGATGATCCGCGAGCCGAAAGACATCGAAGTAGTGCCGCGCCTGGCGCGCGCGGATCGGTGCGCCGCGGTGGTGGATTCCATGCAGAAGCGTGGCCTTCTCCCAGAAGGTCCGAGCAGCCGACATCGCGCGCACCGTCGTCTTCGGCTCCTTGAATGCCTGCGGGACGGTGGCGGCGGCCATTGGGCTCACCGATGCATCCTCCGATGGCTCCTGCTCGCCGCGCGCGCCGAACTCAATCCGGATCGAGGGAAGCAGGTAGCGATGCGCCGACGCCTCCTTCGATGGATATCGAAAGACCAGCGTCGCCTCGCGAGCGTTGGGGTCGAGGTCGAGGCTCCAGTCTTCGCGAGGGTCGAGCGTGGCCTCGATCGCAGAAGAAAGCGCCGTCTTGATCGTCTCGCGGGTCCACTCGATGCAAGCACCCTCGATCGCCTCGCGAAGGCGCTCGCGCTCGACCCCTCTGGCGCGATCGCGGCGCGCAGCCCAGTCGAGAAGAGCCTGCGCAGCGTCCAGCAAACCCAGAAGTCCTTCTCGACGACGATGCTCGGCACCCCAAGCGCGTCTGCCGACACTGCGAACACCTCGTCGCGCTCATTCGGGTGGAAACGCGCGAACTCATCCACCACGCATCCTCCGACGCGACGGCGGTGTGGTCACGCCGGCATCGGGCGCCGCAGCCGCCGTGGTGCGAGCCATCACCTGGCGCACGACCGCAACCACCCAGGCGGGTTGGTTGCGAGCGTCGTCGAGAAGCGAAGCGTCGTCGGCGCGTTCGGTCACGCTGCGCAAGCGTGCGAGCGTCGTCTCGTCGATGTTCGCCTTGCCGAGGTGCGCGATTGCCGAGAGCACCGCGAGGTTGCGCGGCGAAGAGGCCTTGAGCCGCCGCGGCGACACATGTCGCAGCTCGACGTTCGTGCCGCCGATCTGGTAGCGCCGCGCGCGGCCCGTCGTTTGGAAGATTGCGCGCATCGGCACCTGCGTTGAGAGCCCGAGTTGATTCGCGAAGGCTGCGCCCGATGGGACGACGGTCGCGCCCGATCGGCGGGCGAGCGCGTCGACGACCTCCTCGAGCTTCGCGGGCAACTCGATCCCAAGGCGCTCCGACTTGCGGTGCACCGCGTACAGCCCGCGCGCAGGACGGGTGAGCGCGCCGCGGCGGACGAGCCGCGAGAGCGCCTGGTCGACCGCGGCACGACTGCCGAGGTCGAGGAAGTCCGCCGTAGTCCACACGCGCTGCGACGACGCGGACTTCGTACGGGTGAGGAGTTGATCGGGCAGGGCGATCACGCGTCAGAAATATATCACACATTTCTGACACGCTCTTCGAATCAACCGCCTTTCAGCATCAAATCGATGCTCGCGATTCACTGAGTCCGAGAATAGAGAGGCCTTGTTTCCACCTCAATCGCGGCTCACGCCCCACACCGTCTCGATCTCTGCGCCGCCTGCCCACCTGAGTCCCACGCGTTCGCGCTCCATAGCGGCCTCGATCACCGCGTCGGTCAACAGCCCCGCGGGCGCGGGCATCCGCCGCGGGTCGGGCCGGAAGCCGACGCGCGAGAGGTCGAGCCGGTCGGCGACGAAGCACGCGGCGACCGTCGGGTCGTCGTGGTGCGGCGTGCCGGTGTGCAGTTCGCACGCCACGCGCAGCGACTCGAACTCGCCGTCGCTGAGTGCGCGGATTGTCTCCGAGGTGACGAAGCAGCATTCCGCATCCAGCCCGCGCCGCACGCGCGCAAGCCACGCCGCCGCGCGCGGGCCATGCTGGCGGTCCGCGCCGTCGTTGTTGCGGTGCGAGTCGTGGAAGATCGCGAAGAGCGTCACCACGCGTGCGCTTGCGCCCATCGCGTCAGCGACAAGCAGCCCGTTGTGCCGCACGCGCCACCAGTGCGCGAGGCCGTGCAGGCCCCACGGGTGCATGCGCCGGCCGACGACATGCGAGACAGACGCAGCGATAAGCGCGCGTTCGGGGAGAGCACGCGAGTCGGGGGAGGCGGCGGGGGAGGGGTGGTTCAAGCGGGGCGGACTGTAGGCGGGGAGGGTGAATCCGTGTGGATCGCAGCTGACTTGGCGTCTCAAGCTTGGTAGGGTCGGTCGGGCCATCGATCGGAGACCATGCACGATGAACGACCTCGCCTCCGTCCGCGCCGTTGACGTCACGTTCCGCGCTCGACAGGAAGAGTGCGAGTATCTCGCGGTGTTTCGCGTGAATCCCACCGAAGTGCGTGAGCGCACTGTCGTCTTCTATGTCGATCATGCGTCGCTGATCGCGATGTTCCGAGCCGCCGAGCCGGACGATGGCGAGGCCTGCGCGGAACCCACATCCGGCACCGCACTCGATGGAATCGGCGTCGATCACGAGTTTCTCGTCGCGCGCCGCGAGGAAGACGACGGTGCGATGTTCCGCGATCTCGCGCGCCTCGCGCTCGACTGGTGGTTCGACGAGTTCGAGCGCGATGCGTCCCCGATCACGCTCGGCAATGCGCGGCTCGTGAAGGCGGTGGTCGACACGGCGCTCGCTGAGGAGTTGCAGGATGCGCCACAGAATCACACGCGGCCGGAGCGCCGATTCGGGTGGCGCGAGGTGGCGGCGATTGGTCCGCAGCCGCGAGGAAAAGGGCGCTAGATCAAGACGCGCAGCAACCGCTCGAGTTCGCCGCTCAGGCGCGTGCGGTACGCCTCGGGCTCGCTCAGTTCGCTTCGAGCGGGCCAAGGAAGCGGGAGCAGGCCGAGCAACTTGTCGTCGCGTGAGTATCGAGGGAGGCGCAAGTACCCTCGCGCAATTGCGTTGGCACCTGCATCTACGTAGCCAAGGAATAGACGCCGTGCCTCTCTTCCGTCGAGTTTCGTAAGGTGGCTGTACGCGAACATCTGATAGGCATCTTCGGGCGTCGGTTTTCCATCGAAGAACTTGTACTTCGCGTCGAGGATGATCGGCTCTGCTGCATCCGTCCGTGGCCACTCAAACGCGATGTCGGGCCTCGGTTGGTCAACGCAGCCGTCCCACGGGCTCTCGCACGAAGCCTGTTGCAGCACGCCGATCCGTTGCGCTGAGTCTCGTAGCAGCTTCTCCCAGATCACGGCGGTGTCGAGTTCGATCCGCAGCGAGTCCTTTGCTGACTCGGCGCCGGCGATATCTGCTGACAAGGCGGTGATGGCGTCGGGCTGGCCGAGAAGTGCATTCCGACGAAGGATCGCGGGTGCAAGGCTAAATGCCTGCACCCACGGTCTTTCAAGACGCGAGAGCCGGTGGCGGCGGGCGAAAAGCAGAGCTCCAGCGGGCTCGAACGAGCGCACCTCGGCAAGTTGGATTCGCAAGGAGGCCGCGTCGCGGCGGTTCTTTTCCATTCGCGCCCGTAGCGCATCGCTTCCAGAAGGCTGGGTTCGGATTACGGCATCCAGGCAGGCCGCGATCGTGCGAAGCAGAGGCGTCGAGTACTCAAACTCCTCAAAGTCGCATTCGACCACGGCCTCGCCTGTCGCAAGTGCGACGGCCAGGCTTTCCCCCCGCAGGCGGCCGCGCATCGTCGAAAGACGCTCGCGGCGTTCCACATAGCCGCGCCTTGCGTGGCGAAGGGCATCGGCGGTGCCCTGATTGAACCGCGTTTGAAGATAGGCGAGGAGCCAAGCGGCCTCAACGGGAAGGGCACCGAGATCCCCAGCGCTCCGTGCGATCGGATCAACGCCCGAAAGCTCACACAAGCGGAAGAGATCCACGATCGCATCGACATCGACCGATTCGCGTGAACTGATGGTGTCGACTCCGGCGGTCGGCGTGCTGAACGCGAAGAGCGGCTGCTCTTGCTCCGACGATGCGGCTGCCTGCGCTGGGATCTGGCTCACGAGTCCCTCGACAACCTCGCGGCGATCAGCAGCCCGTGCGTCATCGGACGGGAATGCAATCCGAATGCGATCACCCTCATGCAGGGTCAAGCAAAGACGGGATCCTGTCCATGTAGCGGCGTGCACCGAGTTGCTTCCGAGGCGCGCGCGCGATCGCCACGGTTTCGGCAGAACAACAGCGGTCAATTGCAGTTCGCCTTTCGCGCGAACCACAATCCCGCATCGACGCTGCGACGGTGAGGCGTGCAGCGTGACTGCACTCATGTTGCACCGTTCGCGCTAGGGCGTTCCTTCACGCGAAGCATGGAGTGCATGCCCGTTGCCCTCGGGGACTCGATCTCAAGCCCGAGCTCGCCGAGATGCCGTGTCAAATCGTCTGGACGCGCAAGTTCGATCCGATTCGCGACATGAAGGATCTCAAACAGCTGCGGCAAGAGCGAGTAGCGCCAGGTCGAGCGCAGGGCTTCTGCTTCGTCGCATCCGCGCTCCTTCGATCGCTTCGCATCGAAGAAGTAGCTATGGCCAAGCATCATGTCAGCGCCGAGCTCTGTCTCAAGCTTCGAGTTCAGCGACTGCCAGCAATCGATCGCGCTGCCGACAAGCGAGGAAGCGCCGAAATCGGCAAGCGCTTCCTTGAGGTTGCCGGGCGACAGCGGCTCGAGGCGATGGAAAGCGAATCGACGGCGAAGTGCCTGATCGAGCGGCGCGACGGAGCGGTCGCTCGTATTCATCGTGCCGAGGATAGAGAGGTTCTCGGGGACGAAGAACTGGAGCCCTGAGTACGGCAGTGAGACGCTTGGCGAGTCACCTTCCCATGCCTTCGTTCCCTCGTTCCAGCGCCAGCGCTTCGAGGACTCGATCGAGAGCAGGAGTTCGCCGAACGCGCGTGGCACATTGCAGCGATTGATCTCGTCCAGCACGACCAGGAACTTGCCGTTGGGCTCCTTGCACGCCCGCGAGCAGGCGAGGAGGAACTGGCCGCCACGGACGCCGAATGGGGATTCGGACCCTGAAGACGCGCGAGCCGCGTCTTCGCCATAGCACTCGTAAAACCACTTCGCGCCCGGCTTCGGGTTGAGATTTGCTCCGCTCTCGAAACCGCCTGCTGTCGGGCGCACGCCTTCGATCATGTCCTCGTAGCCGATGGCGGGATGCATGACGATCGTGGTGATTGGCTGCGCAAACCCAGATTTCGAGACGCGGGTGATCTCGTGGCTCTTGCCGGTGCCAGGGACGCCTTCGAGTATGAGATTGTGCGGACTGCTTCGGTCCTTCTCACTGGACGCCTTTGGAGTTCGCTGAAATGCGGCCTCCCCCGCGAGAATCGACAGGCGCGGCTCTGCCTCAAGCTCGGCTGGAGCAGCGATGCTGCATCGCCACTGCGACTCGTTTGCGTTGCGGGAGGCGTTCAGCTGTTTCTGAATCTCCTTCACGAGCCGGTCTTGATCAGCGAGCTGCAGAAGCGGGTCTTCGATAGTCCACCCTGCGAGGTAGGCGAAGTTCTCCGGATTATCCTGTGAAGGTTCGCCAACATGAATGGTGCAAGGTTGAACGGTGCGGGCGCGCTGATTGGCAACCCATCGCCCCGATATCCGTCCATGAGCGCGAAGCGCGTGCCACGCTGCATTCACCATCGCCAGTCGGTCCGCCGAGCGCAAGTTGCTTGCGATGTCAGATGTGGGATTGTTTCCGCCCGAGCTCTGGCTTACGTGAAGAATCACTCTACGGCTGTCATCGGATAGGAAGTCGCCCATGTAATCGCGGATCGCGCGGGCGTCGAGGAGAGTCACAAAGCCGCGGCGTACGACCTCGTTCCTATTGATAACGTCGTCAAGTTCGCAGCGGACTGTGATGGCTGACATGAACGGAGCTTCCCATGGAGAGCTGGGTTTAGCAACATCTCACCGGGGAAGCAGTGCTTTGCGCAACCACCGTGTCGCGTGTCAATGCGGTATGGAGTTGCAAGTGAGCCACGAGTGGAGTTGCGGTGATAATCTCCAGCACGTCCCGCGCACAAACGCCTCCGCCACCTCCTCCGCCTCGCTCGGGTCCTTGCCGCCCGCCTGCGCCGTCGCAGGCCCGCGCCGCCGCCTGCGCCGCCCTTACCCCAGCCCCAGCCGATGCACCGCCGCGATCATGCTCGCCTGTCGCTCCGCGACGCCTGCGGCTGCCGCGAACTCTCGCCAGCGTGCGACGGCGCTTGTGACTTCGCGGGTGATCGCTTCCGCGCGGCCTCGCTTCATCGAGGCTGTGGCGGCGACCGCCTTCAGGTCGTCGAGCGTGAAGCCCTCGCGCTTGCCCGCAAGGCTCATCTGGTGGCGCGCGGTCCACGCGCCCGACGGGTTGTAGGCGTACATCACATCAAATGCGGGCGCGAGCGACCACTGGCCGCGCCTGTCCATGAGGAACGCGATGTTCTTGACATGGTCGTCCTGGTTGCGGGCGACCACATTGAAGACCATCCTGCGGAACTGCTCCTCGACCGCGTCCATCGCGAGACCCAGCCTGCGGATGACGGTGAGCGCCTGTTCGTATGAATGTGCGGCCGCGTCGTTGAAGTCGAGGTGCGCGAGCGCTGCGAGCGACTGCATGTGCAGCTTCTCGCCATTCTCGAGCCGGTCGAAGCGCTTCGTCATGAAGTGACGCCGAGAGCCTTCCTCGAACAGCCTGCACTCGGACATCGCGATGCCCGCCGCCTTTGCCATCAGCGAGTAGGCGTACTCGATCGCACCGAAGCCGCTCGGATCGGCGAGGTCGCGGTCGGTGTTGTTCGAGACGCCGTCGAACTTCATCAGCCAGTACTCGAACCCACTCGGCGCCTTGACCTGGCCCGAGCGGACTTCATTGGTCGTCGGGTTCCACGCGATGACGGCCTTGGCGCGCGCACCGCCCGCAGATGCGCCGACGCGCAGAATCTCGCGCAGCGCGTGTTCGCGCTGCGGGTCGGCGAACGACGCGCGCAGGCCAGACCGGCTCGCGAGCACCTCGGAGGCGAGCGCGACGAGCGAGTCAATGCTGACGGGCGTCGAGACGCGGGCCTGCGGGCCCTTCGTCGGCTTGAACTCGATCGCGCCGATTCCGCGCGTACCCGTGTAGCACAGGCGTTCGACGGCGTCGATCTCCTGCGGAAGCCTGCCTTGCGAGGCGAGCCATGCATCGATCACCGCGTTGCCGAACTTGTCGGGCAGCGCGTCGGCGAGCATGCCTGGAAGACCGTGAAACGATTGCCTCGCGAGCTGCGGGAACGAGTAGATCTGCGCGGCGAGCGGCATCATGAGCGGTGCGACTTCGATGCCGCTCTCCCTGAACGCGGGGGTGTATTCGAAGGCAGCGACTTCGCCTGGGCCCTCGACCGACACTGCACCGATCGTGCTTCCCCAGAGGAGCACTTCTGCGACGGTGCTCATGGTTGACCTCGGGGCTCGTCCCGGGTCTCATCTTTGGGCGCACCTCGCGACTTCGTCGACTCATCGCCCCACGTCCACTCGGCGGTTGCTGGCTTGCTCGACGGGCCGCGCTTCTTCGATTCACCCGACGCGCGTCGACGCTCCTTCGCGTGCAGGCGGAGTTGCGCAAGCGGGCTCGGGAGCGGCGGGGGGACGAACGCGTCGAGGTTGCCGAGGAGCCCGAGCGCGCGGACCACGCGGATGAGATTGGTAAGTTGGCTCGACTCGCCGTTCTCGAGGCGAATCACGGTGCGCTTCGAGACACCCGCCTCGCGGGCGAGCTGTTCCTGCGTGAGGTTCCGCTGAAGACGGAGGTGGGCCATGCGGGCGCCGAGTTCCGCGAGGACCGCTGCATCGGTTGTGGGCATTGACGATTTCATAGTGCCTATACTGGCAACTCTATCGTCTAAATCGACGTAAGACGACAGAATTGGCACTTCACTGACATCTTGTTGGCGGACACGGGGTTCGCCCTACTGAAGCGCAGGCGTCAGGTCCGATAGATAAAACTGACTCGCGGAACAAACTTCGTGGGAAATCTGTATCGAGCGAGTACACAACTATATCGCAAGATATACTTGACCGAGGAGAAGACGAAGGCACGCATGCGACGAGGGAAGAGGTGGGCGAGTTTCTCGCGACGTTTCGGTTCGCGATCGACTTCGGCGAGTGCTGGTTCAAGGCCCATCCGGAAGTCGATCGGGCACTGGTTGAGCTCGGGTTCACGCGGCGCGCCGCGCTCGAAGAGATCAAGCGGCTGTGCATCGACGACTACTCGGAGGGGCCGACCCCGGACCACGCCGAGCCGTCGAAGGACGTCTGGGTGTTCGGGGAGCGACTGGAAGGAACCGAGTTGGGAACGGTTGAGGTCTACATCAAGTTGCGGCTCACCCATCCCGCAGGCCATGGGCGAACCGCGCGTGGTTTCGTGTGGTCGTTTCACCGGGCGAAGTACGCGATGCATTACCCGTTTCGCGAGGAGCCGGTAGGGCGACGCTCGAGCGAGGAGTCGTGAACGCGGGGCGTGAGAGAGGCGTGAGATCGGGGAGGAGACGTGGGTTGAAGGGTGAACGAGGCTTGTAGGGCGACGGGGTTTGTAGGGCGACGAGGCTTGAAGGGCGACGGGGCTTGAAGGGCGACGGGGCTTGAAGGGCGGACGAGGCTTGAAGGGCGACGGGGGTTGTAGGGCGACGGGGCTTGAAGGGCGACGAGGCTTGAAGGGCGAACGAGGCTTGTAGGGCGAACGAGGCTTGAAGGGCGGACGAGGCTTGAAGGGCGACGAGGCTTGAAGGGCGACGAGGCTTGA
>JBIKXP010000266.1:0-3988 GCA_044355685.1 Phycisphaerales bacterium
CGCTCGCGACTCGCTTCGCTTTCGCTCGCTCTGGTCAGCCTCGCCGCGAGTGAATCGCGGCGGGCTGGAGACGCGTAGCTTGAGCGGTCGCGGCTGCGGCCGCTCCCTCTGGTGCTAGGTGCCATCGAGGGCGAAGCCCGAGCTGCAGATGTCCGCGTCGACAGCCTTCATGGGTGCCACCACTTCCAGTGGTGGTTTCGCGCGCGCACCGGCACAGTGCCCGTTCCCGGCCAGGTCGACTCCGCACGACGTGAAGTACGTTGTCACGACATGGTCACGACATGGGTGACAGATCGCACAGCGCCCGTTCCCGGTCAGGTCGACTCAGCGCGACGCGAAGTCGGGCACCATATGGACTGTCGACTCTCACGGTCTGGGTCTCGCGCTGCGCGCTCGACTTCAACGCATCGCGGCCGCTCGGGAGGGCGTCTCGCACTTCACGATCGCCCGCGCCTTCGCTGCGATTGAAGCTGCGTCAAGCCCGACCTCGGCCAACTGCTCCTTGCGCTCGCCTTGGTAAACCCAACCGTCCGGCATCGCGAGGCGTGAAATCAGGCGCGTGTCGATGCCGCGCTCGTTGCAGGCCTCAAGCACGCACGAGCCGAATCCGCCACGAATCGAGTGGTCCTCGACCGTGATGATCGGGACGCCGCGGGCAACCAGGCTCGCGACAAGATCGATGTCGACTGGCTTCGCGAAGCGCGCGTCGTAGAGATCGGCGTGGATCCCCTCGGCGGCAAGTTCCTTCGCGGCCTCGGCGCAGTCGATGACGCTGGTTCCGTAGCCAAGGAGCGCCACCTGCGGGTCGGCGTGCTTCACGAGCGCGCGCGCCTTGCCGAAGACGAACGGGGGGCACGACTCGCCCGCGAACATGCCGCTCACGCTGTCGCGCGGATACCGCACGGCGGAAAGACCGTCCTCGAAGTTCGCCATGAACTCGACCGAGGCGCGCAGGCTCTGCTCGTCCATCGCAGCCATCAGGCACGCCTTCGGCAGCGTGGCGAGAAGCGCAATGTCACAGAATCCGTGGTGGACGGCGCCGTCGCCTCCGACGAAGCCGGCGCGGTCGAGGCAGAGGCGCAGCGGAAGCCCCTGCAGCGACGCTTCCTGGAAGCACTGGTCGAAGGCCCGCTGAAGGAACGTCGAATAGACGGCGAAGAATGGTTTCCACCCCGTCTTTGCCAGGCCGCACATCATGTCGGCTGCGTGGCTCTCGCAGATGCCCGTGTCGAACACGCGGTCGGGGAAGCGGTTGATGACCTTCGAGATGCCGGTGCCGTCAGGCATGGCGGCCGTGCAGGCGACCACCTTCGGATCGCGCGACATCAAGTCGCCGAGGATGTCGCCGAACGCGCTTGTAAAGCTGCGCGCGCTCTTCTTGAGCTCGACACGGCATCCCTCGCTCACGAGTTCCTCGCCGTCCTCGTTGACGACGCTGAACGGGCTCGGCGAGTGGAACGTCGTCGAATCGCCCTCGGCGAACTTGTAGCCCTTGCCCTTCACGGTCTTGATGTGCAGCACCATCGGACGATCGAAATGCTTCGCCTCGTTCATGATGTCGATCAGCGCGGGAAGATCGTGTCCATCGACGGGGCCGACGGTGACGAGGCCGAAATGCTCGAACCAGTTGTCCTCGCTGACGCAGGACTTCGACATCTCGCCGAGCTTGTGATAGACGTCGGCAATGGCCTTTCCGCCGGGCATGTGGCGCGAGAGTTCCTTCGCGCGCTTGCGGAACTCGCCGTATGTATGCGAGAGACGCACGCGGTCGAAGTACGCCGCCATGGCTCCTTGCGGCTTTGCGATCGACATGCCGTTGTCGTTGAGAATGACGAGGAACTGCCGCTTGAGCGTGCCGGCGTTGTTGAGGCCTTCCATCGCCACGCCGTTCACGATCGACGCATCGCCGATGATGGAGACCACGCGGCGGCCGTTGGGATTGGTCTCGCTGTAGCCCTCGCCATGGAGCGTGTCGCCGCGGGCCATGCCGACTGCGGTCGAAATGGCCGTACCAGCGTGTCCGACCGAGAAGAGGTCGTAGGGGCTCTCGCGCGGCTCTGGAAAGCCCGCCATCCCGTCGCGTTGACGGAGCTTCGAAAGGAGCGAATAGCGGCCCGTGAGCAGCTTGTGCGGGTAGCACTGGTGACCCACGTCGAAGAGCAGTCGATCGTGCGCGAAGTCGAAGACCCGGTGCATCGCGATCGAGAGTTCGACGACGCCAAGATTGGGAGCAAGGTGACCGCCCGAACGCGACACTTGGTCGCAGATGGCCACACGCATCTCGGCGGCGAGGTCTCGGAGCCCCTCGATCGACATCGAGCGGAGGACTGCCGGGGAAGTGAGCGTTGGGAGGATCTTGGTGGGCACGATTTCACTCACGAAGGGTCGGCGAAGGTCCGAGGAATCTCGGCCACTGAACACGGCACACGCATTTCGGAAACCCGTTCCGCGAGTGCTTTCGGCGATCATATCGCCAGCCGATGCAGGCCCTTGGCGAGTTCTGCCTAAATCGACCGAAGCCAGGTTCTGTCGGGACGCGGCTCCTGAGCCCACGACAGGCCGCCACGACGCCCTTGCTCCCCGCCGGGTTCGCTACTTCGTCCGGGTGGCCAAGAAATCAAGCAGGTTCGCCAGGGTGTCGGCCCGGGCGCCAAGCGGCCCGATGGCGATCGCCGCTTCGTCCCGAAGCCTGGCGATCTCGCGCTTGCTGCCCTCGATACCGTGCACGGCGGGGTAGGTGAGCTTCCCGGCCTCGAGGTCCTTTCCGGTCGCCTTTCCAGCGTGCTCGGTGGTCTGGGTTGCGTCGATCAGGTCATCGACGATCTGGAACATGAGCCCCGTCGCGCGTCCGTAGGTGGTGAGGCGCGCAAGGGTTGCTGCGTCGGCGCCAGCGGCGAGCGCGCCCATCCGGCAGGCCGCCTCAAGCAGCGCGCCCGTCTTGTTGTGGTGCACCAGTTCCAGCTTCGCCCGATCCGCGAGGCCGGGCGGGAAGCCCTGCAAGGTGTCGTAGACCTGCCCGGCGATCATCCGAACCGTGTTGGCCATGAGTTCCCGCTGGATCTCGCCGGCGTTGTGTGCCGCGCGGGCGGCCGCCACAGGCGCCAACGCCAGCAGGCAGTCGCCGGCCAGGATCGCCATCGCCTCGCCGAATGCCACGTGGCAGGTGGGCTTTCCACGACGCATGGTGTCGTTGTCGAGCGCGGGGAGGTCGTCATGCACGAGGCTGAAGGCATGGACAAACTCGATGGCGAGCGCGGCAGGCATCGCGCCCTCGACGGAACCGCCGGCAGCGCGCGCGCACTCGAGCACGAGGACCGGGCGGAGCCGCTTGCCGCCCGCGAGGACCGCGTGCAGGCAAGCTGCGCGCAGATTGTCGGGGAGATCCTGCGCGGCAAGGAAGTCGGCGAGCGCGCGCTCGACGGCGTCAAGCAGCGCGGGATCAAGGGGCGAGGCGGTGCGTGAATCCGTCATGGCGTCGTGGAAGGGCGGAAGGGCGCGGAGCGCGCGCAATGTACGGGATCGCGGGCCGCGGCAAGGCTCGTTAGGATGGACCGGATGGAAGGTTCGTTCGACATCTTCGAGCTCATGGAACGCGGCGGATTCGTCATGTGGCCGCTGCTCGTCGTGAGCGTCATCTCGCTTGCGATCACGCTTGAACGCCTCTGGTTCTGGGGTCGCCTCCACTCGAACCGCGAGACCGCCCGCCTTCGCAAGTTGATGCGCGCCCTCCGCAACGGCGACCGGTCCCGCGCCGAGGAACTGATCGAGGTGCCGGGCGGCGTCTACGACCAGCTTGTGCGCAAGATGCTTGAGGAAGGCCCAGACGACTCGATCGCGATGGAGTCGATCGAGGAACTCCGTGGTACCACCGAGCGCTTCAGCAACGTGATGTCGACCATCATCACGGCGAGCCCGATGCTCGGAATCCTTGGAACCGTGACCGGCATCATCCAATCGTTCGAACTGCTCGGCGGAGCCCGCACGATCG
>JBIKXP010000267.1:0-3981 GCA_044355685.1 Phycisphaerales bacterium
GACTCCGCACCGCTTGAAGCGGTGGCACCCATGAAGGGCTGTCGACACTGGCGGTTCGGCGCTCGCGCTGCGCGCTCGGGGACGTCGTCCTCGAGGGCAAAGCCCGAGCGATTTGCGTGCGAGTCGACAGCCCACCTGGGTGCCACCACTTCCAGTGGTGGTTTCGCGCGCACATCGGCACGGTGCCTGTTCCCGGCCACGTCGACTCCGCACCGCTTCCAGTGGTGGTTTCGCGCGCACATCGGCACGGTGCCTGTTCCCGGCCACGTCGACTCCGCACCGCTTGAAGCGGTGGCACCCATGAAAGGCTGTCGACACTGGCGGTTCGGTGCTCGGGCTTCGCCCTCGACATGCCTTGAGCGCTCGCCGCTGCGGCGGCTCGCTTTGGTGCTGGGAGCCGCTTACAGCGCTCGTCGACGACGGAGCGTACCGCGTCCCCGATCGGCGTTTCCGGGTTGCGCTCATTCTCGAACGGCATCACAATGCGCGCATGTCGACCGGGGCCGAATCACATGACGAACTCACCGCCCCGCTTGGCGACACCGGCTCGTTCCGTACCTTTGAGCTGTCCGTGATGCACAACGCGGGGGACTCGGTCGGCGCGTACAAACTGATCTCGCAGCTTGGCGAAGGCGGCTTCGGCGAGGTGTGGCTCGCCGAGCGGCGTGAGCCGTTCGTCCAGCGCGTGGCGCTCAAGCTCATCAAGCCTGGCATGGACTCGAAGAGCGTCATCGCGCGCTTCGAGCAGGAGCGGCAGGCGCTCGCTGTGATGAACCACCCGCACATCGCGAAGGTCTTGGACGGCGGGCTCACGCCGCAGGGGAGGCCCTACTTCGCGATGGAGTACGTGAAGGGCGAGCCTATCACCGAGTTCTGCGACGCGCGCAAGCTCGGCGTCAAGGCGCGGCTCGAGCTCTTCGCGCAGGCGTGCGAGGCTGTGCAGCACGCGCACGTGAAGGGCATCGTTCACCGCGACATCAAGCCGTCGAACATCCTCGCCTACGAAGTCGAAGGCGAGGGCCCGAAGCTCAAGGTGATCGACTTCGGCGTGGCGAAGGCGATGTCGCAGGTGCTCACCGACAAGACGATCTTCACGGAAACGGGCCAGATGATCGGGACGCCCGCCTACATGAGCCCCGAGCAGGCGGATCCGGGTGCAAGCGGCATCGACACCCGCAGCGACATCTATTCGCTCGGCGTCCTGCTCTACGAACTGATAACCGGCACGACGCCGTTCGACTCGAGGACCCTGCGCGCGAAGGCGTACGGCGAGATCCAGCGCATCATCCGCGAGGACGACCCGCCGAGCCCGAGCGCGCGGCTGTCGACGATCTCGACGAAGGACGCGGAACTCGCGGGTCGGATCGAGAAGTCGCGCGGCGTCGCGCTCAAGGAGCTCGCGCGCGAGCTCAAAACGGAGCTCGAGTGGATCCCGCAGAAGGCGATGCGGAAGGAGCCTGCAGGGCGCTACCAGAGCGCCACGCTCCTCGCGGAGGATGTCCGCAGCTACCTCGCGGGCCGGCCGCTCGTGGCCGCTCCGGAGTCGTCCGGGTACCGGCTGCGGAAGTTCGTGCGGCGCAATCCGCTGCGAGCCTCGGCGCTTGTCGCGATCCCGCTGGCGCTTGCGCTCTTGCTCGGCGCCCTCGCGCTGCCGGCCTACCGAGCCTACGCGGACTTCCAGCGGGGTCTTGCCATGCAGAAGTTCACGGTGCTTGCGCAGGAGCCTGACCCTGAGATCGTCACCGACGCGCTGGTGCGCGAGAAGATCAAGGCGACGGGGAAGCCTTGGAAGATCCGCCACGACGTGTCCGGGATCGTGATGCTCCTCGTGCCGCCTGGCGATTTCACGATGGGTTCTCCCAAGACCGAGCCCGAGCGGCTGAAGGATGGGCGCGAGGAGGAGATCCCGTGCAGCATCCGCCGCGCGTTCTATCTCTCCGAGCGCGAGGTCTCGCAGGAGGAGTGGCTGCGGGTCATGCCTGAGAACCCGTCCTACTTCGACGAGGATCTCCGCAATCCCGTCGAGGGCGTGAGCTGGCGCGACTGCCAGGCCTTCTGCAAGGCCTCGAACGGATTCTTCCGGCTGCCGAGCGAGTCGGAGTGGGAGTATGCATGCCGCGCAGGGACGACGACGCCGTTCTCGTTCGGGGAGAACATCACGACGGACCAGGCGAACTACGACGGAAACGCGCCGTACAACGGTGCGGCGAAGGGCGAGGACCGGAGATCGACGGTTCCGGGCGGCTCGCTTCCCGCCAACCCATGGGGGTTCCGCGAGATGCACGGCAATGTCTGGGAATGGTGCCAGGATGCGATGAATCTGGAGGCGAGCAAGACGGAGGTCGCTGCGACGACCGACAAGCCGAAGGGTGTTCGCGTCCTGCGCGGCGGTAGCTGGATGCTCAACGCGGCGCTCATACGCTCCGCGCTCCGCGCCTTCAAGCACCCGGGGATCGGGGGCGATGCAGTCGGGTTCCGCGTCGCGAGGAGCGTGGAGTAGGGTTCGCCGGCGCAGCGGGACTCACACGCTCTCGCGCGTGATGCGGCGGAGGCCGTCGTCCAAGCGGAAGTACTCGAGCCGCAGGCGCTCGCCGACCGAGCCGAGCCAGGGCGCGCGGCCCGCGTGGCGGTCGACGCGGCCGAGGGCATCGCGCGCGTCGTCGAGGGTTGCGTGCTCGTGACCGCGCGCGGCGGCGAGCGCGCGCGCGAGCCACGCTGTGCACGCGATGTTGAGGACAAGCGCCTGCAGCCCGCGCACTGCGGGCCAACCGTAGTAGCCAGCGCCCCACGCGCGGTTGCCGAGGATCGTGGCGCGCGCATAGCGTGAGAGCAGCTGGTCGATCGCGTCGCGGTCGGGGCTTTCGGAGAGCGCGGGAACGCGCGAAATCGCGCTGAAATCGACGCCTTCGAGAAGCCCGCGCGCAACCGCCGGCACGCGGCCCTTGCCACGCGTGAAGGCTCGGCTCGCGAGGAGCTGCGCAAGCACCGTGCGCCAGCGGCCTGTCGCCTTCGCGGCGTTCACCTGCACGTCCTCAAGACGCGCGTACACGGCCTGGCGCAGGAGCCGCAGCTGCTTCGGCAGCGCGCCTTCGAGCGGCAGGTGCTCGAGTTCGTCGGGAAGCGCCGCCACCAGCACCTGCACGAGTTCCTTGAACCGCGTGGCGCGCACTTCCGCGAGCTTCGCGCGGCCAAGGCTCGCTGCGATCCACGCGAGGCCGTCGAAGCGGTCGCGCATGGTGAGGTCCTCGCGTGCGAGGTGCCGGTCGACGAGCTGCGCGAGCGCGTCGAGCTCGCCTTCCTTCGCGCCCATCGCGTCTGCGAGCATCGCGGTGTAGGTCGCGAGACGCGTCTCAGGAACGCCGCGACTCATGCGGTCGATCTCGGAGAGATGACTGCGCAGCTCCGCGCCTTTGTTCTCGCGCACGCTCTGGCAGGCGAAGCTGATGCCGACATTCGTGCGGCGGTCGTCGGGTACGAGGACGAACGGGAACAACTGGCACGCGACCGGCTTCTCCGCGAAGCCGTACTCCTTGTGCACGCGGCAGAGGCCGTCGTCCATGAGGAAGACGCATGCGCCGTCGTCGCGCTGCCTGAGGTAGGTCGTGCCGCGGAACTCGGTCGTGACCGGCATGCCGAGCTTCGCTTCCCAATCCTGCGCGCGCAGTTTCTCGAGGTCCGCCGGCCTGAGCTGCACCGTGAAGTCGCGGCAGCAGTTGCCGCAGCCGTGGCAGCTGTAGCGCTGCTCGCGCACGGGCAGCACGAGAATGGGCAGGGCGATGGGCTTCGAATCGCTCACGGTTGCGACGAGGAGGGTAGGGCGACGGCGTTGGCTGCGTCGGACGACTTCGCGGCGCGGCGAATGGCCCATAGGCACCAGATCGAGCCGAGCACCCCGAGCGGAATCGTGAGTATCGCCTCGCTGGCGCTCTCGAGGAGCGCGAGTTGCGAGGTCAGCGTGTCGAGCTCCTCGGGACTCGACGT
>JBIKXP010000268.1:0-3975 GCA_044355685.1 Phycisphaerales bacterium
GCATTCGACGTCGTGCAGGTCCCGTTCGTGAACGCCGGAAACCTCGACTACAGGCCCCGCATCGTCGGCGTCGGGCGCGTCGGTGGTCCCACCGCCTACATCTGGTCCGACGACCTCGGCAAGACGTGGAAGCAGGGGAAGATCCCCGAGATCGGCGCGATGGCGTTCGACGTGAAGTTCCTCGACGACAAGCGCGGATTCATCGCCTCGGCGACGCATGCCGACGTCTCGCAGTCGAACGGCCTCATTCTCGCCACCGACGACGGCGGCGCGACCTGGCGCGAGGTGTACCGCTCTTCGCGGCCATTCGAGATCACCTGGAAGTTCTCGTTTCCGACGAACGAGACGGGCTACTGCACGCTGCAGAGCTACGACCCCGATCCGGCCAAGAAGGATCGCTTCGTGGTGAAGACCGGCGACGGCGGCCAGACGTGGTTCGAGCAGCCGCTCGTTTCAAATCATGCCGTCCGCCCGTTCGGGATCGCCTTCATCGACGAGGACCGCGGCTGGGTCGGAGGCACGCCGAACGGGTTCCAGACGACCGATGGCGGACTGAACTGGACGCCCGCCGCCTTCGGCAACGCGGTGAACAAGATCCGAGTCCTCCCGATCGGCGATGGATTCGTTGCCTATGCGATCGGGGTCGAGGTGCACAAGGCGACCGTCCTTCCCGCGGGAGCGGGCGACGAGCGTTGATGTTGTCAAAGGTCTGAAAATCCCAACGCGGCGCGCCCAACATCTGCGACCCGCGCGTCGCCGTGACGGCGGGATGCCCGAACGCCTTCCCGGCCCGCCGCCATGAACGCATCGACCCGCCGATCCCTTCGTACGAACTCCTTCCGTCTCGCCCTCGCAGCCGGCATCGCCATGCTGGCCTTCGCGGGCTGCTCGATCAACCCCGTCAGCGCCAAGGGTTCGCTCACCGCATCCGTCGCCGACGCGAAGTCCGTCGTCGTATCGACCGAGAATGGAAGCGTCGAGCTGATCCAGGACCCGGCAGCCACCACCATGCAGATCACGGCGGCGATCCGCTGTACGGGCGACACCCAGGAGAAGGCGGCCGCGCGGGTGAAGGCGACCACGCTCAGCGCCACCCGCGACGCGGATGGAAAGGTCACGGTCGGCGTCGACTTCCCGCCGCGGGAGCCGGCGGTCACCGTGGTCTACATCGGCACGACCGGCGGCACCACGGACTCGGCATCGATCGTGATCCGCGCCGCGGATCTCGACGGGATCGAGGTCGCCACCACGAACGGCAGCATCGACGTCGGCGCCTTCCGCGGCAACGCGAAGCTCGTCACCTCGAACGGATCGATCGAGGTGCGGGACCACGCCGGCCCCATCGAGGCACGGTCGTCGAACGGCGCGATCCGCGCGTCGGGCGTCCTTGCGCCGATCGTCGCAGATACCTCGAACGGCCGCATCGAGGTCGTGCTTGCGCCCGAGGCGCAGGGCGACATCGAACTCGACACCTCGAATGGGTCGGTGAGCCTCGAGCTCGGCGCAGGCTGGCAGGGCACGGTGAGCGCCGACACCAGCAATGGCAAGGTCGATCTCGCGGGAGGCGACGTTGCGCGCACGGTCGGCGCGAACACCATGACCATCGGCGACGCCAAGAAGGCGAAGGCCACCATCGACACGAGCAACGGCCGCATCACCGTGCGCGCCGCGCGGAAGTGACCGCAACACAAGCAGAACGCCCATGAATACGCAGAACGCAGCAACATCGGACTTCGGCATCAAGGGCCTCGCCATTCGCGGCTTGGTCAAGATCCATCCTGGCCCCGTCTGCGCGCTGCGCGGCGTGGACCTCGAGATTCCCGAGGGCATGTTCGGCCTGCTTGGCCCAAACGGCGCCGGCAAGTCGACCTTCATGAACATCGTCGCCGGCCTCACCGAGCCGACGGCGGGCAAGGTCTACCTCGATGGGCACGATGTCGTCGAGAACCCGCGATACATGCGTGAGCGCCTTGGCTACCTGCCGCAGGACTTCGGCTTCTATCCGGATCTCTCCGGCCGCGCCATGCTTGAGTTTCTGCTCAAGCTGAAGGGGATCACGGGTCCAAAGGGCCGCCTCGCGCTCGCGGACGAACTGCTCGAGCGCGTGAACCTGACGAGCGCCGCGAAGCGCAAGGTCGGCGGCTACTCGGGCGGCATGCGTCAGCGCCTCGGACTCGCGCAGGCGATCGCGGGCAACCCGCGCGTCCTCATCGTCGACGAGCCGACCGCCGGCCTCGACCCTGAGGAGCGCCAGCGCTTCTACCGGCTCCTTTCCGAGATGAGCGCGGGCCGCGTGGTGCTGCTCTCGACGCACATCGTCGACGACGTGTCGACGCTGTGCCCGCGCCTCGCCGTGATCCGCTCGGGCGAGGTCGTCGCCGATACGACGCCGAGCGCCGCGTGCCGCGCGGTCGACGGGCTCGTCTACGAAGGCTTCGTCGCCGACCCTGAGCTTCCCGCGTTCGCGCAGGCGCACCGCGTGATCAGCGCCGTCCTCAACGAAGGCCGCAACAACCGCGTGCGCGTGTTCGTTGCGCCCGGGCGCGTGCCCCCTGCAGGTTTCACCCGTAGCGCCGGCACGCTCGAGGACGCCTACCTCGTCCTCATGCGCTGCCCGCGAGAGGAAGTTCCGCCTGCGCTCACGCGCAGCGCCGCGCCCGCGCTTGCGGGAGGTGCCGCGTGATCGCGCGTTTCCTTGCGATTCCGCTGCTCGAGCTCAAGACCAGCTGGAAGCGCCCGCTCCACATCATCATGCTGGTCGTGTTCGGGCTGATGTCGCTCGGATTCGTGGTGGGCGGCGTACAGGTCGGCACCGGAAGCGCCGACACGGGCGGCGCGAAGATCGCGATCAACTCGGCCTTCAACCTCGCGTTCGCCGATTTCGCGCTGTTCGCGCTCATCCTGCCGTTCTTCGTCGCGGTGGTCTGCGGCATGCCGATCCTCGCGGACGCCGACCGCAAGATCGGCCGCCTGATCGCGGCGACGCCGATCTCGCACGTGGGCTACGCCTTTTCGCGCTTCCTCGGGGCGATCGTGGTGCTCACCGCGATCCTCTCGGCGTGGCTCGTCCTTCAGATCGGCTTCTACGAACTCATTCCGCTTGATCCAAACGAACGGGTACGTGGTGCGTTCAACCTCTGGAACTACGTCCAGCCGCTTCTCGTCGGTGCGCTGCCGCTCGCGGTCTTCATCGGCGGCGTCTCGATGTGGCTCGGCGTCCGCACCCGCCAGCCCGTGCTCGTGTTCGCGCTTCCGGTCGTGGTGCTGGTTGGCTGCATCTTCTTCGTCTGGACCTTCAACCCCCCGTGGCTGCCGCTCTGGGTGAACAAGCTCATGCAGCTTGCCGATCCGACGGGCATGCGCTGGTTCCTGCGAACCTACCTCGATGAAGATCGTGGCGTCGCCTTCTACAACGCCGCGGCATTTGCGCCCGACGCAGCATTTGTACTGAGTCGCCTCGGGTTTGCCGCCATCGGCCTGATCGCAGTCTGGGCGACGGGGCGCCGCATCGCGCGCACCGAGCACGACGACCTTCGCGTGGGCGACGTACGCATGCTCCTGGCGAACGCCGAGCGACTTGCCGCAAGCGCACCGGCAGCCCAGCACGCCGCCATCGCCGCGCGCGGAAGGCCCATCGAGTGCACCGTGCGTGCGCCGGGCTTCCTCGCCTCGACCGCGCACATCCTCCGCGCGGAGACGCGGGCACTGCTGCGATCACCGGGCATCTGGCTCTTCGGCCCGCTCATCCTCATCCAGGCGTGGGGCGCGACGGCGTTCCGATCTGGTCCGTTCGACACCGAAGCCCTCGTGACGACGGGCTCCGCCGCCGCGGGCGTGTTCAACACGCTGACGCTCCTCCTGTGCTTCCTCATCCTCTTCTATACCGTCGAGAGCCTCGTTCGCGAGGAACGCTGCGGCCTCAGCGGCATCTTCCGCGCCTCGCCCGTGCCGACCGCGGCCGTGCTCGCAGGCAAG
>JBIKXP010000269.1:0-3970 GCA_044355685.1 Phycisphaerales bacterium
GACAGCCACCCGCGTTTCCGCGGGTGGCTGGTGGATTGCAGGAGACTGCGCTCCGGATCAGATGTCGGCGCCGAGGATGTCGCGGCCTTCGATGCCATCCTTGGTGAGGATGTGGAAGGCGGTGTTGACGATCGTGTCGTAGCCGAGGTTGTTGTAGTAGCCCTGGGTGCCGAAGGGCGTGTTGCGCGACCAGAGCTGGCCACCACGCTGGTCGGAGTTCGACGCGCGGAAGCAGCCGATGAGCTCGATGTGGCCGTCGAAGAACAGGCAGGCGGGGGCCGAGTTGTAGCCGTGGTTGAACTGCCACGGGGTTCCGGCTGCGAAGCTCGGATTGGTCGGCTGGTCCGGCGTGTTCTGGAGCCAGTTGTGCTCGATCATGCGGGTCTTGAGCGCTGGGTTGCGGGCGCGCGAGACCGGCGGGCTGCGGTGGGCGGCCTTGAGGGTGCCCGGCGCGTTGTAGAACTGCGAGGAGTTGGAGACGTTCTTGCCGAGGACCGAGGCGTCCCACATGGCCGCGGGCGACCAGCAGTACGAGCTGTCCTCGAACACCGGGTTCGACGAGTTGTAGGTGAACTCACCTGCCGACTGGAAGAACTGCTGGATGTTGTTCAGCGGAACCTGATCCTTGGGAGCCCAGAAGACCGGGTCGTAGTAGCGGTCGTTCACGTATGCGGCGAACGCACGGACGCTCGGCATGCGGAACGAACCGTAGCGGGCGTAGGGACCAGTGAAGGCCATCGGAACAGCCACGGCCCAGTTGCCGCAGGTGCCGATGCCGGCGGTCTGGCCGCACGGGAGCCAGTAGCCCCAGAGGCCGCCGTTGTTGTCGTAGCCGAGGATCTGCGACTGCGGGCAGCCACCGTAGGTGCCGAGGTAGGCAGAGCAGTTCGCGGCGCCATCGCCGCCGGGCACGGTGCCGGCATCGTCCGGAACGGCAGTGAACTGACGGTCGCCCCAGTCGCCCGCGTAGGCTTCGGACGAGGCCGCGAGCGTGCGCAGGTTCGCGATGGAGTTTGCGACGAGGGACCTGTCGCGTCCCTTTTGCACTGCTGGGAGCAGCAGCGCGATGAGGAGGGCGATGATCGACACGACGACGAGGAGCTCGACGATCGTGAAGCCGCCCTTACGGTTCGGATGAGCCATGGTGGACTCAGCCTTTCTGCGGGGTAAACCCGCGATGGTCGTCTCTCTGCGGACATCGCTCCGACTGACCGAATGCACTTCGGTACGTGCACTTCGGCTTGTGCACTTCGGTTCATAGATGCCAGCGCGACCGATTGGTTCGACAAGCCCAAGACATGCAACGGCGGACTCGTCGGGAATTCGTTGGCGTGAGAGCAGGCCAACACTGCCGTCAACATTCCCATACGCATCAGCCGGGTGCGTGCAGCGCAAATCCGGACGATCGGCGCAAGATTTCCCGGGGTGCGGGCCGTCAAACTGACTCGAGTCCGAGCAACAAGAAACGACCCCGCCTTGCGGCGGGGTCGTTGGATGCACGTGGAGAAACTCGTTGCGTTGCGATCAGCGACGACGACGGGCCACGAGGCCGGCCACGCCGAGAAGCGCGATGGCGCCCGGAGCGGGGACGAGGGTGCCGTTCACATCGACCATGAAGCGGCTCGGCGCCGAGCCCGGCGGGTTGCCCAAGCCAAAGAACGACTGGAACACGCCGCTGCCCTGGAAGTTGAACAGGCCGAAGCCGTTGATCGAGGCGCCCGTGGTCGGGGCGTTGACGACGCGCCAGCCGTTGATGGAGTTGGCGGCGTTCGCGCCCGTGAACTCGACGCCGATCCACCAGCCGCCGAGGCCGGCGTTTGAGGCGGTCTCGAGGTTGAGGACAATGTTCTGGCTGGTGACGTCACCAGTGCTGACGAGCTGGGTGTAGGAGGCAGTTCCGCCGCCGAGCGACGCCGTCGAGTAGAGCAGGTAGTTGGCGCCACGGCCGAAGTTGGTGCCGTCGAAGGTCATCTCGGCGGCGTAGATGTTGACGCCGACATCGACAAGCGCACCTTGGAACAAGAAGCGGCGGATACCGACGACCGCGCTCTCAAGCGACAGCTGGGTCTGTCCAGCCGTGACCGCCGTGAAGCGGTTCATGTAGGTGATGACGTTGGCGGCGGCGGGGTTGTACCGGTTGCCGGTTTCGGTGCCGCCACCTTAGACGAGGGCAGCGTTCGAGCTTGCGGCGACCGCGAGCGCGAGGGCGCCAGCGGCCAAGGAAACAGTCGACTTTATGGAAAATCTCTCTACGCCGAGGGTGAGGGAACGGCGATTCCGCGGCGCACGGAACACCGTCTGAACCCACGGACCCACGTAGAAACGTTGTGGAAGGGATGTCCGGGGGTAGATCGCTCGATCACGGCGCGCAATAGCACGCGGCCCCTCGGCCCTCACTCCGGAGCCGATCTTGTCACCAAACCCCGATTCCACAACACTGATCCGCCAAAATCGCTCCGATGTCGTATTCTCGGACACACGCGGATGCAACACCCCGGCGCGCCGCGAAACGGACACAATGACCCCATGAGGATCGTCAGCACCTGGTCGTTCGGGCTACGCGCCAACGAAGAGGCGTGGCCGCATGTCGAGGCCGGCCGGTCACTTGACGCCGTGGAAGCGGCTTGCGCCTACGCCGATCGGGCCCCGGACATCGACAGCGTCGGGTTCGGCGGGCTCCCCGACGCCTCGGGTCGGGTGAGCCTCGATGGCTGCATCATGCTTTCGCCGGGGCGCTGCGGGAGCGTCGCCGGCCTGCGTCACCATCTGCACCCTGTCTCCGTGGCTCGGCGGGTCATGGAACGAACCCCGCACGTGATGCTTGTCGGGGCCGATGCGGATGCCTTTGCCGACGCCGAGGGGCTGGCTCGAGCCGAACTGCTGTCGGACGAGGCGCGCGTAGCCTTCGAGGAGTGGCGCCGCGAGGGCGGGGTGGTCGACCAGAGCCGCGACTCGGGCCGGGGCCTCGGGTTCGACCCGCTTCGTCCGGTCGACCGCCGGCACGGCGAGGACGGCCGGCTCTTTGGCGGCGCGTCGCTTCCCGCAGATGAGGCGAAGTGGCGCCATCACGACACCATCGGCTGCCTCGCCCTCGACGCGAAGGGTGTGCTTGCAGGCGGCTGCTCGACGAGCGGCACGCCGTTCAAGACACCCGGCCGCGTCGGCGACTCGCCGATCATCGGCCATGGCCTCTACGTTGATCCCGAAGTCGGCGGCGCGACTGCGACGGGTACGGGCGAACTCATCATGGGCATCTGTGGCGCGTTTCTCGTGGTCGAGTCGATGCGCCGTGGCGCGAGTCCGGAGGACGCGGTGCGGGAGGCGGTGGAACGGCTGGCGAAGAGCTATGCGCTCGAGGCGCACCATCAGGCGGCGTTCCTCGCGATGTCGCGCGATGGCGTCGTCGCGGCCGCCGCACTTCGCCCCGGTTACCGCACAAGCGTGCGCGATGCCAACGGCGCGCGCACCGAGGAGCCGTGCTTCGTGGCGCGGGCGGAGTGAGCACGACGTTGGGTCGACCCGCGGCGTGGGCGTCAGCGCTCGTTCGCACGCGGCGGCAGCGCGTCGCCCGAGTCGGGGTCGATCGCGACCGGCGGCGACATGCGTCGCGCATCCTCCGCTGCGTCGGCCACGTTGCGCGGCGTCGGCTCGCGCGACGTCGACGTCACCGTGAAGGGCACGCAGGTCTCGCCCCAGCAGCGCATCACCACGCCGTCGCGCACCTCGAACCACCAGCTGGTGCGTTCGATCGTGTTCCTGCTTGATGCGAACACCATGAGAAAGTACGACCCTTCGGTGGTGCGCACGTCGCTGTCGTAGCGGTAGATCTCGGTGCCGTCCTCAAGGCAGACTGCGCTGGCTGGTTCGCCGAAGGCAGCGGTCAGCCAGTCGACTCGGGTCCTTCCCGGCTCGATGGCCGCGATCGCCTGTTCGGAGATCTGCGGCCCGACCTCGCGCACCGTGCGGCCCG
>JBIKXP010000270.1:0-3955 GCA_044355685.1 Phycisphaerales bacterium
GGCGATCGACGCCAGACGCCTGACCGGTCCGCAACTCCGCCAACCATCACTTCTTGAAGTGGTCGGCGTTGATCTGGATGTACTTCCGCCACTCGGCCGGAACGTCGTCCTGGGGGAAGATGGCCTGCACCGGGCACTCGTCGACGCAGAGGCCGCAGTCGATGCAGGTCTCCGGGTCGATGTAGAGCTGCTGCGCGGTGTCGAAGCCGGGGGCGCCGGGCACCGGGTGGATGCAGTTCACCGGGCACGCCTCAACGCACTTGGTGTCCTTGGTGCCGATGCAGGGTTCGGTGATGACGTGGGCCATGCTGCTTGCTCCGGGTCGTGAATCGACGCGCGCGACGCGCGCGAGAGGTTGCGATCGATGCGCGCATCCGACGCGCGACGCGCGATGATAGCGCCCAACTCGCGCGGCTCAAGCGCGCATGTCGTGCGCACGCGCACGCGCGGACCGCGTGCATGCGTCGAGGGTGCACGACGAACGCCGCGCAAAAACCAGCCGAAAACCGGGCGCAAAACGCTAAAAATGCCGGAGGCCGCCCTGAGGCGGCCTCCAAGCATCGTTCGTAGCGAAGGGCTTACTTCTTCTTGCCGGCCTTCTTGGCGGTCTTCTTAGCCTTCTTCGCGGTCTTCTTGGCCTTCTTAGCGGCCTTCTTCTTTGCAGCCATTGTTGGCTCCCTTGCTTGGTTACGCTCTTGGTGTCGGAGTGAGGCGCCAGCTGGCGTAACAGAGCTTTCGCCTCGTGAGTTATACACACATCGGTCTTGGAATGAAAGGCACTTGACAGAAATCTGCAACATCAATCCTCGATCATGCTCGAGGACGGTTCGATGCGTCGCTGGAAGGAAGGTTCGTCGATGGCGGTGAGACTCGTGCTTGTGGGCGCCGAAGGGCGCATGGGTTCGCGCATCGCGAGCCTTGCGGAGACGGCTGGTGACGTCGAGGTGGTTGCGCGCGTTTGCCGAGGAATCAAGGCAAATTCGCTCTCTCGCGGCTCATGCGATGTGATCGTCGACTTCTCGAGTGAGGACGGCGCGCGCCAGGCCGGCGAGCTCGCCAAAGAGACCGGAGCGGCGCTCCTCGTGGGTACCACCGGGCTTGGCCCGGCGGTGTTGGAAAATCTTCGCGCACTTTCGGCCTCGAGAGCCGTGCTCGTGGCGCCCAACACTTCGCTCGGAGTGGCGGTCACCAGACGGCTTGCCCGCCTTGCGGCCGAGTTGCTCGGTCCATCGGGCTGGAAGGTCGACATCGTCGAGAGCCACCATGATCGAAAGAAGGACGCGCCCTCCGGCACAGCGCTTGCCATCGCCGAATCCCTGCGTGCGGGCGGCATGGAGGTCGCAGCCGAGCGGATCCACGCGATCCGGGCCGGCGAGACGGTCGGCGAGCATGAGATCCGCCTTGCCGGCGGCGCCGAACGCATCCACATCATGCATCAGGCCGTGAGCCGCGATCTCTTCGCGGCCGGGGCGCTTCGTGCAGCCCGCTGGCTTGTCGGCCGCCAACCGGGATGGTTCGCGATGGACGACGTGCTGTCGGACCCGCAGCCGCAGCGCGGCTGACGGCGCTCGCACGAGTCTGACGCCTCCGCATGATCCGGTCGCACAACGAACACCGCCGGAACCTTGGTTCCGGCGGTGGCGTGGGTTCCTTCCCAACTGGCTTCGGCGACCGGTCGGGTGGAACCTGAAGGAAAGGGTCAGGCGTTGAGGCGCTGACTCGGGTTCGGATGCGCCTTGCGGCGCGGTTTCCGAGCCCTTTGGTCTGGGTCCGCCTGCTTACGCAGCCCGGCGGTACTCCTCGGTCGCGTTCGCCTCGGAGTGGGTCGTGTTCGATGGGGCATCGGCGCGCTCGCGCCAATCCTCGACGCGCCCGCCGAGGTTCAGCTCGCTGGCCATCGTCTTCCGGTAGCCAAGCTTGCGCACGACCTCAAGCACGTCCGACCAGGTCGGGAAGCTCTTCCCGTTCGAGCGCTTGAAGGCCTCGATGGCCATGAGGAACATGAACTGTTCCTTGCTCATCTCGCCCTCTTCGGCGCTGCGGACGAACTCGCTCAACCGGCGGCCGGGGCCGCGGCGGCGCTCAAGGTTGGTCTGCCCGGTGTTGTTGAGGATGCGGCGGTCTTCCCCGCTGCGGCGGTCCCCCGCGCGACGCTCGATGTCGACCTTGTCGCACTTGTTCATGTCGCGACGGTCGGCGCCGTTGCGGCGGTCGAGCACGCCCTGCTTGCGGCGGTCGCCCCCGCGACGATCGGTCGCTTCCGGGGTGCAACCCTCGCCTGTCGTTGGCGTGCCGTTGTCCGTCAGGTCATCCGTATGCCCCGGCTGACACGGTTCCTGATGCTCGTGAGTGTTTGACATGACCCCCTCCTTCTCCGTCGATCGGCGGCTGCGTCCCCTTCGCAAAGGACCGTCGCCTCATCGCGTTCATCGACTCCTGTTGAACCGCACTTCAGCACGACGTGCCCGCGCCGCACGTTCCGGACGACGAAGCGGCTGGCGTTTGCGATTCGCAGCGTCTCATCGCCCTCCCGCCGGTTGGTGCGGAGGCGTCCCGGGGGCTGCGCGAGGCGAAGTTCTCCGGAAGCGCCCGCATGACCCTCCGAGTCGGAAGCCTTGGAGCATCCGGCCAAGAAACTCCGGAACGACCAAGGCTTCGGCTGCCGGGCCGCTGGGATCCGCTGTCTGCGGCGGCGGCCGGGATGACGGGAACCCGGGCTGACAAGAAGTGGAGACGGAGTCGTCACCGAAGCGATACACCAAGCCGAGCGCGACAACATCTGCCCACGGTCGGATGGAACACCCGGCGAAAGGCAGCCGAGCGCATCGGGCAGAGAGAACCTAGTATCCGCGTTCGGCTTGCAGGCACCGAACGGCGCCGCGCACCGTTCCAGAGGCAAGGTCTGTGTCGCAGACGAACCCGCCGCCCGCGCGGTTCGCACACGCTTCGAAGAATCCACCCGTGAGCGAGTCCAGCCCTTCCAACCCCTTCCGCTTCGGCGCATTCCTGATCGGATGGGTCTTTCCGGGGCTCGGTCACGTCGTCTCGGGCAACGCCAAGCGCGGGGTCTACGCGATGGCCGGCGTCCTGACGCTCTTCATCTCGGGACTGCTCGTGGGCGGCGTCGACTGCGTGGACCGTCGCGAGGACGCGCTCTGGTTCCTTGGACAAGCCGGCGCCGGGCCGATCGCCTTCGGCGCGTCTTACGCGAACGATGCCTTTCTGAAGTCCGGCTCGGCGGCACCGATGATCGAGATGCCGTCGTACCCCGGCGCCCCGAAGATCACCGTCAGCTCGTTCAAGGGCGTCGGCCACTCGAACGACTTCGGCACGCTGCTTGTGTTCCTGGCCGGACTCCTCAACATCTGCGTCATGCTGGACGCCGGAACGCGCGAGCCGGGAAGCGACCGCCCGACGTCGGGGCGGCGTGCCGGCGACGCCGGCCCCCGCAAGGGCGCTGCGGCGGCCACGACGCCTACTTCTACGACGCCTACTTCCACGACGCCTACTTCGACGATGGGGGGCGCGTGATGCGCACCGCAGCCGTGGATGTTGGCACGACGCTTCTTGCCTGGACGCCGTTCCTCCAGCCGGCACCTGCCGTCGACCGCTGGTGGTGGCTGCTCATCATTCCGCTCGCCGTCGGCACCTCGTTTGCCTACAAGGCGACGCGCACCGCAGACATCGCCCGTCTGCCGCGCGAAGCGCTGCGCATGTCGGCGCTGATCGTCGCGGCAATGGTCGGGCTGGCGCTCTTCACCCACGCGATCGTGATCTGGCTGCTGCCATACCTCGTCGCGGAGTGACGTTCCAGCACCGATCCGCAAAAACGCGCGCGCGATCGGGCGTTCCGTCAGACGGAATCGAGCCGCCGCACGACCGCTCTTCCGCGCCACGCGAGGAAGAGGTAGGCGAGGCCCGCGTAGAGCATCAGGTTCGCAAGCGCACCGCGCCA
>JBIKXP010000271.1:0-3939 GCA_044355685.1 Phycisphaerales bacterium
TGGGTGCCACCACTTCCAGTGGTGGTTTCGCGGCCGCATCGGCACGACGCCCGTTCCCGGCCACGTCGACTCCGCACTACTAGAAGTAGTGGCACCCATGAAGGGCTGTCGCAGTCGCGCGTTTCATTGCTCGCGCTGCGCGCTCGTACGCGCATCGGCACGACGCGCGGTCTCGGCCACGTCGACTCCGCACGGCCGCGGCCTGGAAACGCCGGAGTCTGAAGTCACGGGTGCCCGGGGACGTGAGTCCCCGGAACGACGGACGTTCGAGTCGACAGCCAAAATGGGTGCCACCACTTCCAGTGGTGGTTTCGCGGCCGCATCGGCACGACGCCCGTTCCCGGCCACGTCGACTCCGCACTACTAGAAGTAGTGGCACCCATGAAGGGCTGTCGCAGTCGCGCGTTTCATGTCTCGCGCTGCGCGCTCGTACGCGCCTCGGCACGACGCCCGTTCCCGGCCACGTCGACTCCGCACGGCCGCGGCCTGGTGACGTCGGAGTCGCACACCACGGGTGCCCGGGGACGCCAGTCCCCGGAACGACACGCGTCGGAGTCGAAGGCTGACATCATCCGTTGCGTGGTTTGAGCGCTCGCGACTCGCTTCGCTTTCGCTCGCTCTGGTACTGATCACGCCAAAGGCGGCTGCCGCAAGCAGCCGCCGCGAGAAAGAGGGAGCCGCCGCAGCGGCGACCGCTCAAGACATGAGCGGCTCAAGTTCCTTGCCCTTGAACTCGACGGGAACCTCGACCGCGAAGGTCGCGCCCGAGCCAGGCACCGACGCGAGCGACACGCGTGCACCAAGGCGCTCGGCCAGTTCGCGGCAGATCGCAAGCCCGAGGCCGGTACCGGCGTGCGCGCGCGTGTGGCTCGCATCGACCTGCCTGAACTTCTCAAAGATCGTGTCCTGCATGTCGAGCGGAATGCCCGGCCCTTGGTCGGTGACCTCGATGCGCACGCAATCGACGCCCTGCTCGTTCACGATGCGCCGCGCGCCGACGTTGACCCGCGTCCCCTCAGGCGAGAACTTGATCGCGTTCGACACGAAGTTGTAGAGAATCTGCTGCAGCTTGCCCGGATCGCTCTCGATGCCGGCGACGTCGTCCTCGACCTGCACCTGCACCGTGATGTTCTTCTGGAGCGACTGCGGGCGCATGATCGCCGCGAGGCCCTCGCAGATGTCCCTCACGCTCGTCGGTCCGATCGTGACCTCGAGCCGCCCGGCCTCGATCTTCGCCATCTGCAAGAGCTCGTTGATCATCTCGAGCAGGTTGCGCCCAGACTGCATGATGTTCCCGATGTAGCGCACGCGCTTCGGATCGGCGTTCGGATCATTGCGGGCGATCTCGTCGAGGAGCTCCGCGAAGCCGATGATCGAATTCAGCGGCGTGCGCAGCTCATGGGAGACGTTTGCGAGGAACTCGCTCTTCAAGCGGTTCGACTCGGCGAGGCCGACGTTCGATTCGGCAAGCTCGCCGATCTTGAGATCGAGGCTCTCGTTGACGCGCTTGAGCTGCGCCTGTCCTTCCTCGAGGCGATCGAGCATGCCGTCGAAGGCCTTGGAGAGCCGCTCGAAGTCGTCGCCGGTCGCGAGGCGCGAGCGGACGTTCGTGCCGCCCTGATCGACGCGCTCGGCGACCGCAGTCAGCGCGCGCACCGGGCTGAAGATGAGCCGCTTGAGGATCACCTGGAACACGAGGATCGCGAGGATCGACGCCACGATGCCGGAGGCCGCGATGATGATCCGGTTTCGGTCGATCTGATCCTCCGCGAACACGCTGCGCCGATCGATCAGCAGCACGCCCGCGACCGTCTCTTCGCTCCGGACGGCGGCGCCGCGCGGCTTCCAGTCGATGTACTTGCGGTCGGAGATCTGCCGCCACTGGCCGTCCCGGATCGCACGGAGGTAGCGGTAGCGGATGCCGGCACCCTCGCTCCGGCGCTGGAAGCGCTCGTTGACGGCGGCGTCGGCCTCGAACATCTCGAGCGACTCGAGCAAGAACGCGTTATCCTCGGCACCGCCGCCGAGGAGGATGTCGTCGACGCTGAGGACGCGCATCGGAATCGAGCTGCCCTCGCTGCGCCCGATCGAGAAGCCGTTCTCGAACCAGGTGTCCGCGAGTTGCCGGGAAACCTCCAGCTGGCTCTCGGTCACGAGCGCGCCGGTTCGGTACCACGGCACAGCGAGCGCCGCGCAGAGGAGCGCGGTCACGGCGATCCCGAAGAGGATCTGGCACTTGCTCGCAAGCGAGATACCCTGCGCCATGAGCGCGATTCTACGGGGTCGCGGCTCCGGCGACTTTCCGCGAAAGAACGAGGATCCGATGTTTCGTCCAGGTACCGATGAACTCAACGTGCAGTACGAGGACGTCCTGTGCAACTTCTGTCAACGAGCGTGGGACCCGGACGACCCCTCGCGCCCGTTTGTCGAGGGGCACCATGGAAGCCACATCTGCGGAGAGTGCCTGTCGCTTGCCTACCTCGCGACGGTGCTCGAGGGGCGCGACGACCGCCGGGCGGGCGAGACTTGCACCATGTGCCTCATCGAGCCGGACCTCCCGTTCTGGCGGAGCCCCGAGTTTCCCGATGCCCGCATCTGCCGGGCCTGCGTGAAGCGCTCGTCCGGCACGCTCGAGAAGGACAAGGACTACAGCTGGAAGCCGCCGTGTCTGTAGCGCTCGTGACCTTTGGCGCTCGCGGCTGCGGCCGCTCCCTCTGGTGCTGATCACGCCGAAGGCGGCTGCCGCAAGCAGTCGCCGCGAGAAAGAGGGAGCCGCCGCAGCGGCGACCGCTCAAGACCCGCGCACGAGCGTCATGGCGTGGAACGGCCGTCCTTCGCGACGGAACTTCCGCTCGAAGTTCGTGCCCACGACCTCGCCCTCGCGCGCACTCGCCGGCTTCTCGAACTCACGGCGCTCGAACAGCGCGCTCGCGCGCTCGGCATGCTCGACGTCCCACGTCCACAACGCGTCGTGGTCGGTCACGATGCGAAGTTCGCCGCGCGGCACCAGAATCCGGTGGAACTCGCGGAGCGTGTGATCCTGAATCACCCGGCGCTTGTGGTGCCGCGTCTTCGGCCACGGGTCGCTGAAGTAGAGATGGATCACCGACACGATTCCATCAGGCACGCGCGTGCGGATGAACTCGGTGGCGTCGCCGTGCAGCAGCTTCACGTTCGGCATGCCACGTCGCCGGATGCGGTCGGCGGCATACGCCCAGAACTCCCCCGCCCACTCGATGCCGAGGAAGTTCGTCTCGGGCTCGAGTTCGGCCTGCTGCAGCAGGAATGTGCCCTTGCCGGAACCGATCTCGAGCTCGAATCGACGATTCGGCGCCGGGAACCACCTGCGCGGGTCAAACGCGAGCAACGCGCGCGCGGCGTCGGCGCTCGCCGCATCCGGCAGCGGCGGCAGCGAACGCATCTCGATCCCGACGTCGCCGGGAACCAACTCGCGGCCATGTCCGAGACCGAAGCTCACGGCGTGCGTGCTCCCTGCGCCGGCACAGGCGCAACTTCGGCAGGCGACTGCTCGCGGTAGTAGAAGAGCCGCGGCGCGACGTAGGCCTCGCGGATTTCGACCGGCCGCGTGGCCTCGGGAACCTGCTTCGCAGGCCCGCGCCGGGTGGTCTCGACGATCCAGGCGACGATCTCATCGAGCGCCTTCGGATCGATCGTCGTCTCGATCTCGCCGTACTCCTCGACGGTCCCGGTCTTCGCCGGCTGCAGCAGATGGTTCAGGCCCTCGAATACGCGCGCGGTGATCGGCGCGCCGGTCGACTTCGCGACCTCCTCGAAAATCGCGCTGTTGACGGCGCTCTCGACCTGAAGGTCGCGCGAGCCCCACACCGCGAGCGTCGGCACCTCGAGCCATACGAGCGCCGCGCGTGGATCAAGCCGGATGAACTCCGACATCCACGCGCCGGTCAGCTGTGCGAGCGT
>JBIKXP010000079.1:0-12991 GCA_044355685.1 Phycisphaerales bacterium
CTTCGCAGCCGCCGCGCGGGCATCGGACGACGCCCGCGACGCTGTCTGGGCCGGCGCAGCGCTCGAGGCGCGCACCAGGTCGTCGATCATGCCGGCGCCGCTTGGCTGCGCATCCTCGCCCTGGAGAAACGCAGCGATGCGTCCGCCCGACTGGGCCCCGCTTGTCGCAAGTTGCTCGGCGCGCGCCTTCTCGACGATGTCGAGGAAGAGCGCCTCGAGCGTCTGCCTCGGCGCCTCGACCGATTCGATCCCAACACCCTGCGCTGTGTGCAGTGCCTGCTCCACGGCCTTCAAGGCGCTGTCACCGAGGCGCGGCGTCTTGATCAGCGTGTGCTGCGTGTCGGCGAGGAGTTCGTCGCTGGTGCCTGCGGCGCGAATCCGTCCGCCGTAGAGGATCACCATGCGGTCGCAGACATCCTCGACGTCGGCGAGGAGGTGCGAGGTCAGCAGGATGGTCTTGCCGCGGCGTCCGAGTTCAAGAATGAGGTCCTTCACCTGCCGGGTTCCCAGCGGGTCGAGGCCAGACGTCGGCTCATCGAGGATCAGGAGCTCCGGATCGTTCACCAGCGCCTGCGCGAGTCCGAGTCGCCGGGCCATGCCCTTCGAGAACTCGCCCGCGGGCCTGTGGGCGACGCCGCTCAGGCCGACCATCTCGAGCAATTCGGCGGTGCGACGGTTTCGCGTGCGGCGGTCGAGGCCGAACAGCTTGCCGTAGTAGTCGAGCGTCTCGGTCGGATTGAGGTAGCGGTAGAGATAGCTTTCCTCGGGCAGGTAGCCGATCTTCCGCTTCACGGCCACGTCGCTCGGATCGCGGCCGAACACCACGAGCCGGCCCCGCGTGCGATGCAGGAGACCGAGGATCATCTTGATCGTGGTCGACTTGCCGGAGCCGTTGGGGCCAAGCAGTCCGAAGATCTCATGGCGCTCGATGTGGAAATCGATCCCATCGACGGCCTTCGCGGTGGACCGCATCCAGAAGTCGGTGAACGTCTTCGTGAGTCCGACCGCGTCGACGATTCGGCCGCTGGTGTCCTGCTGAGAAATCGCCATGGTGTTGCCTCGTGCCTTGGTCAGTCACCCACGCTGCGCCAACAGGCGCCCCGTCGCTACGGGGCGCGGCCGCCGCCGGTTCGACTTCGCGCGAGGTCGGTCGCGCGAGTCACCCCGTGCTCATTCCGCGCTCACTCCGATCTCGTTCCCAGTCCTCCGCTCGCGTCGCGCTTCAGAAGTCGACCGGCGCGGTCGATCATGATCTGCTCGCTGTTCGGCGCGTAGAACCGGCCGGAGTCCTTGCCCGCTTGCTCGGCCTTCTTGCGCTCGATCTCGGCGTTGCGGCGCAACTGCATGATCTCGCCCGAGCTTGTGAGCCGGAGGGCGATCGAGCCGAGGAGATCGGAACCCGCGTACACCTCGGCCTGCGGATCGGCGAGCACCTGTCGGACGGCGTCGAGCCAAAGCTGGCGGACCACCTGGTTTCCGCTGTCGCGGTAGCTCGGGACAAGGCTCTCGATGCGACGGATGTCGCGCTCAAGCGCCACGCGCACGGCGGCCTGATCGGCCTTCGCGATGGTGATCTCGCGGGCGACCTGCCCACCGACGTCGGGCTGCTCCATGCGCTGTCCCAGCTCGACGAGCTTCGCCTCGGCCGCATCGACCTTGCCGGCGCCGAGCAGTTCCTCGTACTCGCGAATCAGCGCGAGCAGTTCGACGTAGACCTGTCCGCCTGCGACCTCGGTGAGCGTGGTGACCGCATCCTGACGGGCGCGCTCGACGGTCGCCTTCGCGTTCTCGCGTTCGGTCTGCACGCTGCGCAGCCGGTTCTGGATCGCAAGCGGCGCGATGCGCTGCGTGGCGTTCACCGCAGAGATGCGAATGCCGAGATCGAGACGATCGAGCGCGCGCTGGGCGCGCTCGGCGACGACGGGGCCGAGCTGGTCACGCGAGTCGGTGAACTCCGCGAAGGTCAGCGTGCTCGCCGCCTCGACCGTGGCCTGGCGAACCGCCGCGCCCACGAACTCGGAGACGCGGGTCGGTTCGATATTGGTGACGAAGCGCACCGCATCGGAGACCTCGAAGGAAACCTCGATCTGGGCGTGGACGATGTCGCCGTCCTTGGTGAGAAGGGAACCGTCGCCGAGGCCGGGCGTACCCGGCCGCAACCCTGCGTCCGCGCTTGCGCCTTCGATCTGCTCCTCGACGGTCAGCTGACGTCCAGGCTGAGGGCCCTGCGCAGGGCGCGGCCAGAACTCGCTCAAGAGAAGCACGCCCCTTCCGCCCTTGTAGGACTCGGGGAACACGATCAGGTCGCCGATCGGATAGGGCCAGAACGGCTGGAATCCCGGCTGAAGCTCGCGTTCACCGTCCTTGCCGGCGATCGCGCCGAAGAGCGTGCGCACGCCGGTGTCGCCCTCGTTCACCGACTTGAAGCCGGAGAAGACGAACGAGATGCCGAGCGCCACGATGCCGAGCTGCAGGATGCGGTACGAGAGTTTGAGCGCGTCGCCGAGCGAGTTGGTCGCCGGGTCAAGCGCCTCGCGCAGCGTTTCCTCGCCGCGGCCGCTCACGTCGAAACGCGCGCTGGCGGCGCGCCGTGGCGCCTCGGGCTGCGCGCCCTCCGTCGGTTCGATGTCGTTGGGGTCGATGGTCATCGCGACTGCTCCCTGCCCTCCGACGGCTTCGCTGGCGCCTCGCCGCTCGGCACGGGAATTCCCTTCGCGTCAACGGGCGCACCGAGATCAAGCAGATGGAACGGCGCGCGCGTGGTGTCGCCGATGTAGGTCGTCGAGCCGCGAAGCCCCGCCTTCAGCGCATCGATCCAGGCGAGGAACGTGGCGAGATCGGAGTACTCCTTCATGCGCTCGTAGTACGCAGTCGCTTCCTCGCTGCCCTTGCCCTCGATGCGCGAGGCCCACTGCGTCGTGAAGGCGACGATGGTGTCGGCCTGGCTCTTCGCCTGGCCACGCATCGCCTCAGCCTGCGAGTTCGCCTTCGCGCGCTCGAGCGAGGCCAGCGTGTTCTGGACTTCACCCATGCGCGAAAGAACGCTGACGGTCGTCTTCTGCGGAAGCACGACCTGCGAGAGTCCGACGGTGACGGGCTCGATTCCCGCCTTCCGCGAGCCCTCGAGACCGGCGAGGATCGCCTTCTCAGCGTCCTCGAGCCGCGCGTTCGGTCCGACCAGTTCGTCGAAGCGGAAGCCCGAGACGGCCTTGACGGCGCCAGCGAGCGTCTGCTCGAGGTTCGCAGCGGCATCCTGAATCGATCCCTCGTAGCTCGCGAGGAACTGCTGCGCTTCCGCGTCGCCATCCCGCACGCGCCAGAAGAGGTACGCGCGCACGACGACCTGGAGGCCGTCGCGCGTCTGCACCGTCTGCAGCGGGCTCTCGACAAGCTGCATGCGACGGTCGATCTTCGTAACGGTGTCGACGAAGAACGGATACTTGAAGTGAAGCCCCGCCTCGCGCTCGACTCCCGCAGGGACGCCGAAGCGCGAACGGATGGCGAATTCATGGAAGTTCACCGTGTAGGTGGTGCTGTAGAGGACGAGCACCGCCGCGATGATGAATCCGAGTACGAAGGCCGAAGTGCGCTTGTTCATGTCTGTCTTCCGTCTGTCGGAGCCGCAGGGCTCCGTTTGATCCTTGATGTCCGTCCACCGCACCCCAAGGCGCGGGGCCTGGCGTCCACTCACTCCTCAGTCGTCTCGTCCGTCTTCTTCTCGAGGTAGTCGCCGAGGTTCAAGCCCGTCGTGGGCTCCTGCATCTCGATGTCCACCCGCACCCGCGCGGGATCCGGGAGGAGCATGTACTTCACGCGGACGTCCGCGAGGGCCTCGCCGAGCACCTGCATGGTCTTTCGGGTCTGGAAGAGCCCCGGATCGACGTCCCACGCGGACGCCTGGCTGAGCACTTCCTGGGCGATCGTCTGCGCGTCCATCAGCGTGCTCCAGCGGCGCGCGCGCGCCGACGAGATCACGGTGGCGGCCTGCGCGCGCGAATCGAGCACCATCTGCTCGAGGCGCGCCTGCAGCGCGTCGGCTTCGGCGCGGATTGCGGCGTCCTTCGTCCGGGCGAAGTTCGACTCGAGTTCCTGCAGCTGCGCGATGCCCTTCACCAGATTCCCAGCGCGATCCACGTCGCCGATGATCATGCTGAGCGTGGAGTTCACCGTGCTCTGCGCTGCCTCGATCTGGCGGCGGCCATTCTGACGGGCGATCGAGAGTTCCTCGAACTTGCCGCCCTCCGCGCCCGGCGGCCGCA
Organism: Phycisphaerales bacterium; assembly: GCA_044355685.1. Lineage (GTDB taxonomy): Bacteria > Planctomycetota > Phycisphaerae > Phycisphaerales > SM1A02 > QWPT01. The sequence continues at coordinate 4,260 of JBIKXP010000079.1, forward strand.
GCCTCGGAATGCTCAGGCCGACGACTTCGACGCCGCAGCCAAGGTCGTCGAAGGCCTGCTGCACGGCGCGCGCGAGCGCGTCGACCAGCGGCTCAGACGCCGGCGGGCTGAGAACCCCGTCGAGCGAACGAACGCTCATGGCGCGGGTGATCTCGCGCAGCGCGACGGCCTTCAGCGCCCGGTCGCGCATGTTCGCGGCGTCGCCTCGGTTGCGCGAGTCGCCGCTGAACTCAAGGTACTTCGCAAGCTGCCCGTCGCGCACCCGGTACTGGAGGACGATGTCCGCCTCGACCAGCGCAAACTGATCGGTCGCCTGCGCCTCGGTCGCCGCTTCCTTCGCCTCGAGGTCGAAGCCAAGCGCACCTTCGTTCACGCGCGCGCCGGCCCCGACGAGGAAGAGGTTCGCGTTCGAAGCAACCTCGTTGTCGCCGCCCCAGACGATGAAGTCGGAACTCTTGACGGGCGCCACGAAGCCGAGCTGGAGTTCGCGCACGCGGTTGACATCGAGGACGAGCGCCGTCTCGACGGGCCAAGGCAGCTTCGTCATCGGTCCACCCTGGTAGACGTCGCCGACCTTTGAGCCGAACCGCAGGCGCAGCCCCTGCTCTTGTGGCTGCACGACGACGAGCGTCGTGAGCGCGAGCACGACGACCGTGCCGATTGCGAACAGTCGCACGAAGTTGCGCAGCAGGAGCTGGTAGCCCCACGAACTGGTGATATCGAATCCGAACTGATAGTTGACCGCCTCGTTGATCGAGCGGACGATCGAATCGGGGGCTGCCAGCAGGCTCAGGACGCGCGAATCGAACGCCGGCCTCGGCACTTCGCCCGCGCGGCGCGGCCGGTACAGGTTCAGGAGGAAGTTCAGGACCGTTTCCGCAGCGACCACGATCATGAAGACCGCGATGCCGATCGCGATCGCCTCGAGGATCGGCTTCGACGCGTCGGGCTTGTCCTCAAGCAGGCGGAACACGGTTCCGACGCCGATCGCGGCGCAGACCAAGGCGTTGCCGACCATGACGGCGGCGCCGCCGCGGAGATTCGCCCACGCCTTCTGCACCGCCATGCCCGCGACGAAGCGCGAGAAGATGAACGCGACCAGCGCCGAACCGAACGCGACCGCGAGCTGCCAGCCCGGGATCGTCGTGGTGCCGAAGGTTCCGCGATCGCTGCTCGCTGAGATCGCGCGAAGCCAGTCGAGCACGCCGAGGGCGAGGCCGATCAGGAGCAGCGCGTAGATCAGGCTCAGCGTCGGCATGAGCACGCGGTGCATGAGATCGAGGCGCTTGCGCGCCACCCGGGCCTCGTCCACCGCGAACACGCGTCCCTGGTCGTCGACCTTGGGGCCGCCGTCGAACTCGAGCGCCTCAAGCCGCTCGAGCTTCGACTGATGGAACAGCATGATCAGACCCAGCCAGACGAGCAGTCCCGAGAACGCCCATGCGGACGCGATGACGCTCGCCGAGTCGCTCAGGAACCCGTCGCCCTCGGCCCGGCCGGTGGTCTTTCCGAAGATGAGAAGCAGCAACGCGATCGCCAGCTGGAGGGCGAGTCCAACTGAGGCCACACGTGTTGCCCGCTGAAAGGCGTGGTGATCGATGCGCATCGGTCAGTCGTTCAGGAACGATCGTTGCCGACGTGGTGCGCGGAGCGGAAGCCCCGACGCAGGGACGCCGACGGTCAGAGATGATCCGGCCCCGAAGGCCGGGGCGGTACTGTAAGGTACGCGCACGATCCGTGTTGAAGTTCGAACTCCTGAACCAATGTCCGCGTTGAAAGTCATGGCCTCCGGAAGCCGCACCCGGTCGAGCGCGCACCTCCTGCCCATTTCGCGGGTGCGAGGAAGGGCCGACACGCGCCTGCCGAGGCTCTGCCGGTCGTCCGCGGCCGGCATCTGTCCGGCGGATCCAACTGTCCAACATCGTGCCGCGCACGCGCCACGGGGTCCGGCCATCGGCCCTGCGGATCATGGCCGCCCGCGCATCCCAACGCGCCGGCGCGCGAACCCAAGCCCCGAGCATCCGGTCACCACATGATCTCGTTCTTCGAGCAGTTCACAGCCATCACGCGCAATACCTTCCTCGAGTCGATCCGCCAGCCGATCGTCCTCGTGGTGGCGATCGCAGCGACGATCATGATCGTCCTCTGCAATCCGTTCAGCGCCTGGACGATGCGCGACGACCAGCGCATGTTCATCGATCTCGGCCTCGCCACCGTGTTCCTGGCCACCGCGATCCTCTCGGCGTTCATCGCGGCGAACGTGCTCGGACGCGAGATCGACAACCGCACCGTGCTGACGGTCGTCTCGAAGCCGGTCTCCCGCCCCGTGTTCATCGCCGGGAAGTTCGTGGGCGTCTCGCTCACGATGATGCTGTCGCTTCTCTATCTCGGCCTCGTCTACATGCTGGTCGAGATGCACGGCACCCTCATGACCGTGCGCGACCCCTTCCACATGCCCGTCATCGTGTTCGGCAACACGGCGCTCCTTGTGGCGGTCCTGCTCGGCGCGTGGATGAACTACTTCTACGGCAAGAACTTCTCGGCGTGGACAGTCGGCGCAGGCGTGCCGCTCCTCGGTTTCGCCTACTTCCTGGCGCTCTTCTTCGACGCCGAGTGGAACTCGGTGCCGCTCGCCAAGCAGTTCGAGCCGGAGATGTGGAAGGCCCTGCTCCTCATCGGCCTTGCGATGCTGGTGCTCAATGCGACGGCGATTGCGGCAAGCACCCGGCTCGGACAGGTCTTCACGCTCACGATCGTCATCGGCGTCTTCCTGCTGGGCCTTCTCTCCGACTGGATGCTGGGCTCGCGCCTGGCATCCGACTCGGGCATGTCGCCGCTCCTGCACGGCTTCTTCAGCGTCTGCCGCGCGATGCTGCCGAACTTCCAGCTGTTCTGGCTGTCCGATGCGCTGACGCAGAAGCGGGTGATTCCGCTCGACTACATCGGATACGCGATTCCATATGCAGCCGCGCTGGTCGCGAGCCTGCTGTCGGTGGCGACCATCCTGTTCCAGCGCCGAGAGGTCGGCTGAGTCACGCGACCGGCGTTGCGCCGCCGGAGCGCCACGACTCGACCTCTTCCTTCACGTGCGGCCTGGTGAGGACGATCGCCATCACGAACGGCCACGTCGCGAAGAACAGGCTGAAGATCGCGACCGTGCGGATCGCCTGCGCCTCGGCGGCGGCGCGATCGGGAATCGGCGGGAGGTTCTCCGGCGTGACGTTGGGTTGCTGCCGCATCCCTTCGCGGATCGCGGAGACGATTTCGATCTGCCAGTCGACCTGCGGCTTGATGGTGACCACGGCGAATGCGATCGAGACGACCACCATCACAAGCCGCCCGACCACCCATGCGAGGAGCACGGATCGTCCCTTCGGGTTCTTCCGGAGGATCATCGCGGATCCCACGATCAGCATCACGCCAAGCACGGCGAGCACGGCGAACTGAAGCATCGTGCCCCACGTGACGACCGGCGGCGGCGGCGGCACCTCGAACCCACCCATCTTCCAGAACACATCGCCGAACGCGACCATGACGGAGCCGCTTCCCTGCACGCAGAAGCCGAGCACTCCGACCACGAGCGACAGCGTTCCAAAGACGATGCGCCACCGCGCGCGGCGCGCGATGCGATCGTCCTCGGCGGGATCGACCCATCTGGCCTCGCGATCGCTGCTGGGCGACATGCCGTCGGGCGCAGGGGAATCGGGGATTCGCTCGTCCATCGCCGCATCATGGCGCGATTGGCGGCAAAAGGAAAGCCGCCCCCGCGAAGGCGAGGGCGGCGAGATCACGAATGAAACCGGCTCGGGTCGCGCGCGATCACTCGCGCTGCGCCTTCTTCAGCCGGCTCAGCAGCCTCTTGAGCCGCTCGACCTCGTCCTCGATGACCTTCTTCTCGTAGGGAAGGTTCGGGGCCTCGAGGTACATCACCGGGTGGCAGCGGTCGTAGAGCTTCAGGATCTCCATTCCGGCCTTGATCTGCGACGCGAGCTGCGTCTCAGGATCGCTGCCGGCGGGGTTCTGCCAGTCCATGACGAGACGGGGCTTCGCAGCCTGCGTCTCGCGGATCGCGCGCTGCCAGCGCTCGTGGATGCGGCGCCCAACGTCGCTCGCTTCCTTCCACTCCTTGAGCTGGAGCAGCGGAGCGAGTTCCTCGAGTGTGTCCGCCGTGCCGTCGGAGAACCTCGAGTGCGAGGCGGTCTCGGCCGTGAAGGTGAGGTTCTGCGTGCGGTCGGAGAGGTCGTACTTCCCCTGCATGGTGTCGTACCAGGTGATGTTGCCCTCTTCGTCGCGGTCGTAGCTGAGCTCGGGCTCCATGGTCACCATGGCGCGGCCGATCATGCCCGGCCGGCCACCCATCTCGGTGACCTCGCCGACCTTGTCGAGCCATGCCTGCAGCTCGGCGCCCTTGATCGACTCCGCACCGGAGAACATGGTGATCGAGCCGAGGGTTCCCACGCGCATGAAGTAGATCTCGTCGAGGTGCAGCGCTGTGAACGCGCCCGCGGAGATCGCCTTCTTGATCCACGCGACCACGCGGTGACGCTTCTTGAGGTCGACCAGCGTGTCGTGGATCTTGTCGCCCTCGATCACGAGACCGCCGGGGCTGTCGATCTGAAGCACGATGATCTGGCCGGGGCCGAGCTTGTCAGCCTCCTTGCCGATCTCCTTGATCTCGTCGTGACGCGCGCCGATGCCGACCATGCCCTCCCACGGGAGCACGAAGATGCTGGGGACCGTCGCGGTCGACGTGGCGGTTGCGCCCGTCTTCGCGGCGCCGCCGGCTGCGGGCGCGGCGCCCGACGAACCGGATGGCGCTGCACCGGAACCGGATGGAGCCGGCTTCGACGTGGCGTCGGCTGCACCGAGCGCCTCGATCTTCTTCAGATCGAAGGTCGAGATCGTCCGCATGAGGCTCTTGCCGTCTTCACCGATGTCGACGCGGATGAACGAGGATTCGATCTTGACGACGGTGCCCTCGACAACGACCTCACGGCCGTTGAGGAGATAGGTCACGCGCACCTTGTCGCCGGCGCTGCCCCGCCACACCGTGCCGTTGGGCAACTTGACATCGCCGGCATGGGCCACGGAGGGGGCGAGCGCGACGAACGAGAACGCGAGGCTTCCGCTCATGAGGAGCGAAGCCACTGAACGAAGCGCTGATCGTTGGTTCTTCATGGGTTTCCCTGAGGTGGCCGTCTCGCGGCCTTCGTGTGCTGAAGCCCGTGTCGCCGGGCAAGTTGTCTGCTGTTTACTCCGAAGTTCACCCCGGAACGCACCCCTCGCGCGGGTGCGGCGGGTGCGCCTTGTGGCCGATTACCGCCGTCCACCGCCCATGCCGCCGGGGCCGCGGCCACCGCCGTTGTTGCCGCCACGGTTGCCGCGCTCGGCGTCACGCAGGCGTTGGATATCCTTGCGGAGGTTGTCGATCTGGATCTGGACGGCGGTCTGGTTCACACCGAGCCGCCCAAGTCGGGCTTCGACAGCCGGATACTGCTTGAGCGTGGCGAGCACCTTCTCGAGGATCGAGCGCTGCTTGCCGAGGGCGGTGATGGCGCTCTCCGCGCCTTCCTCGGCCTCCTGGTACTCCTGCATCCACTCCCGCACGCGCTCGAGCGCCTTGCGCCAGTCCTCGGTGTACTGCTTCGCAAGCTTCTTGCCGCTCTCGAGCTCGGTGTACTCGCGGTAGCCGAGGAGGAACATGAGGTCGTCGATCGAGTCGGCGGTGCCGTCGGAGAGAAGCACTTCCTCGGCGATGGTGGCGTCGAAGCGCGCCGCGCGATCCTCGCTGTTGTCGACGATCCAGGTACCGCTCGTGTCCGGGAGCCACTCGACCTCGCGGCCCTTGAAGCGCACGGAAAGCTTGCGCTCGCGCAGCATCATGGCGTCGCCGAGCACCTCGGGATAGCCGCCCATCTGAAGGACGCCGTTGCCGTAGCCCTTCACAGCGGCGAGGAACTTCGCGGCGACGTCCTCGTCCGGGTGCCGCGCCAGCATGGGGAGAATCGAGAGACCCCAGAGGCGCGCATCGCTCTTCATGTAGAGGTCGGACCACGCCAGCGCCATGAGCGTGGCGATGCCGACGGAATCCTCGACCCACATGACCTGCGGAATGTCGACGAGCGACTCGTGGAGATCCTTCGCGAGATCGCGGTAGCCCTCGACGTCGGGGATACCGAACTCATCGGTATCGTCGTTCTCGCCCAGATACTCGATCCGGTCGATGTCGGCGCTCTTCAGGTGGTAGACGATGATGTCGGGCTTCTGCTTGCGGATGTCTTCCTTCATGATCTCGACGAGCGCCTTCGAGACGTCGGTGCCCATCTGGCCGTGCATCGGGAAGACATAGACCTTCGGCGCGCCGACGGTCGACGGCAGCGCGGCGCCCTTCGACTGCGGCGCCAACGGCGACGGGGAGAGGGGCGCCGGGGCGGAGGCGACGAGCGATGCAAGGGCGAGGCTGGCGACGTTGATCATGTGGCGGTTCCGAAAGAAGGTTCGTCGATGCGTGGTTCGTCGATGCGTGGTTCGTTGAGGCGAGGTTCGTTGAGGTGAGGTTCTTCGAGTGCTGGACAACTGACCGCAAAGACATCCGACGGCGTGCAAGCGGCGCCCGGAGGTCGGGGCGCAATCGGAAGTCCCGATAGAAACCGTATCTTACGCTTCCAAGACGCCCGGTTGCACCTCCCGGTTCCGGCGGCGCGGAGAAATTTCGCCGGTTGCTGCCGCAGGAAGCGCCTCCAGCGCCGATCGCCCGGTACCGCGCGGGCTGCCGCCAGAAGCGCCGTCAGAGAACGCCGTCCGAAGCGCCGACGGAGAACGATGCGCGGCTTAGCGCCGCGGTCCCCCGCCGCGCAGTCGCTCAACAAGCCAAAGCGCCTCGTCCAACGTCGAGACGCTGCCCTCGATCTGCGCGTCGAGGGCGGCGGCCAGCCAATCCTTGAACTCGGGGCCGGGGCGATGCCCCGCCGCGATGAGTGCGGCGCCGTCAAGAATCGGTTCCGGAAGGCTCCGCGACGGAAGTTCCCGGTCCGCAATCGAGGCGAGTTCGGCTCCGAAACGAGGATTCTCGGCCCACACGAGCGCAAGCGCCGCGTCGAAGCCGGCCTTCGCGATGGCGCGCACCCGGAGGGCATGACGCGCCGCGAGGGCCCCGCCGAGGAGCTCGAGGCGAATGACGAGTGCGCTCCGAAACCCGTCGGTCTCATCGTTCGAGAGGACGAGTGCGCGCCGGACCAGCGCGGTCGCGGCCTCGATGCGCCCGATGTCCGCTCCGCCCGACGTCCGATCGAGCCACCATGCCGCGAGCGCGGTCGTCCACCCGCCCCGCTGCCTTCCGTCGCTTGAGCCGATCTCGACAGCGGACAGTCGGGAGAAGCCCATCGGTAGAGACCGATCGGCCGGGGATGCCTCGCCGAAGATCGCGCGCTCGAGACCGAGCCGCTCGATCAGCTCGGCGGCGCGTGCCCGGTTCGGATCAGCCAGCATGGTGCGCAGCTCGCCCCCGACCCGCTCGGGACTCACCGAGGCCAATTCACCGGCGTGGGCCTTGATCGCCTCGAACGTGGTCGGCTCGATCTCGAAGCCGAGTCGTGCCGCGAACTTGGCGGCGCGCAGCATGCGCAGGCGATCCTCGCGGATCCTTGCGTGCGGGTCGCCGATCGCGCGGATGCGACGCGCCGCGATGTCGGTGCGCCCCTTCACGAAGTCAATCACCTCGCCCGTCGCCGGCACGGCGAAGAGCCCGTTGATCGTGAAGTCACGCCGCTCGGCGTCGCGCTGCGCGGTCGAGAAACGGACTTCGCTTGGGCGGCGGCCATCGTGGTACGGACCGTCCTCGCGGAAGGTCGCGACCTCGAAGGTGTGACCGCCGTGACGGACGAGCATGACGCCGAACGCCTCGCCGACGCCGCGGGCCTTCGGGAAGACCGCCTTGACGTCCTCCGGGCGCGCTGCGGTCGCGATGTCGTAGTCCTTGACCGGAAGGCCGAGTTCACTGTCGCGCACGCAGCCGCCGGCGAAATAGGTCTCGAATCCAGCGGCGGCGAGCCGCGCGGCCACGGCGCGGGCGGCTTCGTCGAGGGGAAGCTTCGGGGCGCGCGCATCGCCGGCGCCAGCGGTCATCGCCGCCTCCCGGCGCTCCATGCGTCTCGCTCCGCGCGGGCATCCGCAAAGGCCGCCGCGACGGCGTCGCGCATCGCGGCCAGCGCCTCCGCCTCGGGCATCGCGGCCAGTTGCGCACCGTCGAGCGTCTCGCCACAGGAGCACACGACTTTGCCACGCAGCAGCGGCAACTTCCGCCCACGCGGCCACGCAGCGAAGGTGCCGTCGACACCCATCGGAAGCACGGTCGGCTTCGAGCGCTTGATGAGAAGCAGCACGCCCCGCTTGAACTCCGTCATCTCGCCATCCGCCGATCGCGCGCCCTCGGGGTAGAGGATGACGACGCGGCCGGCATCGAGCTCGGCAATCGCGGCGCGCATCGCCTCGAGGTCTCCGCCCGAGCGCTTGATCGGCCGCGCGCTGACCGAACGGATGAGCCAGCCGAACGGGCCGACGAAGAGCGAGTCGCGCGCGAGCGCCGTGAACTGTCGGTCCCACACCGTGACGCCGTTCACCATCGGATCGAGGAACGACTGGTGGTTCGAGATCACCAGCACGCCGCCGGTCTTCGGGACGCGCTCACGATGGAGTCTCCGCAGTCCGTAGCAGATGCGCAGCGCGCTGAAGCA
>JBIKXP010000004.1:0-41982 GCA_044355685.1 Phycisphaerales bacterium
GTGGGGGATGCGATTTGCTCGTTTTTCAGCCCGGCATGTATCTGGCGACCGCGGTTTCCCTCCTCTGGGGCACGGCCAGAGGTGGTCGGACGTTGCCCCCGACTGGTTCGCAGGCATCAAACCCCACTCCGGACTTCGGTCCGGAAGACGCATCACAGGAGTCACCATGAAGATCAGCCTTGCTCTCGTCGCCGCATCCGCCCTTGCTGCGATCACCGCCCCCGCACTCGCCCAGGCCGACGTCGGCTTCCCCGGGGCCGTGATCCTTTGCCGCGAGGCTGTGCCGACCCGCACTCTCCTTTCCATCAAGACCCGGATTCGCAACGGGATCTGGGTCTACGAGGGCGACCTCTACAACGCCACCGCGACCCTGAAGTCGACGCCGCGCATCAACGCCGCGACGGGTGCCGTCATCCGGATCGACAACGACACCGTAGCCGCGGACGAGGCCGCGCAGGCACAGGCGATTCTCGCGCGGCTCGGCGAGGCGCAGCTCGACTTCGCCGATGCGATCGGATTCGCAAACGGCGCGGCAGGCCACTTCGATGTCGAGCGCGTGAAGTTCGAGATCGAGGCCGGCATCCTCGCCTTCCGCGTCGAGTACTTCGACGGCTCGACCTACGACATCGACGCTGCGACTGGCGGCGTGATCCCGCATCATGGCGCGGATGACGACATGGAGGCGACGCTTCCGACGACGGCGGTGCTGCCCGCGATCTCCGCTGCGGAGACCGCCGCAGGCGCCGGGTGGAAGACCATCGGACTCGAGACCGAGGCGGAGAAGGGCGGAAATCTTGTCGAGGTCCTGCTTCTCAACCCGAACACCGGCATGCTCGGCCTCGCCACCGTGGTCGGCGCCGAAGTGAGCAGCTTCGTCCAGTTCGCACCGGCCGGCGGGCAGGTGGGCCAAGCCGCACGGATCATCACGGCGCTGCCGTTGATTCAGGTCAGCGCCTCGGGCGCCGTGTCCGCAGCCGAGGCGGCCTATCCTGGCGCAGGAATCAACGAGGTCGAGCTCTCGGTCGAGACGGAGAAGACAGGTACGACCGTGTCTTGGAAGATCTCGCTCATCACGGCCGACCTCATCGAGCTCGACTACTTCGTCGACGCGACCTCGCCCATCGGCGGCGGCTTCCGCTTCGCGACCGCGCCGGTGAACTACGCCGACGGCGACCTCGACCGCGACGGACGCGTCGACTCCGCCGATCTTGGCCAGATCCTGAGCGCCTGGGGCATCGTGAACCCGGTGCTCGACCTCGACGGCAGCGGCTTCGTCGACTCCGGGGACCTCGGCGTGATTCTCTCCGGCTGGTCGCAGAACTGAGTCGGATCGCGCAACGCGACTCATGCAGAGTCAATTCCGTGCACCTCTGCCCGTCTGCGGGGCGGCGCCAACAGCGCCGCTCCGCAGCGGTCGTTTTGAGCAATGATTCGGTGCCCGGCGCGGGGCGGTGAGGCCCCGGAGAATCAGCCCTTCCGCCCGCGGCGACCTTTCTTGAAGCCCGGCTTGTGGCCGAACTTGTCGCGTCCCGTCTTGCCCTTGCGGCCGTCGCGCGGCCGTGGCTCGAAGTGCCGCCCCTCGCCCTCGTTCACGCGCCGCGCGCCCGCGTCGCCCGACGAGGGCAGTTCGCCCTCGATCTCGATGGCCGCGCGTCCGAACTTCACGATCTCGAGATCGAGTTGGCGGCCGCGCAGGTCGATCACGGCAATCCGCACGCGGATCCGGTCGCCAATCCCGATCGACGCACCGCTGCGCGACGCGATCAGCCGGCCGCTGCGCGGATCGCTCGTCCAACGATCGATCCGCCCGTCGCCGCCCTTCATGTCGCGGCTCTTCACGGCGCCATCGACGAGGTACCGGTCGATCGACACGAAGATCGTGCCGTTGGGCATCACGCCTGTCACGGTGCCATCGAGCTCGTCGCCGAGATGCTTCTCATGGAGAAGCTGCAGCACGAGGAACGTCCGGAGGTCCTTCTCCGCCGCGTCGGCAGCGACCTCTCGGTCGCTCGTGTGGTGCCCGAGGTCGATCAGCTCTGCCTCATCGAGGACGCGCGGATCCTCCGAGAGCGACCGCGCCAGCGCGCGGCGCTTCTTCCCGCCGCCCGCATCGCGCCCGTTGTCGGTGATGTCGAGGAACGAATGCACGACGCGGTGCACCAGCAGGTCGGGGTACCGCCGGATCGGACTCGTAAAGTGCGCGTAATGCTCGCTCGCGAGCGCATAGTGCCCGATCAGCGCAGGCGAATACACCGCCTTCGCCATGCAGCGCAGCACCGAGAAGTGGATCGCGCGCGCTGCCGGCGAGCCGCGCGTCGCGTCGAGCAGCGCCTGCAGGTCCTTGCGCGTCGGTTCCTCGGGCAGCCGCCACTTCGCGAGCCGAGCGAACTGCCGCACCTCCTCGATGTCGCCGAAGGTCGGATCGGGGTGGATGCGCCGAAGAAGCGGCGTGTCGAGTCCAGCGAAGGTTCGCGCGACCGCCTCGTTCGCCTCGACCATGAACATCTCGATCAAGGTGTGCGTGAACGAGTCGTCCTCTGGCACCGCATCGACGACGTGTCCGTCCTTGTCGAACACGAGCTCGACCACCGGAAGATCGAGATGGATCATGCCTTCCTTGTGCCGCCGCCGCTGGATCGTCTTCGCGAGCGCATCGGCGACGCGCAGCGTCTCGAGCAGTTCCTCGGTGTACACCGGCTCGGTCTTCGAGTGCTTGCGCGCCTCGTCGACCTTGCCTTCGATCAAGAGCTGCGCCTCGATGTAGGTGAGTCGCTTCGCGCTCTTGATGACCGTGCGCGCAAGCCTCTGTCCGACGACCTTGCCGTCGGAATCGAGCATGATGAACGCGCTCAGCGTGAATCGCGCGACGCCCTCCTGCAGCGAGCAGACGCCGTTCGAGAGAATCTCGGGCAGCATCGGCACCGTGTGGCGGGGGAGGTACACGCTTGTCGCGCGCGCCTTCGCCTCTTCGTCGAGCGCAGAATCCTTCGTCACGAAGTGCGCGACGTCGGCGATGTGCACGCCGAGCTCGTAGTTGCCCGTCACCGCATCGCGCGCGATCGAGATCGCATCGTCGAAGTCCTTGGCGTCGGGCGGGTCGATCGTGAAGATGAACCGATGCGTGAGGTCCTCGCGGTCCGCCCACGCGCGCGCCCCGGCCTCGCCACCTTCCGCGGTGGCGGCGGCAGCGGCCTTCGTGGCACGGTCGAACGACAGCGCTGCCTCGCGCGCCTGCGCGATCGCCTCATCGGGGAACACCTCGTGGATCGCGTAGGTCGCGATCACCGCCTGTGTCTCGACATCCGGACGACCGGCTTCGCCAAGCACCTCGAGGATCACGCCCTCGGCAAGCGCACCCTCGTCGGGCCAGAGCAGGATGTCGACGACGACCTTGTCGCCTTCCTTCGCGTTCTTCGCGCCGGGGTCGCGCACCACGATCGGGTCGCGAATCGCTCGGCCATCAGGCTCGACGAGCCACTCGCGCCCGCGCTTCACAAGGACGCCCGCAAAGCGCGACTGTCCGCGCGAGAGCACCTCGACCACGCGTCCGAAGATGTCGTCGCGCGCGCCGCCCGGCGTGGCGCCGAATCCGCGGTTCCAGCGGTCGCCGCGGCGCACCACCTTGACGCGCACGCGGTCGCCGGAAACGGCGTCCTTCGTCTCGCCTTGCGGGACAAAGAGGTCGCCCTCCCGATAGTCGATGTCGGTCCGGATGAAGCCAATGCCGCGGGGCGTCAGCTTGATGACGCCCTCGATCTCCTCGGGAAGCCGCGGCAAGCGCAGCTTCTCGTCCTTCCCGATCTCGAGGAGTCCAGCCTCGCCGAGTTCGCGCACCGTGTCGAGGAACTCGGCCTCGTCCTCGTCGGCGACGCGCAGTTGCCGCGCCACCTCGTTGATGTAGATCGGCAGGTAGTTCCGGTGCGCGAGGTGATCGAGGATGCGGCTCTTGAAGCGAAGGCTCACGCGAGCAGTGTAGAGAGGCTGCGGGCCGCGCGGACCGCGCGGCATGCAGGATCGTTACTTCTTCCGCCCGCGCGTGGCGGGCTTGGACGGCTTCGCGACCCTCGACGCCTTCGCGCCGCCGTGCACGATGTTGCCGATCCCGCGCCCGATGCGCGACTGGTGCGTCGCGCGCGCCTCGATGCGCTTGTTCTCCGCAGCAGCGGCAGCAGCGTCCGGCCCAGATTCTGGCCCAGATTTTGGCCTCGATTCTGGCTTTGCTTCAGGCCGCGCCTCGGTCTTTGCTTCCGTCTTGGCTTCGGTCTTGGCGTGCCTCGTTGCGCCCGTCGCAGTGTCGGTCGCAGCGGCCGACCTCGAATCGGATTTCGAATCGGATTTCGAATCGGATTTCGAATCGGATTTCGAATCGGACTTCGGTTCGGACTTCGCGTCGCCCTTCGACTCGCCCGCCTTCTTCTCCGCTTCCTCGCCCGACTTGTAGCTCTGGCTCCGGTAGTCGGTCTCGTAGAAGCCGCCGCCCTTGAAGATCACGGCGCCACCGATGCCGATCTTGCGCTCGACCTTCTTCTTTCGGCACTTCGGACACACGGCGATCGGATCCGCCTTGATCGACTGGAACTCCTCGAACTCATGTCCGCACGCGCGGCAGATGTACTCGTAGGTGGGCATGACTGTGGCGACACCTCGACGTTCGTCACGCCTCGGGCGCGACGGCCACCTTGGCCGGGCGCAGCACGCTCTCACCGAGTTTCCAGCCGGTCTGGAAGCGCATGCTGACGCAGCCGGGGGCAACGCCCTCGACCGGCTGCTTCATCACCGCGTCGTGCTGCATGGGGTCAAACGGCGCGCCGACGGCCGGCTCGATCCGCGAGATGCCGTTCTGCTCGAGCGCCTTCTGAAGTTCCGCGCGCGTCATCTCGATCGACTTCGCCATCTGCTCGACGGTCACCTTCGAGAGGTCCTGCGCAAGCGCGAGGTCGAAGTGGTCGAGGACCGGCATGAGCGAGCGCGTCAGCTGCACGAGACCGCCGGTCCGCGCGCGCGCCTCGTTCTCGATGGAGCGGCGCTGGAAGTTCGCGAAATCCGCCTGGGAGCGCAGCTTCGCGGCGATCGCGTCGTCGCGCTCGGCCATCAGCTTCTCGATGACCTGCATCGAGTCGGCGTCGTCGCCGTATGGGGTGCCCGTCTCGTCGTTCATGGGTTCGCGCGTCTCTTCGGTGCCGGTGTCGGGTTCGGTCGGGCTCTCGTGGTCCATCGCATCACCTCGGCGCACACGGCGTGCGCAACGTGCGGTTCAGTTTCCAAATGGGTTGATCTTCTTCCAGAAGCTCTGGCCGTCGGCGTTGACTTCGGTCTTCTCGGTCTGCGCATACTCGGCGAGAAGGCGCCGCTGGTCGTCGGTCAGCTTTTTCGGGACGACGAGCTGCAGCACCACGTGGAGGTCGCCTCGCTCCTTCGACTGGAGCGCCGTCATTCCCGCGCGCTCGAGGACGATCGCGTCGCCATGCTGGCTGCCGGCCGGAATCTCAAGTTCGCGCTCTCCGTCGATTGCCTGCACCTTGACCTTGGCGCCAAGCGCGGCCTGCGCGAACGCCATCGGCTGCACGGTGACGAGATCGACGCCGCGGCGCTCGAAGCGCTCGTGCTCGGCCACGCGCACGACGACATGGAGGTCGCCGCGCTGGCCCTTTCCCTCCGCATTCGCCTCCGGCGGCGGGGGCTCGCCTTCGCCCGAGAGCCGGATGACCTGACCGTTGTCGATGCCGTTGGGGATGCGCACGGCGAGCTTCCGCTTGGTCGAGACACGGCCTTGCCCGCGGCACTTCTCGCACTTCTCGGTGATGACCGTGCGACGCCCGCGGCAGTCGGGGCACGTGGTCACCATGCGGAACATGCCGCCGAAACCGGTCTGCGCGACCTGACCCTGGCCACCGCACGTCGGACAGGTGACGGGCTTCGAGCCCGGCTTCGCGCCAGAACCCTTGCACGGCTCGCACACGTCGAGGCGCTTGAATTCGACCTCGCGCTCGCAGCCATTGAAAGCGTCCTCGAGCTCGATTTCGACCTCCGTCTCGAGGTCGAACCCACGCGCGGGGCCGCGGTGGCCGCGGCCACCGACCTGCTGGCCGAAGATGTCGTTGAACATCGAGAAGATGTCGTTGACATGCATCGAGCGGAAGTCGTGGCCCGGGTTCTGCCGGAGGCCGGCGTGTCCATGCCGGTCGTAGAGCTGCCGGCGCTCGGGGTCGGACAGCACCTCGTAGGCCTCGGTGCAGGCCTTGAACTCGGTTTCCGCCTCGCTGTTGCCTGGATTCCGGTCAGGGTGCCACTTCATCGCAAGGCGCCGATACGCCCGCTTGATGTCGTCCTGCGAAGAGGCCTTCTCGACCGACAGGATCTCGTAGTAGCAGCGTGTCTGCGGCATGCGCGTCCCTGAGGCTGTCGACGCGGGGCTCGCCCGCGTCCGGCGCACGCGCGAACCACCCGCACGGCGCGTCCGAAGATGGAATCGTCGCCGCACGGTGTCCCGCGCGGCGACGGAGGTTACTCAGCTGATCGCGCCCTCGACGGGCGCGGTCTCGTCCTTAAGCTCGGTCACGATCACGTCCGTGGTGAGCATCAGACCCGCGACGCTCGCGGCGTTGAGGAGCGCCGTCTTGACGACGAGCGCCGGGTCGATGATCCCGCTCTTCACGAGATCCTCGTAGGTTCCCGTCGCGGCGTTGAAGCCGGTGCCGGCCTTCGACTCGCGGATCTTCTCGACGACGAGATCGCCGTCATGACCGGCGTTCTCGGCGATCTGCGCGCACGGGCGCGCCATCGCCTCGGCGACGATGTCGAAGCCGAACTTCTCGTCGCCCTTCGCCTTCTTCTTCGACTCAAGCACCGACGCGATCGCGCGGACGAGCGCCACACCGCCGCCGGCGACGTAGCCTTCCTTCGCGGCTGCGCGGGTCGCGTGGAGCGCGTCGTCGACGCGGTCCTTCGCTTCCTTCATCGCGAGCTCGGTCGCGCCGCCCACCGAGATGATCGCCACGCCCGAGACGAGCTTGGCGAGGCGCTCGTTGAGCTTCTCGCGGTCGTAGTCGCTGGTGGTGCGCTCGATCTGCGCGCGGATCTGGTCCGCGCGGGCCTGGATGTCCTTCGTCTTGCCGCCGCCCTGGACGATCGTCGTCTCATCCTTGGTGATGACGACCTTCTTCGCGGTGCCGAGCTCCTTGAGCTCGACGTCCTCGAGGCTGCGGCCGATGTCCTCGGCGAAGAACGTGCCGCCGGTGACGACGCCGATGTCGCCGAGCATCGCCTTGCGACGGTCGCCGAAGCCCGGAGCCTTCACGGCGCAGACCTGGAGCACGCCGCGGAGGCGGTTGACGACGAGCGCGGCCAGCGCCTCATTCTCGACTTCCTCGGCGATGATGAGGAGCGGCTTGCCCGACGACGCGACCTTGTTCAGGATCGGCAGCAGTTCCGTGAGGTTCGAGATCTTCTTCTCGTTGATGAGGATCAGCGGGTTCTCGAGCACGCACTCGGCGCGCTTCGGATCGGTCATGAAGTAGGGCGAGAGGAAGCCCTTGTCGAACGACATGCCTTCGACGTAGTCGAGCGTCGTATCGGCGGTCTTCCCTTCCTCGATCTCGCACACGCCGTCGGCGCCGACCTTGTCGATCGCCTCGGCGATGAGCTTGCCGATCGCGACGTCATGGTTCGCCGAGACGGTGGCGACCTTCTCGAGGTCCGCCTTGCCCTTGCACTTCTGGGCCATCTCGGTGACCGCATCGGCAGCGACCTGCGCAGCGGCATTGACGCCGCGCTGGATCGCGACGGCGTTCGCGCCGGCGGCGATGTACTTCAGGCCGCCGTTGAAGATGGCGCCGGCGAGGACCGTCGCGCACGTGGTGCCGTCGCCGGCCACGTCCGCGGTCTTCTTCGCGACCTGCTGCACCATCTTCGCGCCCATGTTCTCGAAGGGAGCGGGGAGGTCGATCTCCTTGGCGACGGTGACGCCGTCCTTGGTGATCTGCGGGCCGCCGTAGCTCTTCGCAAGCAGCACGTTGTGACCGACGGGACCCATCGTCACGGCCACGGCCTGCACCAGTTGGTCGACGCCGCGCTTGAGTTCCGCGCGCGCCGCCGCATCGAACTTCATCTGCTTCTGTGCCATGTGATTTGCCTCTTCTGGCTGGTGTTCGGTTGGTCGTTCGTCACTTGGTCATCACGCCGAGCAGTTCGCTCTCGCGCATGATCACGTGCTTGGTGTTCTTGATCTCGATCTCGGAGCCGGCGTACTTGCCGTAGACGACGGTGTCGCCCTTCTTGACGTTCACGGGAGCGCGCTCGCCGTTCTCAAGCAGGAGCCCGGGGCCGGTCGCGACGACGGTGCCCTGCATCGGGCGCTCCTTCGCGGTTTCCGGGAGGAAGAGGCCGCTTGAGGTCTTGGTCTCGGGCTCGATGGGCTTGATGAGAATGCGGTCTTCGAGGGGTCGGACAGTGGACATTGGTGTGACTCGTGCTTTCTTGCGTGCTTTCTTGCGTGATTCGTGTGTTGCGTGTCGTTGTTCGATGCGGCGTACAGGCCGATGGAGGTTGGTGCACCGTGCGGTCGAGGCTCGTCAGAAGCCCATGCCGCCCATGCCGCCCATGCCACCCATGCCGCCCATGCCACCCATGCCGCCCATGCCACCACCGTGGTCATGGTCGTGGCCGTGGCCACCGGCTTCCTTCGGCTGCGGCTTCTCGCTGATGGCGCAGTCGCAGGTGAGGATGAGGCCGGCGACGCTCGCGGCGTTCTGGAGCGCCGAGCGGTCGACCTTCGCCGGAGTGATGACGCCCTGCTTGACGAGGTCGCCGTACTCGAGCGTGAGCGCGTTGAAGCCCTCGTCGCCCTTCATCTCCTTGACCTTGGCGACGACGACCGTGCCCTTCTCGCCGGAGTTCTCGGCGATGGTGCGCAGCGGGACGCAGAGCGCCTCTGCGACGGCCTCGACGCCGGCGATCTCGTCGCCGACGCAGTCCTTGCGAACCTTGTCGAGCGCGGGAATCGCGCGGATGAAGCTGGTGCCACCACCGGCGACGACGCCCTCGGCGACGGCCGCGCGGGTCGCGTGCAGCGCGTCCTCGACGCGGGCCTTCTTCTCCTTGAGCTCGGCCTCGCTCGACGCACCGACGTTGATCTGCGCGACGCCGCCGGCGAGCTTCGCGAGGCGCTCCTGCAGCTTCTCGCGGTCGTAGTCGCTGTCGGTCTGGGCGATCTCGTTGCGGATCTGGTCGCAGCGTCCCTTGATGGCGGCGCTGCTGCCCGCGCCCTCGACGATCGTGGTCTTGTCCGCGTCGATGACGAGCTTCTTCGTCTGGCCGAGGTCCTTGATGGTGACCTTGTCGAGCTCGATGCCGAGATCCTTCATGATCGCCTTGCCGCCGGTGAGGATCGCGATGTCCTCGAGCATGGCCTTGCGGCGGTCGCCGTAGCCGGGGGCCTTCACGGCGCAGACGTTGAGCACGCCGCGCAGCTTGTTGATGACGAGCGCGCTGAGCGCCTCGCCGGTCACGTCCTCGGCGATGATGAGGAGCGGCTTCTTCGCCTCCATCACCTTCTCGAGGAACGGCACGAACTTCGTGAGGCTGTCGATCTTGTCCTCGTAGACGAGGACGAGCGCCTTCGAGAGCTCGGCGGTCATTTCATCGGTGTTCGTGACGAAGTTCGCGCTGAGGTAGCCGCGGTCGAACTGCATGCCCTCGACGACGTCGATGGTGGTCTCGCGCGACTTGCCTTCCTCGACGGTGATGACCCCGTCCTTGCCGACCTTCGCGAACGCCTCGGCCATGATCTTGCCGATCTCGACGTCGTTGTTCGCGCTGATCGAGGCGACCGACGCGATGCCGCCGGCGACCTTGTCGACCGGGCGCGCGCCGTCGGCGATCTTCGCGGCCACTGCGGTGACGGCCTTCTTCATGCCGCGCACCAGCGCGTTCGGGTCGGCGCCGGCCGCGATCTGGCGGAAGCCGGCCTTCACGAGCGCCTCGGCGAGCACGGTGGCGGTGGTGGTTCCGTCACCCGCGTCGTCGGAGGTCTTCGAGGCGGCTTCCTTCACGAGCTTCGCGCCCATGTTCTCCACCTTGTCGCGGAGCTCGATCTCCTCGGCCACCGAGACGCCGTCCTTGGTGACGGTCGGGCCGCCCCAGCTCTTGTCGAGGACTGCGTTGCGGCCGCGGGGGCCGAGGGTGCTCTTGACTGCGGCGGCGAGCTTTTCGACGCCGGTGAGAAGGCTCTTGCGTGCTTCGTTCTCGAAGGAAAGTTCCTTGACGGCCATGGTGGTCGTTCTCCGAATCGCGTGACGTACGAGGAAGTCCGGCGTTGCGCTGTCGCGGCGCCGGCGTGGGACTGGACGGACTGACTGACTCCCGCAGACGCGGGGCGTCACCCTATACAAAGACCGTTCCAGCGGAGCCAGCAACGGCGGGGGTAGAACGAAGGGCCAGCCGGCGAGGCAGTGCGATGTAAGCAGATTGTAGAAAGCGACTTATGGCAAATCGCCCCAGCGGGCAGCCCGGCCTCCCGCCTGACAACTCCGGTCCCATTGATCGCAGCGCTGCCGGAATGGCAGACCTTGCGCCCCGGCGCCGACAGGGTGCCGAGTCACGACCGGGCCGCCCGCTGCGGGGAAGCGGCGCTCAGGGCTTCTGTTTGGCGTCGGGGTTGGGCCGGTCGGGGCGCCCGAAGAGGTCGGCGAGCGTCGGATCCGGCCGGAGGACCGACTGGAGGATCCACGCCGCGTTCACTGTCAGATAGCCAAGGCCGATCGCGAGGAGCCCGGCGCTCGCGGCCGACACCAGGCGCAGCAGGGCGACAAGCGTCTCGTTCGTGGCATCGTTCGACGCGATGATCGCGCCGGCGGACGTGCAGCCGGCGATGCCAAGCGCAAGGAGAAGCTCGTCGATTCGCTGCTTCGCGCTGTCGCGGTCGCGGTACACGCGTGACCGCGGTCCGAGTTCGCGGAAGACGGGGCTCAGCGCCAGAAGGGTCATGGCCGCTGGAATCGCCGTGACCGTGAGGCTCGTGAGGTTCGGCGACGCTGCGGAGAGCGAGAGCCACAGCGCGAATCCCACGCAGCCAAGTACGCGCACGCGCAGCACGCGGCGCTCGTTGCGGCGCGGAAGGATGAACGCCATGGAGAGAAGGCCGATCGCAGTGCCGACGAGCGCGAGGGCATGACACGCGCTCGCTGCCACGATGAGCGATCGTCGCACGAGCCCTTCGGCCAGATCGAGTTCCTCGAGACCCGCGAGCAGCGCGAACTCCGGCAGACGCGCGGTTCCTGCGAGGCATCCGGCGGTCGCCAGCGCAAGCGCGAGGGCGAGGCGCCGCGAGTCCTGCGAAGCCGGTTCCTCGGGCGCCGAGAGATCGAGCACCTTCGCGAGGCTCGACACGATCTCGCGTCCGCACTCGGGGCAGTTGCCGCGCGCCGAGAGGCCCTCGAGGTCATACCCGCACTGCACGCAGCGGAGCGGCTGGCGGATGAGGGGCTCAGGCTCGGACATTGGGTGGAGTTTGCCGTGCAAACTGCACGGAGGCAAGCAGATCAGGCGAGTCTGGCGCGCATCGCACGCGACCCAGCCGGGGAGAAATGAGTGCGTGCGTCTTCGGCGGCGGACGTCGGCGAGATGCACGGCTTTTCCAGCGTCGTTCCCGAAGCGGAGGGCGTCGACCCGGAAGGCCTTGGTGTCCGATTCGCGCCGGCGCCGCCCAGCGCGCAGTTCATGCGACTCTGACGATACACTCGCGCCATGCAAGAGCGGATCGCCGCGCTGCGGACCAACATCGCCTCCGTCTACATGGGCAACTCCCAGGCCGTGGACAGGCTCATCGTCTGCCTTCTCGCGCGTGGCCACGCCCTGATCGAGGATGTGCCCGGCGTCGGCAAGACGGTGCTCGCCAACGCGCTCGCGCGTTCGGTGCGCTGCTCGTTCAGCCGCATCCAGTGCACGCCCGACCTCCTGCCTTCGGATGTCACGGGAACCAGCATCTTTCGTCAGGAGAGCGGCACCTTCGAGTTTCGCCGCGGACCGATCTTCGCGAACGTCGTGCTGGCTGATGAAATCAACCGGACCACGCCGCGCACGCAGGCGGCGATGCTCGAGGCGATGTCGGACGGCACGGTGTCGGCAGAGGGCGGAGTCCACGCGCTGCCCCAGCCGTTCCTTGTGGTCGCCACGCAGAACCCCTACGAGTTCGAAGGCACCTACTTCCTGCCGGAGAATCAGCTCGATCGCTTCCTCATGCGCATTTCGCTCGGATATCCGTCGCCCGACGACGAATCGCGCATCCTGCAGAAGCAGCCGGCGCGCACGGCGCTGCCCGACCTCGTTCCGGTGATGGACGCCGAGGAAGTGCTCGTGCTCCAGCGGAAGACCGACGAGGTGCGGCTTGCGCAGGAACTCGTCGACTACATCATTGCAATCGCGACCGCGACCCGAAACAGCGAGGACCTGCAGGTCGGCGTCTCGCCGCGCGGCGCGCTCGCGCTCGCGGCTGCAGCGCGGGCGACGGCGCTGGTCGACGGGCGCGGCTACTGCGTGCCCGACGACATCGTGTCGAACGTGCTGCCCGTGTGCGCGCACCGCGTCATCAGCCGCACCTACATGCACCAGGGCGACACGCTGACGACGCGCCGCATCATGCAGCGCGTGCTCGAGGCGGTGCCGAGCCCGGTGTGATGGGCGCGCGCGAGCCGCGTGCGAACGCCGCGACGGATGCAACAACGATGAAGCGAGCCGTCGTTCTTCTCTCAGGTGGCCTCGACAGCGCGACCGTGCTCGCGTGGATGCGGCGCGAGGGCTACGCGTGCCACGCGCTGAGCTTCCGCTACGGTCAGCGCCACGCGCATGAACTCGCGCGAGCGTCGGAGATCGCGCGTGCGCTTGGCGCCGCCGAGCACAAGGTCGCCGAGATCGACCTGCGCGCCTTCGGCGGCAGCGCGCTGACCGCCGACGACATCGCCGTACCGAAGGATCGCAACGAAGGCGAGATCGCGCGTGGCGTGCCCGTCACGTACGTGCCCGCGCGCAACACGATCTTCCTTGCATTCGCGCTGGCGTACGCCGAGACGATTGGCGCAAGCGACCTCGCGATCGGCGTGAACGCAATCGACTACTCGGGCTATCCCGACTGCCGCCCCGAGTTCATCGCGGCGTTCGAGCGCCTCGCGAACCTCGCGACCGCAGCGGCGACCGAGGACGGCGCGCGCTTCAAGATCCACACGCCGCTCCAGATGCTGGCGAAGGCGGGCATCGTAAAGCTCGCGCTCGAGCTTGGCGTGCCCGTCGGGCGCACGCTCTCGTGCTACGACCCGCTGCCCGACGGCACGCCGTGCGGGCATTGCGACGCGTGCATTTTGCGGCGAAAGGGCTTCGCAGAGGCGGGCGTGGCGGATCTGTAGGGGTCGAGTCCTTCAACACGATCCGAGAGAGCGACTCGCGCGCGTGAACCACGCGTTGGCGCCCCGTTCGGGGACGGTGAGCCAACGATCACCTGCGATGCCCGCACGCCGAGGCGCTTCGGACTACCCCGGTCGGGTGGGCCGCGAACCGAGAGATATCGAACCGTGCCGTTGATCGACGCGCTTGCTTGCGAGCGCCCGCGAGGCAGATAGGGTTGGTGCAGTGTCGAAGCGGATTTTGTCTGCGGTTTCAACGCTGTCCGCTTCAATCTGGGGTCGATCGACTGACTCCGCCGTCAGGACTTACTGGAGAATCATCGTGGCAAGCTATCTCGGTCACTCGCAGCGCTCAGTCTGCATGCGTCTTTCCACCATCCTCGTGGCCTCTCTTGCCGCCGCGCTGGGCGCGCCCTCCGCGCACGCGGATGGTGCCTGCGGAGCAGACGTCAATCGCAGTGGAACCGTCGACTCGGCGGACCTGGGGCAGCTTCTGTCGGCGTGGGGTTCGTGCACGGACTGCGCCGCGGATATCAATCGTGACGGAGCGGTTGATGCTGCGGATCTCGGTGTTCTACTCACAAACTGGGGTGGAACCTGCACCGTGCCGACGTGGGCCACGGTGCTTGAGTACACGCCATCGCCTGCCGTGGTGACGGATCCCTCGCTGCGCGCCGCAATCGCAGCGACAGGCCGACCATGGCGCGTGCGAACCACCGCCAATCCTCAGATCGAGATGCTGCTTGTTCCGCCGGGGACCTTCGAGATGGGATGCTCGCCGTCGCTCCAGTCCGGCTGCGCGGCCGACGAGAGCCCGGTCCACACCGTCACGCTCACCAACGCGTTCTACCTCGGGCGCTACGAGGTCACCCAGGCGCAGTGGACGGCGGTGACGGGACTGAACCGGTCCTACTTCAGCGGCCCGAACTATCCGAACTCGGAGAACCGACCGGCCGAGCAGGTCTCGTGGATCAACGCCACGGACTTCTGCACGAGCCGCGGATTCCGCCTTCCCACCGAAGCGGAGTGGGAGTTTGCGTGCCGTGCGGGCACGACGACGGCCTACCACTCGATGCCGGGATATCCCGACGGATTCGATGACCAGGCGCTCGCGGTCAACATCGGCTGGAACGAGCAGAACTCCGGCAACCAGACGCACAATGTCGGACAACTGGCTCCGAACGGCTTCGGCTTCCACGACATGTCGGGCAATGTGAGCGAGTGGTGCAGCGACTGGCAGGCCCCGTACTCGGCAAAGCCGCAGACGAACCCCACGGGCGGCCCGCCGACCAGCGGCTACCGCGTGCTGCGCGGCAACGCATTCAACAGTACGCCCTTCGCCCTGCGCTCGTCGAAGCGCTGGGGGTTCCTCCCGAACTTCCAGTTCTCGTGGATCATGGGCTTCCGCGTCGCGCGGAATCCGTAAGCGGCCCTCGCGCCCATCGGCATCGTCGGTCTCCGGTCGAGCGGTGCACAGCACGTGCCATGCAGTGCCAGGCACTGGCTGGCACGTGCCGTGCACGGTTGTTGCCACGGTGCACCGGTTTGCGTCACGGGCTTGGGAAATCACGGAATGCCTCCAGCGTGGCCCGCGTCGAGGCGGCTCACGCGCGTTCGCGCGCCCAGCCACTGAGGACTCCATGCCGTCGATCGTCTCGCCCGCCCGCCGCACCGCGTCCATGATTTCGCTCGCGACCACTGTTTCCGCGGCCCTCGCGCTGCTCGGCGGCTGCGCCTCGCACTATGTCACGCCGGGTGACTCGGCGTCGATCATGGAACTTGCGTCTGAAGGGCGACCCGCGTCCGACGCGCAGCCTGCTTCTGACGAACCTCCGCTCGGCGACCCCGCCGTCGCCGAGCGCATGCAGGTTCGACCCGCCGCCTCGTGGCCCGCGGGGATCGCCTTCGCGCGCGTGCAGGCGGGCGGCTACCGCTCACATGGCGGCGCGGGCGTCGACCGCGGGTCGATCGCGCTGGTCGGCGCCAACGATCTCGAGCGCGAGGCCGACGCCGCCGCCATCGCAGGCTGGCCGTCGGTGCGCGGCGTCGCGCGCCTGACGCCGATCCTCGTGCCCGCCTCCGACCGCCCGTTCGGCGCGCTCCGCGAGGGCGCCGCGACCCTGCGCGCCGACATCGTCGCGCTCTACACCGTCGACACCGACTTCCGCGTCGACGACCGCGACATCGGTCCGCTCGGCCTCCTCACCCTCGGCCTCGCGCCCACGAAGAACGCGGTCGTGAACTCGACCGTGAGCATCGCGTTCTTCGATGTCCGCACGGGCTTCTGCTACGGCACCGCCGAGGGCAGCGCCACCGACGACCAGCTCGCAAGCGCCTGGACAAGCGACCAGGCCGTCGACGACGCGCGCCGTCGCGCCGAACGCGCCGCGTTCGAGCGCATGCTCGTCGAGGCTGGCAAGGCGTGGGCCGGGATCGCCGCGCAGGCGACGGCTGGGAATCCGGCGCAAGTTCAGGGAAACTGACGCGCCCCGCGCCTCGGCCCTCGGGTAGTGTGCCTTCGTCCACGCTTTGGAGACCCCATGCTCGCGATCACGATCCTCTCGGCCGCTCTCGTCCTTCCCGCACCGCTTGCGCCTCAGGCGACGCCGCCTGCAGCGCCTCCGGCTCCGGAGACGGCCGCCGCCAAGAAGGAAGCCCCGCCGAGCGCGGAGGAGCTCGAGAAGCGTGTCGGTGCCTTCTTCGAGGCGATGAGCGCCAAGTACGCGAACCTTGAGAACCCAAGCGACGAGGACATGAAGCGCATTCAGGCCGAGGTCGCCGAGCAGGCAGACAAGGTCGTCGAGGGAATCGATCTCGCCACCCTCGATGCATCCCAGTTCTCCGCGCTCGGACCGGTGCTCGCGCTCTCGCCGAAGGGCCAGGCCGCCGCGCAGCAGGTGCTGCTCGCGCGCGCCGCGCAGCCGACCGTCGATGGGTTCATCGCTGCGGTACAGGCGGCCGGATATGCGATGCAGTCTGGCGACATGTCGCGTCCCGCCGAGACGCTCCTGTCCCACCCCGCGCTGCTTGAGGGCGTCCGAACGCGCGATGGTTCGATTGCGTTCGAGGTGATCGTGAACGCAGGCTCCGAGGTCCTCGCGAAGCACAAGGACGCCATCGAGCGCCTCGCGGGCGCGTTCGTTGCCGACGCACCCGTCGCCACGCTCGCGGCGGCCGAGGAGTACATGCGAACCGTCTACGCCGTTCTCCCGAGGGAGAAGGGCGATGCGATCCGCAGCCGCGTCGTCTCGACGGTCGATGCTCGGCTCGCCTCCGCCGAGGGCCGCGAGAAGCAGATGCTCGAGCGCCTTCGCCGCACGCTCGACGGCGCGGCCGCGCGCGGCGAACTCGTGGGATTCCCCTGCCCGGCGATGCAGTTCGACTGGGTCGCGCGCGTCGACGGAACGAGCCCGTGGAAGTCGCTCAACGAGCTGCAGGGCAAGGTCGTCGTGCTTGACTTCTGGGCGACTTGGTGCGGCCCGTGCATCGGCAGCTTCCCCGAACTCGCCGAGATGCGGGCCGCCTATCCGGCAGACAAGCTCGAGATCATCGGCGTGACCAGCATCCAGGGCATGGTCGCGCACCAGAAGCGCGATCCGGTCGAGTGCCAGGGCGACCCGGCGAAGGAGCAGGCCGAACTCATGACCTTCATGAAGGACATGGGCGTGACCTGGACGGTCGGGATCACGAAGGAAGACGTGTTCAACCCCGACTTCGGCATCCGCGGGATTCCCTACGTCGCGATCCTCGACCAGCAGGGCAAGGTCGTGAAGGCCGGGCTGCATCCGGCCGCGAAGGACGAGATCCGCAAGACGATCGACGAACTGCTGGCGAAGAAGGGCGGCTGAAATCTCGGATGCGAGCAGGCCTTCGCCTGCTCAATCACGGCCGTGGGAGTCGAAGGCTGACGTCCTCCGTTCCGCAGGCTGAAGCCTGCGGGCACCCACTCACACGTCGAGGTTCTTCACCTCGAGCGCGTGCTTCTCGATGTACGCGCGGCGGCGGTCGACGTCCTCGCCCATCAGGATGGTGAAGAGCGTGTCGGCTTCGCTTGCGCTCTCGAGCGTGACGCGCAGGAGCGTGCGACGCGCGGGATCCATGGTGGTCTCCCACAGCTGCTCGGCTTCCATCTCGCCGAGGCCCTTGAAGCGCTTGACCTCGATGCCGCGGCGGCCGACCTCGAGCAGCGCTCGCACGATCGAGGGCACATTCGCGGCCTCGACGACGCCCGAATCGCGCGCGCCGTCCTTCGGCTTCTTGGCGGTGGCGGGCGTCTCGCCGTCATCGTCGCCTTCGGTCGTCGCGGCGGGCGTCTTGCCCGAATCGACCAGCCACGCATAGCGCGTCGGCATCTTCTCGCCGGTCACGCCCTCGACCTGCACGCGGTCGTAGTCCTCGATCGAGATGTGCCAGGTGGCAAGCATGCCGAAGATGCGCTCGAGCTCGCGGTTCTCATGCAGCTCGCGCAGGCCCGCGATGCGGCGGCGGTCGATCTTCATCTCGTGCGTCACGAGGTCGTCGAGCACGAGGTCGTGCTGCGCGACGGCCGCGCGCGCGCTTGCCTCGTCGAAGAAGAGTTCGTCGCCCTCCGCCCACGCGAGGTGCCACGACGGAAGATGGCTGTTCCCGGTCGGATCCTTCGCGCGCGACGCGAGCAGCTTCGTGAACGGAATGCCGCGGCGCTGCGACACGGTGACGAGCTCGTCGAGCCTGTCGAGCGTGCGCACCATGCGGCGGATCTCGTCGCCCGACACGCGGTGAACGACGGCGCCCGCCTCGTCGCGCACGGCGAAGGTCGCGTGCGAAAGCGCCAGATCGACGAGCGCGTCGGTCATGCGCCGGTCGTTGAGGACGTACGTCGCCTTCTTCGCGCGCAAGACCTGGTAGAGCGGCGGCTGCGCGATGAAGACGCGGCCCTGGCGCACGAGTTCGGGCATCTGGCGGAAGAGGAAGGTCAGGAGCAGCGTGCGGATGTGCGAGCCGTCGACATCGGCGTCGGTCATGATGATGAGCCGGCCGTAGCGCATCTTCGCGATGTCGAAGTCCTCGCCGATGCCACACTGGAGCGCCTGGATGAGGATGCGGATCTCCTCGAAGCCGAGCACCTTGTCGAGGCGCGCCTTCTCGACATTCAACAGCTTTCCGCGCAGCGGCAGGATCGCCTGATGCACGTGGTCGCGGCCGCCCTTGGCGCTTCCACCTGCGGAATTTCCCTCGACGATGAAGAGCTCTGTCTTCTCGACATCGTCGGACGAGCAGTCGGCGAGCTTGTGCGGCATGCCGCCCGAATCGAGCGAGCCCTTGCGCTTGATGAGCTCGCGCGCCTTGCGCGCAGCCTCGCGCGCCTGCGCCGCCAGCACCGCACGCATGCAGATCTCGCGCGCTTCCTTCGGATGCTCCTCGAGCCACGCGCCGAGCTTCTCGCCGAGCGCGTTCGAGACGAAGCCCTCGACCTCGGGATTGAGGAGCTTCTCCTTGGTCTGGTTGTTGAACTGCGGGTTCGGCAGCTTGACGCTCACGACCGTCACGAGGCCCTCGCGCAGGTCGTCGCCCGACGGCACGAGGTCCTTGAGCAGGTTGTTCTTGCGCGCATAGCCGTTCACGACGCGCGTGAGCGCGGCCTTGAAGCCGGCGATGTGCGTGCCGCCGTCGCGGTT
Organism: Phycisphaerales bacterium; assembly: GCA_044355685.1. Classification (GTDB taxonomy): domain Bacteria; phylum Planctomycetota; class Phycisphaerae; order Phycisphaerales; family SM1A02; genus QWPT01. The sequence goes on from JBIKXP010000004.1 coordinate 19,049, forward strand.
CGGAATGTTGTTGCCGAAGGCAAGCGTGAGTTCTGCGTTCGAGTCGACATACTGCATCGCGAAGTCGACGCGCAGCGACTGCGCCGCGTCCTCGGCGCTGAACGCGATCACGGGGCTCTGGATCGTCTTCTGCTCATTGCGCCACGCGACATAGCCGCCGATGCCGTCGGGGCTGTGGAAGGTGATGTCGCGACGCTGGCCGCTCGCGTCGACGCGCTCGTCGACGAGGCGGATGACGACGCCGGGGTTCAGGTACGAGAGCTCGCGCAGACGATTTTCCAGCGTTTCGTAGCGGAATTCGGTGTCGGGGAAGATCTGCGGGTCGGGCAGGAAGGAGATGCGCGTACCGGTGCGCTTCTCGGTGGCGGCCGACTTCGGCAGCGTCTCGACGAGTTCGAGCGGCTTCACGACATCGCCGCGCGAGAAACCAATGTGGTAGGTCTTCTCGTTCTTGAAGACCTCGACTTCGGTCCACTCGCTGAGCGCATTGACGCACTTGATGCCGACGCCGTGCAGGCCGCCCGAGACCTTGTACGCGTTGTCGCCGAACTTTCCGCCCGCGTGGACCTCGGTCAGGATGACCTCGACGGCAGGGCGCCCGTTGATCGTGGGGTTCTCGTGCTTCATCGGATCGACGGGCATGCCGCGGCCGTCGTCGATCACCGTGCAGGAGCCATCGACGCCGATGCGGACGGTCACCGTCGTCGCATAGCCGGCCATGACCTCGTCGATCGCGTTGTCGACGCACTCGTAGACAAGGTGGTGGAGGGCATTCAGCCCGGTGCCGCCGACGTACATGCCCGGACGCTTGCGGATCGCCTCGAGACCCTCGAGCACCTGGATCGATTCCGAGGTGTACTTGGTCGCATCGACGGGCTCGGCGGACAGGGTGTTCTGTGGCATTTCGCTCATGCTCGCGGGCTCGGGAAGAGGTCCATCACGGGCGGCGGTGGGGCTCGGCGCACCCCCCGCAGGACCGGCGTTTCGAAGAGCCGAGATTCTAGCAGAAACCCCGGGGTTTTTCCCGATTTCGCGTCGCTTCGCGGGCAGGGAAACCCCCTCGGATTTCGGCGGGAATCGAGGGGTTCCCGCGGAGCGGCGGCCCCCCGCGGCGACCGGCTGCGGCGACCTGCGCCGAAGTCGCCGGAAATGGCGGATTGACGTTCGAGGCGCCGCTGCGCCGATCTACCATGCGCTCTCGCGGAGTGTGAACTTGGAGCCTCGCGACCTCGAACCTTCCTCGCTTTCGAACTCTGGCATTCCGCCGGAGCGGCTGCTCGCCGATGCCGTCGCCCGCGGCGTCTTCTCGCGTCCGTCGCGTCGCACGTTCCTGCAGCTCGCTGCGTTCGGTGGCGCTGCCTCGGTCCTTGCGGCCTGCACGCCGAGCCGTACGGCGCCGCTTCCAGACGCGCGCTGGGCGCGGCTCGATGAGCTCCCTCCATGCACCGAGACCGAGTGCGCCGTCCCGAAGCTGCCAGCACCGAACCCGGCTGGACGCGGGCTTGGCATCATCGCCGCCAGCGCGGCGCCCGCTGCCCTTCCCTACGCGAAGGCGCGTCGGCTGTGGGCGCGCGGCGACCCTGAAGTCAGCCTGATGAACCCGATGCTGCCGATCAGCGCCATCACGGTGCACCATGACGGCCTCGACTTGCTCGAGACAGGCACCGGCGAACGCGCGATGATCGACCGCATCGAACTCTATCGCGCGGGCCATCGCGCCAAGGGCTGGGGCGATATCGGGTACCACCTCGTGGTCGACCGCGCCGGGACGCTGTGGCAGGGACGTTCGATCCGCTGGCAGGGCGCGCACGTCAAGAACCACAACGAGGGAAACATCGGGGTGCTCGTCATGGGCAACTTCGAAGTGCAGCGTCCGAGCGCGGCCCAGATGCGGACGCTTGAGAAGGCCTTGGTCGACCTGATGGACACCTACAAGGTCCGGAAGGCGAACGTCTTCACGCACCGCGAGTGGCCCGACGCCCAGACCGCCTGTCCTGGCAGGAACCTGCAGCCCCGCGTGGCCGACCTCCGCCGGGGCAGCCGGCTCAGTCGCGCCTGACTGCGCGCGTCATGTGGCGCGTGCAACTTTTCGCGCCGAGCCACGCTCCGTGCCGATCTTTCACCCGATCCTGTGCGCGCGCCGTGCAGGTTGTCGCGTGGCACGAAACCCTTCTCGAGTGCCTTTGGAGCCGAGAGCCTTTGGAGCCGAGAGCCTTTGGAGCAAGGAATGGCGAAGGACGCGCAGCGTGATGGACTGGACGGAAACACCCCGGACGCGCCCATGTCGGCGTGGGCGGTCGAACTCGCGCGGCGCGGCTTCGTGCTCGCCGGACTCGGTTTCCTCGCGGCGTGCGCCACGACGCCGACGCCGACGCGCGAACGCGTCGTGAGCGACCCGGACGAGGTTCCCGACGGGCTCTGGACGAGCGCGGATCTACCGCCGCAGCGATTCGCGCAGCCCGTCTCGCCGGCTGGCTCGACGTCCTCGTCGACGCGCGGATCCACGGCGTCGCGTCCGGCCGCCGAGCGCCCCAGTACGGCGGCCACAAAGGGGAAGGTCGTCGGACCGGAGGCGAAGCCGGCGGCGATGTCCGCGAGCGGCATTCCAAAGACCTACGACGGCACGGTGATTCCGCGTTCGCGGTGGACATCGTGGTTCCCGGAAGACTCGGCGATGGACCGCCTTGGCCGAGTTCGCCGCATCACCGTGCATCACGAGGGCAACCGCGCCTTCACCGCGACCTCGGTCGCAGAGTGCAGGGCCCGTCTCGTCAACGTGCTCAACGGCGAGCGTGGCGTCGGACACCGAGACATCGCCTATCACTACGCCATCGATCCCGCGGGCCGGGTCTGGGAGGCGCGCGACCTTCGCTGGGAGGGCCGCCACACCCGGAACAACCACTCGAACAACCTCGGCGTCGTGTGCCTTGGGAACTTCGAGGTGCAGTCGATTCCGCAGGCACAACTGGCGGCGCTCGAGCGCTTCCTCCGCGATTTGCAGAAGAAGCACAAGATCGGTCGCAAGCAGATCTTCACCCATCAGGAACTCTCGCCGACGCTGTGCCCGGGCAAGGACCTGCAGAAGAAGATGGGCCCGCTGCGCGCACGGCTCGCGTGAGGCGCAACCCGTCGACCCCACGCGCTTCGGACATTCGCGGGGTACGGAGTCGCCGTTCAACGAATGCCCGCAGACGCGAGTCTGCGGCACGGATGACGCCGGAGTCGACGGCGGACATCCCCCGAACCGCAGACTTCGTCTGCGGGCACTCATGCGTGTGGAGTCGCTGTTCAGATCTTCGGAGGCGGACCGAATCGACCCTTCGCGGCGCGCGCGTCGTCGTCGTCGAGCTTCTTCTGGAACTCGGCGTCCTTCGCCTCCTGACGGTTCACAAGCTTCCAGACGACCCATGCGACGGCGGCCATGCCAACGATGGCGGCGACGTAGCGGAAGATGAGTAGGAAGAGATCCATCGCGGGCTCCATCAATGGTCGACGTGCAGTGCGCCCTTGGCGGCAGCGGCGGCGCGCGCCTTGACGCGAGTGTACGCGGCGACGCGCGACTCGTCGGGCTCGAGTGCGCCTTGCGTGCGTACTGCCGCCGCACAGGCGGCGTCGACCGACGCATGTGCCCCTGCGCCCACCGCCGCCAGCAGCGCGACGCCGAGCGCGCCGCTGGCATCGGACGCGAGGAGCGACACGCGTGCGTCGAACATCTCGGCGCACATCGCGCGCCAGAACGCGCTCTTCGCGCCACCGCCCGAGAGTCGCACCTCGAACACGCCGACTCCGAGCCTGCGGAGGAGGTCGATGTTGCCGGCGAGGCCCGCCGTGATCCCCTCGAACGCGGCGCGCGCGAGGTGATCGCGGCCATGCGAGACGTCGAGCCCTGCAAAGCCGCCGCGAATCGCAGGGTCGGGGATCGGGCAGCGTTCGCCCGTGAGGTAGGGGAGGAACACGAGCCCGTCGGAACCGATCGCCACGCGCGCCGCGCGCTCGGCGAGGATGTCGTAGGCCTCGACGCCGCGCGCCTTCGCCTCGGCGACCGCGTCCTGCGCGAGCGTGTCGCGGAACCAGCGCAGGCTTCCGCCCGCCGACAGCATCACGCCCATCAGGTGCCAGCGATTCGGAACGGCGTGGCAGAACGAGTGCAGTTCGCCGTTGGGCAGCTGGTGGAAGCGATCGCTTGCAGCGAACACAACGCCCGAGGTGCCGATCGTGCACGAGACAGTTCCCTCGGCGACGACGCCCGAGCCGACCGCGGCCGCGGCCTGGTCGCCCGCGCCACCGGCGATGCCGATTCCTTCACGCAGCCCGAGCTCGCGCGCGGTGCCTGCCGAGAGACGCGTCGACAGCACCGGCGACTCGGCGACATCGGGGAAGAGCGCGCGCGGAAGCCGCATGATCGCGAGCATGTCGTCGCTCCAATTCCGGCGCGCGCAGTCGAACACAGCCGTGCCCGAGGCGTCGCTTGGCTCTGTCATGAACGCGCCTGAGAGCCGGTAGCGCAGCCAGTCCTTCGGCAGGAGCGCCTTCGCCGTGCGTGCGAACGCCGCAGGCTCGTGCTCGCGCATCCACAGGAGTTTCGGCGCCTGGAAGCCGGGAAACACGCGGTTTCCCGTCAAGCGGAGAAGCGTCGCGAGGCCAGGCTCACGCTCGTGCAGCGCATCGCAGATCGCGCTGCTGCGCGAGTCGTTCCAGAGGATCGCGGGCCGCACGACCGCGCCCGACGCATCGAGCGCGACGAGGCCGTGCATCTGTCCCGAAAGCCCGATTCCCGCGACGCGTGCCGCCGCATCGGGCGCGTGCGCGCTCGCCTTCGCAAGCGCCGCGCGCGTCGCGGCCACCGACGAACGCCACCAGTCCTCGGGATCCTGCTCGGCCCAGCCGGGCTTCGGATACGACACGGGGTGCTCGGCCGTCGCTTCGGCGACCACCGAGCCGCGCGCGTCGATCAGCACGCACTTCGTGCCCGTGGTGCCGACGTCGAGACCGAGGAAAAGGGGTTCGCTGGCGCCCATCCGCGCACTGTATCGCGCCTACTTCTTCGCAGGCTTCTCGACGAACACCTTGGTCACGTTCACGACGAAGTTCCCCTTCCCGTCAGCCTTCTCGTCGACTTCCGCGACCGTGCCCTCGAACACGATGAGCGCGAGCGGCTCGAGCCCGCCCTCGCCTTGCGCGCCGACCTTGAGCGGCTTGCCGTCCTTGTCGACGAACTGCACGGTCATCATGTTCGCCTTCTTCGATTCCGCAGGCTCGCAGCAGTAGTCCCACGGCTTCGGGCAGGTGTCGCCGGGAATCTCGTCGCAGCTCTTCAGCTTTCGGTCGGCCACGATGAAGATCGCGCGGTTCTTGACGAACGGCTCGCCACGGCCGCCGATCTTCGCCTCGATGACGACGGTGTCGCCCTTCTTCGCAGTCTTCTTCGCCTCGGCGACGGGCTTCGCGTCCTTCGGCTTCTCGGTGACGAAGACCTCCTTCGGGATCGCGGGCGCATTCGGCGCAGCGGGCGGGGTGGTGGGCTTGGGCGGCTCGATCGCGATGGGCGCGAGCGGGGCTGCGAGGAGCACGGCGGACAGAATCGTGGCGAGCATGGCGGGTTCCTATGAACGGAGTGCGGACGGGATTGGAAGCGTGAGACAGCGGATGATCGCAGGCAGCGCCCCGATCAATCCGAGAAAGAGGCCGGATGCGAGGCCCGCGAGCACTGCGGCCGAGTCGACTGCGATGCCGAATGAGCCCATCGTGAACTGGATGGCGAGGCCGTCGAGCAGCAGGCTTCCGACGAGGCACGCGATCAGCGCGCCCGCGACGCAGGCGACGGTCGACTCGAGGATGAGCGAGACGGCGATTGCGCCGCGCGTGAAGCCGAGCGCCTGCAGCGTTCCGACCTCGCGCACGCGTGAGGCGAACGCGGCGTACATCGCGTTGACGCCGCCAAGCACGCCGCCGACGGCGATGAGTGCGGCGGTCGCGAGGACGAGCAGGCGGATCGGCGCGAGGAAGATGGCAAGGCGCTCGTAGTAGTCGCTCTCGAGCATCGCGATCGTCTCGAGGTCGAGCCGCGTCGCCGAGAACACGTCGACATCGTCGAAGCTCGCGTCGCCGAGCGCGGCGACAACGCACGAATGCGTCGTGCGCTGCGTCAGCTGCGCGAGGCGGTCGAGACGCATCCAGAACTCGCCGTGCATCACGGTGCCGGGCGCGTCGAGGATGCCCGTGATCGTGAACTCGCGGCCTGCTGCGACGACGGTGTCGCCGATCGCCGCGCCGCCGATCCGCGCGAGGGCGCTTGGGCCTGCTGCGATCTCGTCGGCGCCGCGCTCGGGCCAGCGACCCGCGGCAAGGCGCACCTGCGGATGCACGAGGAACGCCTCGGGCTCGTAGCCGCGGAAGACGCCGGGGGGCGCGTTGCCTTCGGCCTCTGCGCCGGCGCGCGCGACCGGCAGCGCCGCGTGGATCTCGGGGCTGACCGCGGGCCGGCCCGCGACGACGCGCAGGCCGTCGACGCTCGAGGCGAGGATCTCGGCGGTCGATGGGGGAATCTCGCTGCGTTCGACCGATTCCTCGCTGCCCGAACCAAGGACGAGCACGTTCGTCTCGAGACCGCTCGCCGTGAACGAACGCTGCATCCCGCGGCCGAAGCCGACGGCGGCGAGGACAAGCAGCGAGACGAGCGCGCTGCCGCCAACGACAAGCGCAAGCCGCTTCGGCGAGCGGCCGAGGTTTCGGATCGCGTAGTCGAAGGGAAGGAACTTCATGCCGACCTGAGTCCTTCCACGATGCTGCGGCGCGCCGCTGCAAACGCCGGCAGCGCGCCGGCGACGAGCCCGACCGCGACGGCGGCCGCGGTGGCGGCGAGCGCGGCCCCAAGCGATGGCCGAAACTCGACGAGCACGCCCTCGGCGCCGAGGCTGAAGCGCCCGAGCGCGAGCACGACGAACGCGGCGCCCGCGCCGAGCAGGCTTCCGATCGCAGCAAGCGCGACCGCCTCGGCGACGATCATCCATGCGACGAGTCCCGCGCGGTAGCCGACCGACTGCAGCACCGCGATCTCGCGCATGCGGCCTTCGAGCGAGAGCACGATCGCGTTGGCGACGAGCGCGAACACCGCGACGAGCGCCGCAAGCCCGACCCAGCCCGCGAAGCGCGCGATGACGACGAGATCCTGCGCGGCGCGCGCGACGAACGCCTTCTCGGCGCGCGTCGAGGTGGGAGAGGCGTCGGTCGCGAAGCGCTCGTCGATCGCGCGCGCGACCTCCTCCATCTGGCGCGGATCGCCGACCTCGACCTCGAACTGCGTCACCTCGCCGCCCTGGACGCCGCCCACCGAACCCTGCAGGAAGGGCAGTTGCACGAAGCATGCATTGCGGTCCTGCGCACCCTCGGCCTCGACGATCCCTGCGACCGTGACGGTGACGCCCGCCGATGCGAAGCGGTCGCCCACCTTGAGACGCCGCCGCTCGGCGAGGGCGCTCCCGACAAGCGCGCCATCGCCGCGCGCAAGGAACGCCGCCATCGAGCCGTCGACGAACCGCAGGCGCGGACCGAGCACGCGCTCGGCGTCGTCGGCGCGCACGCCGCGGAAGACGACGACATCGAGGCTCGCACGGCAGTTCGACGCGGCGATCTGCATGGGCACCGCGCTGGCGACGCCGGGAATCTCGCGGATCGCGTCGGTGTAGTGCTCGGGAAGTCGGCTCGTGAACGGGCAGAAGCGGTTCGCGCGGTAGACGATGAGCCGCGTGTCGCGGTCGTTCGCCTCGGTCGCTTCGCGCACGCCCGCATGCAGCGCGCGCTCGGCGCACAGGAGAAACACGGCGACGGCGATTCCGAGGATCGCAAGCACCGCGCGCGCGCGGCTCCGCAAGAGCATGCGCAGCGCAAGCCGCGCGTTGCGCGTCCAGACCATGCCATTGCCTGCGGTGCGGTGGGTGTGCGTCATGCGCGACCTCTCGTCACGGTCTCGGCGAGCGTGCCCTTGTCGAGATGGAACTGGACTTCCGCACGCGCGGCGGCGGCGGGGTCGTGCGTCACCATCACGACGGTCGCGCCGCGCTCGCGGTTCAGCTGCTCGAGGAGTGCGAGCACCATGTCGGCGCTCGCGCGATCGAGGTCGCCCGTCGGCTCGTCGGCGAGAAGCAGCGGCGGATTCGCGACGATCGCACGCGCGATTGCGACGCGCTGCTCCTGTCCGCCCGAGAGCTGGCGCGGAAAGTGGCCCGCGCGATCGGAGAGCCCGACCGTGGCGAGCGCCTCGAGCGCGCGGCGCTCGCGCTCGCGGCCCGAAAGCGGCTGCAAGAGAAGCGGCAGCTCGACGTTCTCGAACGCCGTCAGGACGGGCACGAGGTTGTACGACTGGAAGATGATGCCGACCTCGGTCGCGCGCCACGCCGCGAGCGCGTCGCGCGACATCCTCGCGATGTCCTGCGCGCCGACAACGAGCGACCCGCGCGTGACGGTGTCGATCCCCGCCAGCAGGTTGAGCAGCGTGGTCTTTCCCGAGCCCGATGGCCCCATGAGCGACACGAACGCGCCGCGCTCGATGTCGAGGTCGAGCCCTGCAAGTGGGGTGATCTCGGTGTCGCCCTTGCGGTAGATCTTGGTGAGCCCGCGGCAGCGGATGAACGATGATGCGTCGGTCTCGGTGCTCATGGCGCCTCCGACTTCGGCGTTTCGACGGGCGCGATGCGCGTGCGGTCGGCGATCGATGCGTCGACCACCACGCGGTCGCCGGCGGCGAGGCCTTCGGCGACCTCGATCCATCCGTTTGCGCGTTCGTCGCCGAGCGTGATCTCGCGCGGCTCGGTGCGCGCCGCGCCCGCATCGGGCACCGCGACCACCACGCGCGCGCGCGCGCCGTCGCGCGCGCGCAGCGCCTCGACGGGCACCGCGACCGCCTCGGCTGAAGACGCGGCGCCCTCGGTCAGGATGCGCACGCGCGCGAGCATGTCCGGGCGCAGCGCCGCGTCGGGCGCGTCGATCTCGACCTTGCACTGCACGGTGTTCTTCTGGAGATCGCTCTCGGGAACGATGCGCGTGACTCGACCGCGGAACACACGGTCGGGAATCGCGTCGACGCGGATCTCGGCCCCGAGCCCGATCGCAAGGCGCGCCGCCTCCTTGAGCGGCACATCGCATCGGACCTGGAGCGACGCGGGGTCGTAGAGCGAGAGCAGCGCGGGCGAATCGCCGCCGACGCGCGCGCCCGGAGCCGCGATGCGGCGCATGACGATGCCCGCGCGCGGTGCGCGCACCTCGCTTCGGTCGAGCGCAAGCTTCGCCTCGTCGCGCGTTGCGCGCGCCGCGTCGCGCGCGGCCATCGCCGCGTCGCGCGCGGCGGCTGCTTCGTCGCGCGCCCGCGTCTCGACGACAAGTTCTTCGCGTGCAGTGCGCGCCGCCTGAAGATCGCCCTTCGCAGCCACCGCCCGCCCGTTGCGCGCGGCGCGTTCGCTCTCAAGCGCGAGCGTCTCGGCCGCCAACGCCTCAACGCGCAGGCCGAGCCGCCGCACATCGCCTTCGCTCGCAGCGCCGATCTCGACAAGCCGCGACTTTCGCTCGAACTCGTCGCGCGCCTCGGCCTCGCGCGCCTTCGCCTGCGCGACCTGCGCAGCGAGCTTTGCCTGCATCGACTCCGCCTCATGTAGCGCCGCCTCCGACTCGCGGACGAGCTTGTCTGCGTCGAGCGTCAGTGCAAGCGCGCGCTCGGTCGCCTTCAGCGCAGCGTTCTTCGCGGCGACATCGGCCTCGGCAAGCCGCAGCGCCGCATCCTGCCGCGCGACCGCGATCGACTCCGCCGCGCTCTCGAGCGTGACGAGCACGTCGCCCTTCGCGACAGCGGTTCCCTCGAGCGCGAGGACATCGGACACGACGCCCTCGCGTAGCGCGCGCACCTCGATCGCAAACGGCGCCGGCTCGATCCAGCCCGGCGCCTGGATGCCGCCCGACGACCGGGCCTGCGGCGACTGCGAGGGGATGACGGCGACGGGCACGACCTGCACCTCGGGCGGCCGTTCGAAGGCGCGCCACGAGGTGAGCGCGAGTAGCACGGCGGCCGTGCCGAGGATGGCGGCGGGGACAACGACGCGGGTGACGAGACGGAGGCGTGGCCGTGGGTTCATGGCGTTTCTCCTCGGCTGGACTGATGGGCTGCGTCCGATGCGCGCGATTCGATGCGCGCAAGGGCGTTGGCGAGCGCGATGCGGCGCATGGCGACTCGGGCGCGAAGATCTTCAGATGCGGCGGTCGCCGCCACGAGCGCTGCGCGCGTCGCCTCGCCTTCGCGCGTGGCCCTCTCAAGCGCGGCGCGCGCGCGTTCAGCGGCGGCGGCGCCTTCCTCGGTTGCCGCGAGCGCCGTGCGCGCGCCTTCGTGCGCCGCGTGCGCCTGGGCGAGCGAAAGCGCGGAGAGTCGCTCGGCCTCGGCGAGTTCGGCGCGCTCGGCCTCGACCTCGGCGCGCAGCGCCTCAAGCTCATGCGTGCGGCGGAAGATCGGCAGCGCGAACTCGACGGTGCCGTTGATCGACTCGCGGTCCTCGACGTCGCGGCTGTAGCCCGCGCCGGCCGCGGCGCTCGACCCGAGCGGATTCTGCGCGACGGCGAACGCGCTCTCGGCGCGAGCCAGGCGCGCGCGGGCACGGATCACATCGAGCGAGGGTCGGATCGATTGAGGCAGCTCCGTGCCTGCGACGGCATCGATCGCAGGTGCCACTTCGACCGCAAGCACCGACATCGTCGCAGTTTCGAGTTCGTCGAGCATGGCGCGCGCCTCGGCGCGATCAAGCCGCGCCAGCATCAGTTCGCGCTCGGCCGCGGCGACGCGCTCGGCCGTCGATTCGCCGAGGCCCTGCGCCGCGCGCTCGATGGCGACGCCTTCCTCGCGCGCGACGACATTCCGCTCCTCGGCCGCCAGCTGCTCGCGCGCGGCATGCAGCGCCCGCGTCGCGCGCCGCGCCTCGGCCGCGACCTCGACCGTCGCGTTCACAAGCTCCTCGGCGCTCGCGTCGCGCTCGCGTCCGGCGCTGGTGCGCAGGGCGTCGGCGGTCAACAGCCAACCAAGGCCTTCCATGATCGACACGGAGATCGGAAGCCCGCCGAGCCCGTCGATCGGCACGCCGAGCGAGATGGCGATCGACGGATCGGGCGGCGCCGACACCGCGGCGACGCGGCGTGTGCTTGCATCGAGCCGAAGCGCAAGCGCGCGCAGGCGCGGCGAGACGGCGATCGCACGCGCGGCTGCGTCGTCGGGCGTGAGGGCTCGATCAGGTGCGAGGGGCGCGACGGCGTTCTCGCCGGTGTCTTTGGCGGCCGACGGACCCTCGCGGCGCGCCGTGGCGCAGCCAAGCGGAAGCGCTGCAAGCGTCGCGCCGACCGCGGCGACGCGAAGGAAAGATCGATGCATGGGTTGCTCTCGGAGCGGTTGGATCAGCGAAGGAAACAGCACGCGACGGGTGAAGACGCGCGCGATTCCTTAGATCCGAAGCCTCGCCGAGATGAGAAGCCTGAGCCTCGGCGGCGGCGCGCCCGACTCGCCCTCGTCGGCGCGAGGCGCGCCCTCGAGCGCATCCGTCACAGGCTCGACCGCTGCGACGATGTCCGCGATCGGCGCGCCGATGTCGTCGGCCGCAACGGTGAAGTGGGGCGGCTTGAAGTCGGCCTTCGTGCAGCAGGCGCCGAGACACTTTCTCGCAGGATGCCCGCGATCGTCGCTCGACTTCCCGCGTGAAGGCTGCGCTTCGTCGGTTGCCGGCGCCGCGTCATCGTCCACGCGGCACGCACCGCAGCAGGAGCGGACGTCGCGTTCGTCGTGATCGACGCCAGCGCCGAACGCCCACTGCTGGCAGCAGCAGACGAACGAGCACGCCACCAGAGCGAGCACGACGAGCCGTTGCAGCGAGGGATGGAGCGAGCGGGCGGTGAGCATGGAAATCGGACGCAGCACTTTTGCGTGCGCAAGGCGACTTTCTAGAGAGTAGCTCTGAACCGTGCGCGCGGCGGCCGATTCCTGATACGAAAGTGAAATTCGGGGAGGGGCGACCAACCTCGTCGGTCTTTGCGGGCACGGATCGATTCCGTGCTCGGGAAACAGTCCGCGAATCTCGACACCCATGGACTCCGTTCCCTCACGGCCAGCCTCGCTCGGTGCGTTGCTCGCAACGCTGCCTCGGCATCTCGCCGAGCGGGCGTCGCTCGTTGCCGCGGGCGAACCGCCGGAGGGGGCCGCGTACGTCGTCTACTGGGCGCACCACGCGCTGCGCACCGATGAGAACCCTGCCCTCGAACTTGCGTGCGCGCTCGCAGATTTGCGCGGGCTTCCGCTTCTTGTCTACAGCGGGCTCGCGGGCGCGCACCCGTATCTCTCCGACCGCCATGCGACCTTCGTCCTCGAGGGCCTGCGCGACTTCGCCGGCCAGCTGGCGGCGCGCGGCATTCCGTTCGCAGTGAATCTTGACGTCGCGTCGCGGCCCGACGCCGGCATCGACCGGATCGCGTCGCGCGCCTACGCGATCGTCACCGAGGATTTCCCGGCGGCGCCGTACGCCGACTGGACCGCATCGATCGCGCGCCGAACGAAGCGCGCCGCCATCGCCGTCGACACCGCGTGCATCGTCCCGATGAACAAGGTCGATGGCGTGTTCGATCGCGCCTATGCGTTCCGCGAGGCAACCGAGCGCGAGCGCGCTGTGCGCGTCGCCGCACCGTGGCCCGCCCCTCGACCGCGAAGCGAGCCATGGCCGCACGTCGAGCATGGTCTCCCCGAAGTCGACTGGCGTACGCTCGACATCGCGCGCACGGTGGCACTGCTCGAGATCGACCACTCCGTCGCGCCCGTGGTCGACACGCCGGGCGGCTCGACGGCAGGGCTTGCGCGGTGGAACGCCTTCCGCGCCGCGCGCCTCGCCGACTATGCGCGCGACCGCAACGACGCTGCAATTCCCGGGGTTTCGCGCATGTCGGCGTACCTCCACTACGGCATGGTGTCGCCCATGCGTCTTGCGCGCGAGGCGCACGCCGCTGGCGCCGACAAATACCTCGAGGAACTTCTCGTCTGGCGCGAACTCGCCTACCAGTGGTGCCGGCACGTGCCCGATCACTCGTCGTTCGACGCGCTTCCCTCGTGGGCGCGGCGCACCTTGCGCGCGCATGCGGCCGACGAGCGCGCGCCGCTTTCCTGGGAGCGGCTTGCGTCGGGACGCACGGGCGACCGGCTGTGGGATCTCGCGCAGCGTTCGCTCGTGATGCACGGCGAACTCCACAACAACGTGCGCATGACCTGGGGCAAGGCCGTGATCGGCTGGACCCAGTCGCCCGAGGCCGCGATCGCGATGCTCGTCGATCTCAACAACCGCTTCGCGCTCGACGGCGCGGATCCGGCAAGCTACGGCGGCATTCTCTGGTGCCTCGGGCTCTTCGATCGACCGTTCACGCCGGAACTTCCCGTGCTGGGAACGGTGCGTCCGCGCACGACTGAAGGGCATGCCGAGCGGCTCGACCTCGACGCGTACGAGCGCATCGTCTCGCGCCGTGCGCGGCCATGGCGAGTCGCCGTGATCGGCGCCGGAATCGCGGGCGCCGCCTGCGCACGCGCGCTCGCCGAGCACGGCGTGGAAGTCGCCGTCCTCGAGAAGTCGCGCGGACCGGGCGGCCGCATGAGCACGCGTCGCGGCGAGGGCGGCGAGTTCGACCACGGCGCGCAGTACTTCACGGCGCGCGACCCGAGGTTCGCGCAGCGTGTGGCGAGCTGGTGCTCCGACGGCGTCGTGGCGGAATGGCGCGCGCGCTTTGCGGCGGTGGGGCCGTTCGGCGCTTCGCCCGTCGAGGCGCCGTCGCGCTTCGTCGCTGTTCCGAAGATGAGCGTTCTCTGCGACTGGCTGCTCGGCTTCGAGCGGATCAAACTCTCAACCGGGGCCAGCGTCCGCACGATCGAGCGCGCTGGCGCCCGATGGCGGGTTTCCGGCACCGAATCCGATGGAACGACGCGTGAGTTCGGCGACTTCGACCTCGTGCTGTCGACGGCGCCCGCACAGCAGACGGCGGGGCTCTTCGCCGCCTGCGCGCCGGCGCTCTCGCTTGCGGCGTCGCGCGTCGCCATGCGCCCGACGTGGGCGCTCATGTGGGCTTCTCTCGCGCGGGTCGATCTGCCGTTCGACCACGCCGAGATCCGCGAAGGCGTCCAGGGCGTCGGCGACGCGCTCGCGTGGGTGTCGCGCGTGTCGTCGAAGCCGGGCCGCGCGCGCGACGGCGTCGATCGATGGACCGTGCTCGCGAGGCCGGAGTGGTCCGTCGATCACCTCGAGCGCTCGCCCGAGGAGATGGCTCGAATCATGCAGGACGCGTTCGCTGCACTCGGTGCCGTGCTCGGCGTCTTCGTGCCTCCGCCCGCGCACGCCGTCGCGCACCGCTGGCGCTATGCGCTCGCGGCAGGCGAAGGTGGCGAGGATGCGATCTTCGATCGCGAGCTTGGGCTTGGCTGCGCCGGCGACTGGCTTCGGGGAACGCGCGTCGAGGACGCGTATCTCGCTGGCGTGGCGCTCGCGGGGCGCGTGCTCTGCGAGGCGCGTCAGCGGTCGCCCGCGGCCGTCGACGTCGCCGCGTCGCGCGTTGGGTGAAGCGCCGCGCGCCGCGCGCGCAGGTAGAGAAACGCCGGAATGCTGACGCCTGCGATCGCCGCGATCCATGCGGTCGTCGACGCGAGCGCGAGCGGCATGATCGGAAAGAGCACGGTCGAGAGCAGCGCGAAGGCGCTGACACTCAAGGTGCCGAGCGCCATCGGTCCGACGGAGCCAGTCGGCACGTGCGCTCCCTGCGCAAGCCACGTCGCCACCATGATGGTGGTGAAGATCACCGGAAAGGCGGAGGCGATGCCGCTTGCGACGGGGAGCTTCGCGCGCGCGAGGACAAGCGCGAATCCGATGACGGCCGCTGCAGCAATCCCCCGGAGGACAAGGACGCCCGCTCCGACACGGTGCGTGCCCTTCGGTGCGGGGTGTGGCGTCCGGTTTGCCGCGATGCCGATTGCGATGCCGACCGCGAACGCGGTCATGCCGATCGCGAGCGACTGCGCGACGGTCGGCTGAATCGCATCGTGCACGAACACGACGGTGGTCGCCGCCACAAGCCATGCGCCCAACGTCGTGAGCATGGTCCACGGCAGGAGATGCGATCGCGTCCGGCGGCCGATGCGGGCCGGCACCACGCGCCAGAGCAGCAGATAGAGGGCATTCAGCAGGATGCCGACGGGCACGAATGCCATCGCGCGCCGGAACTCGTCGGGATCGGCGTTGCGGCCATAGCTTCCGATTGCGAAGGGGACGATCGTCGTCGGAATGCTCGACAGCACCCCGCCTGCGACGCCGCCGAGCCGCTCGACGGCCACGGTCGCAAGAATCGCGACGATGCCGGCGAAGAGCGCGGGGACCGCGACATCGGCGGCAACGGCGAGAAGGTCATGCACAAGCGCACTTTAGCCGTTGGCCGCAGGCACAGCCGTGGCCGCAGCGGTGCGACCGAAGATCGCCGAGAAGAACGTGCGGAGCTCGCGCCAGCCGCGGCGAAGGAAGCCGTCGCGCTCGACCGCGCCGAAGTGCGTCGCGAAGCTTGCGGCAACGCCGTTGAAGCGTGGCGGACAGGCGAAGAGCGCTCGGCCGCTTGCGTCGTCGCGCATCGTGCTCCAGATCGCGCCGCGCACCAGGACGGGCCGGCTGTAGGGAATGTCGATGGTGCGGCGGGGAAACACGAACATCGGTCGGTAGCTGAAGCGTGCGCCGCGCGCGCTTGGGACGGCGTGGCCCATCGTACGGATCGGAGCGCCACATCCTCGCGCCGCGACGAAGACGCGCGCGGGGCGGTAGGGGTCCGCCGTCCGGCGAAGCAGTAGGTCTCCCGCCGTGACGAGCGCGAAGAGATCGAGCCGGATGCACCAGCCGGCGAAGAACACCGACGTCACGATGAGCGGAATCGCAAGCGCAAGGCCGAGGAACGGGCTGATGAGGAGGCCGAGTCCGAGGACCGCAAGCACCGAGCCGCGCAGGGCGACGAGCGCCGCATCGACGATCGCGAAGGGGCTGAGCACGATGAGCGCGTCGATCACATGGAAGGTGATCCACACCGACACGAAGATGCCGACGACCACGCCGAGAATGAGCGCGTAGATCAGCGGATCGGGAATCAGGTTGGCGACCTGCGTGGTTCCTGCGGCATCGCTGCCCGCCGCCGCCGCCATGGCACCGACAATCGTCGGAAGGAGAAGTCCCGCAGCGATCAGCGCGGAGAACTTCGCCTCGACGTACTCGGCGGCATCGAGCATCTTGCGGATCGGCAGCGGAACCGCTGGCGACGCGAACTTCTTGGCGATCACGCAGCCGAGGATGACGGTGAACGGGATGAGGATCCACGGGTTCGCATGGATCGGCAGCGCGCCGGGCGCAGCGTCGAAGCCTCCGACGCGCAGAAAGTCGTACCAGCCGAGCGCGACGAGAACGAGGAGTGGCGAGATGGCGAGTCCCGTGGTCTTGGCGACGCCAGCTGAGATGACGGCGGCATCGCTTTCGCGTCCGACCGGCGCGGAGGCCACGGTCGCGGCCGGCGTCTCTGCTGCGATTGCCTCGGGTGCGAGGAAAATCCCGGCGCCGACGAGAAGCGCCAGCGCGAGATGCGGCATCGATCGGCGGACGATCGCGCGCGTAGAGCCGACGAGTGAAGTGACGACGGGATGGATGTTCCGGAAGTGCGTCATCAGCGGGCATTGTTGCGGATTTGCGTCCGGGGATTTTGCAATTCTCGACCCGGTAGGATGCCGCCGTGCTTCCAAACCTCCAGTACGCAGCGATTCGGTACGAGAACTTCCACTCCGAGGTTCTGCTTCCGCAGGTGTTTCCAGTCCGTAGTCCGCTGACGGTCGCCATGTGGCAGGCGCCCGGATCCGGGCTCGAGGGCGGGCATCCCGCCCTTGCGGACGCGAAACGCGCCCGGTTTCGGCCGGTCAAGGTGGGCCTGCGCTGGGGTCCGGTCTGGTCGACGGCGTGGTTTCGTTTGTCAGGGCGGGTCCCATCCGAGATGCGCGGGCACACGGTGGCGCTGCGCTTCTCGTCGGGCACCGAGGCGACGCTCTGGCGGGACGACGTTCCTTTCCAGGGTTTCGACCCGTACCGCGACCTCGCGTTCATCCTGCCGCGCGCGAAGGGGGGCGAGAAGCTCGAGCTTCTGGTCGAGGCCGCCTGCAATCTGCCGCTTGGCATCTCGACGTTCTGGTGGGATCACCCCGAGCTTCAGACGCGTTGGCGTGAGCAGAACCCCGGACGCCTCGAGAGCGCCGAACTCGTCGTCGTCGACGAGGCCGCGTGGCGCTACGCGCAGGCGTGGGAGTTCCTCCGCAAGCTCATGCTCGCGCTTCCAGCCGAGAGCCCGCGCGCGACCGAGATCGCGAACACCCTCCGCGACATCCACGCATCGATCGACGCGCAGGATCCGGTGCCCGGCATGGAGGACACCGCGTCTGCGCTCGACGAGCTGCTGAAGGGCGGCGTGCACGAGCCCGCGACCGCGTGCGTGGCCGTCGGGCACGCGCACATCGACACAGCGTGGCTCTGGCCGCTTCGCGAGACGCGCCGCAAGTGCCTGCGCAGCTTCGCGAACGTGCTGCGGCTCCAGGAGCGCTTTCCGAACTTCCACTTCCTCTGCTCGCAGGCGCAGCAGTACGAGTACGTGAAGGCGGATGCGCCCGAGCTCTACGCGCAGATCAAGAAGCGCGTGGCCGAGGGGCGCTGGGAACCGGGCGGCGCGATGTGGATCGAGCCCGACTGCACCTGCCCGTCCGGCGAGAGCTTCGTGAGGCAGATCATCCACGGCACTGGATTCTGGACGAAGGAGTTCGGCGCGCGCGGCAAGCAGCGCTTCCTCTATCTCCCCGATACCTTCGGTTTCCCGCCGTGCCTGCCGCAGATCGCGCGGCTTTCGGGTCTTGACACCTTCATCACGAACAAGATGAGCTGGTGCGAGACGAACAAGTTCCCGCATGTCACCTTCGACTGGCGCGGACTCGACGGCACCGAGATCCTCACGCACCTGACGCCCGGCCACAACTACAACTCGTCGATCGAGCCAGCCGACATGCTCTACGGCGAGAAGAACCTCGTCGTGCAGGACGGCCAGAGCTTCTTCTCGAGCGCGATTCCCGTGTGGCTGCAGCCCTACGGCTTTGGCGACGGTGGCGGCGGGCCCACCGACTGGCAGATCGCGCGTGCCGAGATGGCCGCCGATTGCGCGGGATTGCCGCGCTTCGAGCAGCACCGCGTCGACGTCTTCTGCGGCCGGCTGCACGCAGGCCGCGAGGCGCTGCGCGCGGCGGGGCGTCCGCTTGCGGCGTGGGATGGCGAGCTCTACCTCGAGCTTCATCGCGGCACCTACACGAGCCAGGCGTGGCTCAAGCGGCAGAATCGCCTTGCCGAAAGCGCGCTCCGCGATGTCGAGGCGCTCGCGTGCTCGACGCCCGCGATGAAGTCGAGGGATCTCGCGGCGTTCCGCGCGCGCGTCGATCGCGCGTGGAAGACGCTCCTTCTCAACCAATTCCACGACATTCTTCCCGGCTCCTCGATCGAGGCGGTCTACAAGGATGCCCGCGCAGACCATGCCGCGATCAGCGACGCCGTGCACGCCGAGCGCGACGCGCTTGAGGATGGCTTCGCCCGCCTCGCCGATACGCACGGCATGAAGCGGCCGGTCCTCGTGCGCAACACCGCGTCGACCACGCGCTGCGGAGTCGTGAAGGTCGGCGACGCGCTGATCGAGGCGCGCGAGATTCCTGCGCTTGGCGTCAAGGTGATCGACGCCGCGGAGATCGGCCCGTTGCCGCACGCGGTCGAGGTGAAGGCCTCGAAGCGCGGCGTCACCATGTCGAACGGCCTCGTGCGTGTGGCGATCGACCTTGCGGGTCGCGTCGCCGAACTCGAGCATCTTGGCACGCGCCGCGTCGCGAACATGCGCGACGCAACGGGCCGAGCGCTGCCGCTCAACCAGCTCGCGCTCTATGAAGACCGCCCGCGCCGCTGGGAGGCGTGGGACACCGACCGTGACTACTTCGACAAGTGCGAGTTCCTCGATGGCGACTGCGAGATCGCGGTGGCCGAGTCGCATCCCTTGCGCGGCGAAGTCCGCGTCGAGCGCGCGATCGGCGCGAAGAGCCGCCTCTGGCAGACGTACCGGCTCGATGCGTCGAGCGGCCGCGTCGAGGTCTTCACCGAGGTCGAGTGGCACGAGACGCAGCGGCTGCTGCGCGCGCTTTTCCCGTGCGCCGTGCGGGCCCGCCATGCGTGGTTCGGCACGCAATTCGGCGCGATTCAGCGGCCGATCCACCGGAACACAAGCTGGGAGGAGGCGCGCTTCGAGCTGCCCGGCCACTCGTGGATGGACGTGTCGGAGCCGGGCTTCGGCGTCGCCATCCTTGACGACGGCCGCTACGGCCGCAGCGCGATCGCGACGGCGGAAGGCGCGACGCTCGGCCTCTCGCTTCTCAAGAGCCCGTCCTTCCCCGATCCGACCTGCGACCGCGGCGCGCACGCGTTCACCTATGCGCTCATGCCGCACGCAGGCGACTGGCGTGCGGCGGGCGTTGACCACGCCGCCGACTGCCTGCGCGAGCCGATGCGCGCGCTCGCGCTGAAGTCGGCCAAGAAGGGCGCGCTGCGCGGCGGTTGGGCGCCGTTCGACGTGCTTGCATCCGCGCCGATGCGCGTCGAGATCGCGGCATGGAAGCCGGCCGAGGATGGCCGCGGACGCATCCTGCGCCTCGTCGAGACGCGCGGCGCGCGCGGCGACGTGCAGGTGTTCTGGAACATCGACGCGCGCCGCGTCACGGCGGTCGATCTCCTCGAGCGGAGAATCGCATCGGACCTACCGCAGCCCGAGCTCAGCCATTCGCCCGGCGCGGCGACGCTTCTCCGCCTCCGGCCATTCGAGATCGCGACGCTTCGGGTCGAGTGAGCCGTTATCCTGCGCGGAATGCGCATGACGCTCATCGACTGGCTCATCCCGGCGGCGCTCTTCGCGACGCTGGTGGTGTTCGCGCTGCGCACGCGCAAGTACTCCGACTCGGTGTCGGGCTTCCTCGCGGCCAACCGCTGCGCAGGGCGCTATCTCGTCTGCGTCGCCTACAACATGGCGCAGGTGGGCATCATCACGCTCGTCTGGTACTTCCAGCAGTACTACGACACCGGCTACACCTCGATCTGGTGGGGGCTCGTCGAGAACCCGCTGATGATCGTCATCGCGCTCACGGGCTGGGTCGCCTACCGCTTCCGCGAGACCCGCGCGCTGACGCTCGCGCAGTTCCTCGAGATCCGCTACTCGCGCTCGTTCCGTGTCTTCTGCGGCCTCATCGCCTTCATCGCGGGCGTGCTCAACTACGCGATCTTTCCGGCGGTCAGCGCCCGGTTCTTCATCTGGATCTGCGGGCTGCCCGAGGAGTTCATGGTCTTCGGCGCGACCATCGGCACCTTCCCGTTCCTGATGGCGCTGCTTCTGTCGACCGCGATCTTCTTCGTCTTCCTCGGCGGGCAGATCGCGGTCATGGTGACCGACTTCCTGCAGGGCATCTTCTGCAACATCACCTTCCTCGTCATCATCCTCTATCTCCTCACCACCTTCGGCTGGGACCAGATCGGCGAGACGATGCTCGCCGCGCCCGAGGGAAAGTCGATGATCGATCCGCTCGGAATCGGCGCCGAGTCGCAGTTCAACGCGTTCTACTGGCTCATCAGCGCGTTCATCCTGTTCTACACCGCGCGCGCATGGCAGGGCGACCAAGGCTACAACGCAGCCGCGATCACGCCGCATGAGGCGAAGATGGCGGGCGTCCTGTCGGGCTGGCGCTGGCGCGTGCTGATGCTCGTCGCGCTCGTCATTCCGATCTGCGTGAAGGTGTTCCTGACGCATCCCGACTACGCGGCGCAGGCGAAGCCCGTGCTCGACTCGATCGCCGCGCTGCCGAACGAGGCATACCAGGCCGAAGGGCGCGTGCCGCTCGCGCTCGGCATCATCCTGCCCGCCGGCATCCTCGGCATGTTCGTCGCCGCGATGTACGGCGCGTATCTCTCGACCGACGACACCTACCTGCACTCGTGGGCGACGATCTTCGTGCAGGACGTGGTGCTTCCGATCCGGCAGCGCTTCACCGACGCGCCGCTCTCGACGGGCGTGCACCTCTGGCTGGTGAAGGGCGCGGTGCTTGCGATCGCGGTGTTCGCGTTCGTCTTCGGGCTGAACTACAAGCCGAACCAGTACATCGCCATGTGGAGCGCGCTGACGGCGAGCGTGTTCGTCGCAGGCGCTGGCAGCGTCATCATCGGCGGGCTCTACTGGTCGCGCGGCACCGCGCGCGGCGCGTGGAGCGCGATGATCGTCGGCATCGTGGTGAGTTCGTTCGGCATCCTGGCGAAGGACAGCTACTGGGCCTTCGAGGGGATCTTCGGCAAGGACGCCGTGCCCGCGTGGATCACGTGGGTCCACGAGAACAAGTGGGTGTCGGGACAGGTGCTCACCTTCGTCGCGATGGCGTCCGCGATCGCAACGTATGTCTGCGTCTCGCTCTCGGACAAGAAGGAGCCGTTCGACCTCGACCGCATGCTCCACCGCGGCACGTACCGGCAGCTCCTGCCCGAGAGCGAGCGTGAATTCCGAGAGGAGTACAGCGCCAACCTTCCGGTCTGGATGCAGAAGATCGGTTTCACGAAGGAGTATTCACGGGGCGATACGTGGATCACCGCGATCACCGTCGCATGGCCGCTCGCGTTCACGCTCATCTTCGTCGTCGGCACGCTCTACGCGGCGCTGTTCGGGATTCCCGACGAGGCGTGGCTCGTCTTCTGGAAGTACTGGACGTGGCTCGTCTTCGCGACCGGCTGCGTGATCATGGTGTGGTTCACGATCGGCGGCTTCCGCGACCTCAAGCGCATGTACGCGCACCTCGAGAAGTACCGAGCCGATGCCCGCGACGACGGATCGGTCGAGAAGGGACGCGATGCCTGATCTCCGGCGTCTTCCGCTTCCGGCAGACGGATGGACCGTGCGTGTCGCAGGCGGCGAAGGGTCGCCGCTCGTCGGCTCGCGCGAGATCCTCGCAGGCGCGTTCATGCACGTCTCGATCCACGCGATCCTCGCCGACGCCGGCATCGCGCAGCCGTGGCAGGGCGAGCGCGCGGAGCTCGACAGCGAGTGGGTTGGTCGCACCGAATGGACGTTTCGCCGTGAAATCGATGTCCCGGCGATGGACGACGGGCGTCGCTGCGCGCTCTTCATCGAGGTGATCGACGGCCCCTGCGAGGTCATGCTCGGCGGCGTGTCGCTCGGCACGCACCTGAGCGAGCATGTTCCCTTCGACGCACGCGTGCCCGACGCGCTGCGCGGCCGGCGGGCGTTCCTCGAGCTTCGCTTTAAGGCGCCGGTGTCGGAGCTCTTGCGGTGGCAGGCCGCGCTCGGCGAGCGACCCGTGAACGGCGACTGGCTTCCGTTTTCGTTTGCGCGGAGTTCCGCATGCGCGTTCGGCTGGGACTGGGGCCCGCGCGTGTCGGGGGTCGGGTTCCATGGCGCGCGCTTTGACTGCTGGGACGTGCAGCGCATCACGGGCGTCTCGGTTTCGCAGCGGTGGAATGACGACGGCACCGTGACGGTGCGCGTGACGGCGCAGGGGGACGTCGATCGGTCGCGGATCGCCTGCGTGGTGCGCGAGCGCGAGGGCACGCAGCGCGTCGAGTGCGATGCGCGGGGCGAAGCGGTCATCCGTCCGTCGCGGTGCTGGAACACGTGGGATCGCGGTGGCGGCGACGGATCGTGGTGGAACGCCATGGTCGGCGCACGCGACGCCGGCGGCACGTTCAAGCCGATCGCCACCACGCGGTTCGCGCCGCGCCGAATCGAGCTCGATGCGGCCGAAGACGTGATTGGAC
>JBIKXP010000080.1:0-12844 GCA_044355685.1 Phycisphaerales bacterium
TCGCGCCGGGGATCTTCGCGGGACACGACCTCCGCTTCTGGCGCGAACTCGCGACGCTCGCGGCCGATCTGATCGCCGATCAACGTGTCGTGCCCTCGCTCATCCAGGAGAAGTCCGGCCGCTTCCGTGCGATCTGGCAGCCTTGGCTCGCCGACGGCGCGCCCGCGCAGCGGCTGACGTCGCTTCTTGCCGCGATTCCCGCAAGCGCGCGTTGCGTCGAGGACGAGTTCCGCTCGCAGCCATGGGCGGTCATCGAGGCCGCGCTCCTCGGTTTCGTCGACGGCGAGGCCCGGAACGTGCTTGAGGCGGAAAGCTACGTCGACGCGATCGAGGACCGCGATCCAGCCGCCGACCCGCACGTCGCGTGGCTCAGCGGACTGCTCGGGCGCAACGCGGATGTCGCAGGAACCAAGCCATCCGACACGCATCTCATGCGCGGCGCGCGGCAATGGCTCGCGTCGCTCGACGCCGCGAGCGAGTCTCGCTTCGTGCGGCTCGCGTTCGAGCTCAACGAGCCCGATCCCACCAGCTTCGACGCGGGCGACGAACTCGGCCGCAACGCGCAGTGGACGGTGCAGTTCAAGCTCATCACCAATGACGATCCGCCGGTGGTGATCGACGCAGAGCAGATCTGGTCGCAAGGGAAGGACGGACTCAAGGGACTTCTCGCACGCTTCGGCGGCGAAGGCGAGCCCGCAGGCGACGTGCTGCTTGCCGAGCTTGCGCGCGCAGCCCGCATCTGGCCGCGGGTCGAACGCGCGCTCGAGAACTCGACGCCGACCGAGCTCGAGCTCTCGACGACCGAGGCCTACGCGTTCCTCCGCGACTTCCGCCCGATCCTCATGGAGTCGGGCTTCGTGGTGCTCGCACCGGGATGGTGGGGCCAGCCCGCGAGCCGTCTCGGCGCACGCCTCCTCATTGACTCGGGCGATGGCTCCACCGGAATCGGCGGGGGCTCCGGTCCCGATGGCGAAGGCAGTCACCTCGGACTGCACAGCCTGGTGAACTACTCGTGGCAGATCGCGCTCGGCGACCAGTCGCTCTCGATCGACGCGTTCCAGCGGCTTGCCGCGCAAGGTTCGCCGCTCCTGCGCGTGAACGGCCAGTGGGTCGAGATCCGACCGGACGACCTCCACGGCGCCGTGCGCTTCCTCAAGGAGCACCCGGGCGGACAGATGACCGTGATGCAGGCGATTCGCCTCGGCAATGGCCTCGACGGGCCAGAGACGGGGCTGCCGATCCTCGGCCTCGACGCGCAGGGCTGGGTCAGCGAGCTGCTCGGATTCAAGGGCGACGAACGCTTCATCGTGGTCGATCAGCCCGAGCGCTTCCAGGGCACGCTGCGTCCGTACCAGCAGCAGGGCCTCTCGTGGCTCGCCTTCCTCGACCGCTTCGGGCTCGGCGGCTGTCTCGCCGACGACATGGGCCTCGGCAAGACCGTGCAGCTGATTGCGCTTCTCCAGCATGAGCGCCAGCGCGCGCAGGGCCGCGTGGTCGGGCCGACGCTTCTCGTCTGCCCGATGTCGGTCGTCGGCAACTGGAACCGCGAGCTCCACCGCTTCGCGCCCGAGCTCATCGTGCACGTTCACCATGGACTGGAGCGACCGACCGGCGAGAAGTTCGTCGAGACGGCGCTCTCGTCGGACGTCGTGCTGACGACATACGCGCTCGTCGTGCGCGACAAGGACAGCCTCGAGCGCGTGCACTGGCGCCGCGTGGTGCTCGACGAGGCGCAGCACATCAAGAATCCGCCGACGAAGCAGACCGCGTCGATCCGCGCGCTGCGCACGAGCCACCGCATCGCGCTGACCGGTACGCCCGTCGAGAACCGCCTGAGCGAACTCTGGTCGATTCTCGAGTTCTGCACGCCGGGCTACCTCGGCACGCAAGGCGACTTCCGCAAGCGTTTCGCCAGCCCGATCGAGCGCCACAAGGACCGACGGCAGGCCGAGCGCCTCAAGAGCCTGGTGCGCCCGTTCGTGTTGCGCCGCCTGAAGACCGATCCAACGGTCATCAGCGATCTGCCGCCGCTCGTCGAGACGCGCCAGAACGTGCCGCTGACGGCCGAGCAGGCGCAGCTCTACGACTCGGTGGTGAACGACATGCTGAACCGCGTGGACAACGCGGACGGCATGAAGCGCCGCGGCCTCGTGCTTTCGGCGCTCGTGAAGCTGAAGCAGGTGTGCAACCATCCCGCGCACTTCCTCCGCCAAGGTTCCGACGACGAGAATTCTGTGCCCCTGCCCACGCTCAAGCCGGGTGAGAAACTCTCGGCGCGATCGGGCAAGGCCATGCGTCTCATGGAGATGGTGGAGGAACTCATCGCAGCGGGCGACCGCGCGCTGATCTTCACGCAGTACCGTCAGATGGGCCATCTGCTGGTGGCGATGCTGCGTCAGGAACTCGACAGCGAGGCGCTCTTCCTCCACGGCGGCACGCCGCAGGCGAAGCGCGAGCATCTCATCGAGCGCTTCCAGTCGAACGATCCGGCGTGCCCAATCTTCGTGCTGTCGCTCAAGGCAGGCGGCGTCGGTCTCAACCTCACGGCCGCGAACCACGTCTTCCACTTCGACCGCTGGTGGAACCCGGCGGTCGAGAATCAGGCGACGGACCGCGCGTTCCGCATCGGCCAGCACCGCACCGTGAACGTGCACAAGATGATCTCGGAAGGCACGCTCGAGGAACGCATCGATCAGATGATCGAGCAGAAGACAGAGCTCGCGCAGCAGATCATCGGCTCTGGCGAGTCGTGGCTCACCGAACTCTCGACCGGCCAGCTGCGCGACCTGCTCACGCTGCGGCGAGACACCCTGGAGGACGAGGAATGAAGTCGTACGTGAACCAGGGGGTCCGACATGAGTGGTGAAGAACTTCCGCCGGCGGCGAAGCCAGCCGCGCCAGCAACGCCGACGACCCCTTCGGGCTTCGCGCGCAACTCGTCCTTCAACACCGGGCCGGGCGTGCGGCCGATGCGCCGACCCGACACGCCCCGGCGCCTGAAGAACGGCATCCGCCTGCGACGGCGCGAGGGAATCGAACTGCTCGCGTGGCCCGCGGACGCATGGTCCACGCTGCTCCTCGCGGGCATCGACGACACGGTGAAGGCCGAGGCGCTCGACTACGCTCGCGCCGGCCAGACCGCGACATTGCAGATCACATCGGCGGGCGTCGAGGCGACCGTGCAGGGACGCGCCGCGCGGCCATACATCGTCAAGATCACGGCTGAGACGATCGCGCACGCGGACTGGGACAGGGTGGTTGCGATCATGGCGCGCGAAGCGGTGTACTCAGCCAAACTTCTTGCGGGCGAGATGCCGCCGCTCGTCGAGCAGCCGTTCGCTTCTCTTGGAAAGCAACTTGTCCCGACCGACCCCGCCGTGCTGATGCGCACGTGCAGCTGCGATCTTCCCAATCCGTGCAAGCACATTGGCTGCGTGGGAGCGCTTCTGATCGAGCGACTCACGGGCGATCCGCTTCTTGCGTTCACGCTCCGCGGCCTCGACGGCCAGCGACTGCTCGAACGACTGCAGGAGGCCCGCGCCATCGCGACGCGCGGACTCGCACGAGCGCACTCGACTCCTCCTGCGGTCGAGCTCGCGTCCGATCCGGCGCCGCTCGAGCGGTCGCTCGACACCTTCTGGCGTCCGGGCCGTCAGCTCGACGAAGCGCCTTCAGAGACCGAGCCCTTTGCGCCGCACGCGCTGCTCCGTCGTCTTGGACAGTCGCCGCTTCAGGGCAAGTTCCCGCTGGTTGGCCTGCTTGCGTCGATCTACGACTCCCTCGCCGCACGCGGCCGTGAACTGCGCGAGCGGGAGATGTGACTTGAATTCGAGCGGTCGCGGCGTGTTGGAGCGGTCGCAACTGGCCTGCGGGGCGCGTTGTTTGAGCGGTCGCAACTGGCCTGCGGGGCGCGTTGTTTGAGCGGTCGCAACTGGCCTGCGGGGCGCGTTGTTTGAGCGGTCGCAACTGGCCTGCGGGGCGGCTTCGCCGCGGCCGCAGGCCTTTGCTCCCTCTGGTCAGGCCGGGCGGAGTGAATCCGCCTCGGCCTGGGAGCGCGCTGTTTGAGCGGCCGCAGGCCTTTGCTCCCTCTGGTCAGGCCGGGCGGAGTGAATCCGCCTCGGCCTGGGAGCGCGCTGTTTGAGCGGTCGCAGGCTTTGCTCGCTCTGGTGTTGATCACGCCGAAGGCGGCTGCCGCCAGCAGCCGCCGCTCAAGTGCGCGTCGCGATCAGCTCGGCGTAGTCTTCCATCGACGCCCGCACCACCTGCCACGCATGCGTGACGCTGTAGGTGCCGCGGATCGCAACCTTGTTCTCCTCGCCAGGCATCGTCTTGTATGACGCGAAGTAGTGGACAAGGCGGTCGATCAGCGCCTTCGGAAGATCCTCGAGATCGGCCGCGCGACCGTACACAGGATCGCTCGGCAGCACCGCGATGATCTTGTCGTCCGCCTCGCCGCCATCGATCATCTGGATTCCGCCGAGGACGCGCGCATCCATGATGATCTCGGCTCGGTCGACCGGCCGCTCGGTCACCACGCAGATGTCGAGCGGGTCGCCGTCGCCGCGCGCGCTCGAGGGCGACAGCGCAGCGACGCGCGGGCCGCAGTAGGTGCGAGGCACGAAGCCGTAGAGCGCCGGCGGCACCGAGCTCGACCGCTGCGGGCGGTCGACGCGCATGTAGCCGGACTGCTTGTCGATCTCGTACTTCACGACGTCGAACGGCGTGATCTCGATGAACGCGTGCACGACATCCGGCGGCTTCGGTCCGACGGTCAGGCCGTGCCACGGGTGCGGACGCCACGCGCTGAACTGGAGTCGCTCGTGCGCCATCGTCAGGGCTTCTCCGACTTCTTCGATCCAAGGTCGCGCAGGAGTTCCTCGACCGCCTTGGCAAGCTGCGCGTCGATGCCCTTGCTCTCTTCCTCGGGAGTCTGCGGAACGACGAAGTCGGGCATGGCGCCGTTCTCCTCCATGTCCTT
Source organism: Phycisphaerales bacterium (assembly GCA_044355685.1). Classification (GTDB taxonomy): domain Bacteria; phylum Planctomycetota; class Phycisphaerae; order Phycisphaerales; family SM1A02; genus QWPT01. The sequence continues at coordinate 4,979 of JBIKXP010000080.1, forward strand.
GTCGCCGGGTAGGTACCAGCCTCGGAACGGCACACGCACCGTCGTGCCGTCGACGAGCGCCTCGCCACCGGTCGAAATCACGCCGCCCGCGGTGCGCTGTCCGACGAGCGGGCCGCGGCCGAGCGTCTTGAAGGCATGCGAGATGATCTCCGCGTTGGAGAAGCTCTTCTCGTTGCACAGCATCGCCATCGGAAGCGTGTAGCGTTGGATGAAGAGCCGGTCCTGCGGGTAGCCGTTCTTGCGCGTCCGGTCGCCGCCGCGCGGCATGGTGTAGGCGTGCGGGCGGACGTCGATCGACGCGAGCAGACGGTCGGCCGTGCTTCCGCCTCCGTTGTTCCGCACGTCGACAATGAGGCCGTCCTTGCCGTCGGCTGCGGCGTAGAGATCGCGCTCGAAGCGGTCGAGCGAAGCCTGATCCATTCCGGCGATGTGGATGTAGCCGAGACGGCCGCCCGACAATGCATCGACCTTGCGCGCCATCGTGCTGGTCTCGTCGTTGTAGCGAAGCGTTCGCTCGGCCGCCGAAGCGATCGGCACGACGAGCGCGCCCAGCTCGCGCTGCGGCGCATCCGGCGCCGACGCCGCGCGGGTGAACTCGACGAACACCTCTTGGCCGATCTTGCCGGCGAGCGCCGACTCGAGCGTCTTGGCCGGATCGATGCGCACGAATTCCACCGCGACGATGAGGTCGCCGACTTCGATCGGCGGCTTCGCGAGCGCCGCCGGCGAGTTCGGAAGCACTTCCGTCACCCGGCGGCCGCCCTCGGCGGCGACGGTGGTGACGCCGAGCCGTCCATGGGCGCGGCGCGACGGGCCGTCGGAGCCGGGGGACGAGACGCCAAGATGCGACGCATCGAGATGTCCAATGAAGGTGTTCGCCACGAAGTCGAACTCGCTCGCCGTGCGCGCGCGCAGCGCCAGCTTCGCGTAGCGCTCGGTCAGCGCGGGCCAGTCGAGGCCTTTCTCCTTCGGATCAAGATAGAACTTTCGACCGAGGATCCGCGAGGTTTCCCGCAGCTTCTGCTCGTTGCGCCGGGCGAGATCGATCTCGCTCTCGGCGGAAATGTCGATGGTCTTGCTCTCGCCGCTTGGAGTGATCGTCTGCGCCTGCCCGCTTGCGACCGCCACGATGCGGTCACCCGCGAACGAAAGCTCCGTGATCTGGACGGGCCCGCCGAGACGCTTCTGCTCGCTTCCATCGGGCTTGATCGAGAAGAGCGCGCGATCCTTGCCATCGGTGCCCGTGAAGAAGAGACGGTCCCCTGCCGACGCGAGGAGAACGCCGTCCTCATTGCCAAGCACGGACGTGACCCTGCGCACGCGCAGATAGGCGTCGTCAAGCTCGAGCTCATCGAAGGTCGCGGGCTTGATGGCTTCACCCTTCGAGCCCTCAGACTTCGAGCCCTCGGACTTCGAGCCCTCAGATTTCGAACCATCGGATTTGGACTTCTCGTCGTTCGCACTCTTCTTCGAGTCGTCGCCCTCCGGAGAATCCTTCTCTGCCTTCGCGGCGCGCGGCTCGACGGGCTTCCGCTTCTTGTGCGCCTCCGCCGCATCCTTGAAGTACTGATCGAGATCGCGCTGCGAGAGTCCGTCGAGCTCCCGATCGAGGTTCACCATCCAGACGTCGTACTCCTCGTTCGTACGCTCGGAGAGGAACGCGAGGATCCGCCCATCCGCGGAGAAGCGTGGCGATTGGTCATTGTCCGGGTGGCGCGTCACGTTGACCGGCTCCTTCGACCCATCGGACGGAGCGACCCAGATGTCGATGTTGAAGTTCTGATCGCTTTCCGAGAACGCGATGAGCGCTCCATCTGCCGAGCAGACCACGTCGAGCGTCGAGTTCCATCCGCTGCGGATGATCTTGATGTCGTTGGTCACGAGATCAAGCCGAACGAGCGTGCCAGCATTTCGATTGAAGAGGAGCGCGCTTCCATCTGGAACCGCGACCGGACTGCGATCGTCGTCTGCGCCGGTGGTGACCGCCTTGATGTCGAAGCGCACCGCATCGGCCCATCGCGCCGGGTCGAGGGCCGGGTCCTTCTTCTCAGGCTCCCTCTTCTCAGGCTCCTTCTTCTCGGGCTGCGTCGTGCCCGCATCTGCGTTCACGCCATCTTGCTTCGTACCGTCCGCCGCGGGGACATCGGCCTTCGCGGGCTCGGCCGCAGCGGGCTCCATCGCGGCGGGTTCCATCGCGGCGGGTTCGGCCGCAAGGGGCTCAGACTTCGCGGGCTCAGGCTTCGCAGGCTCGGCCACCGGCTCCGGCGCCTTCTCGATCTTCGGCTTGCCGCGCTCACGCGCCTCGGCGCGCGTCTCGACCACGCGCGCGGCGTAGATCGAGTCGCTGCCGTCGCGATCGCTCACGAAGTAGAGCGTGAGTCCATCGGCGCTCCAGCAGATCTCACGCTCGCGCGCCTCGCCTTCGGTCACGCGGCGAGTCGGGCTCTTCTCCTCGATCGCCCGCACGAAGACATCACCGAATGCGACGAACGCCATCGTCTTGCCATCGGGTGAAAGCGTGGCCTCGCTGACATCCCTCCCGACCTGCTTGAACTCACGGTCGATCGGACCATCCTCGGCCGCCGTGAACGACAACCGCTCGGCCTGCGCTCCCGGCGTCGCGAGATCGATCCTCCACAGATCGCCCTCGACCATGCAGACGGCCGTCCGGCCATCGCCTGAGACGGCAAGGCCCTGCACATCGGCATCCTTGAACTCGGTGAGCCGGGCGCCGGAATCCGCGGGGTCGCCCACCTTCGCCCGGTGCACGTTCAGCGCGCCAAGGCCGCGATCCGAGATGTAGACGAACTCGCCTGCTCCGATGAAGCGCGGCACGCCGTCGTTGCCCTCGTGCTTGGTGAGCTGGGCGAAGGTGCCGGCGTTCGCATCGAAGAGCCAGACGTTGCGATTGTCCGGGCCCGTGTATCCGCGGCGCAACCACGGCGAACCCCCGCGCTCGAACAGCGCGCTGGCGCCATCGCCTGAGGCGGTCATCGCGCCGCCGAACGCGTCGTGCACGCGAAGAGGCGTGCCGATCGTGCCGTCGGCCACGTCGAGCGGCAGCATGTACGGACGCGGCGAGCGGTACAGATCGCCCTCGATCGTCGTCTCGATGAAGGCGACCGGCCTTCCGCGAAAGAGCCCGACCGAGGAGAGCGAGAAGGTGGCATCGAGATCGGTCAACTGCCGGAGGTCAGCGCCGTCGGCCCGCATCGACCAGAGGTTGCGCATGCCATCGCGGTCGCTCTCGAACACAACCCGAGCGCCATCGGGCGTAAAGCCGCTGCGAAGGTCGCTTGCCGGCCCGGAGGTGAGGCGCACGGCCTCGCCGCCGACGGAGGGCGCGCGCCAGAGATCGCCTCGCCAGGAGAAGACCACGGTCGCGCCGTCAGGCGAAAGGGCCGGAAAGCGGGCCATGTCGACGTTCGCGGCGGAAGCGTGGCCCGCGATCACGAAGGCGACGGTGAGAAGTGATGCCGAAACGCATCCGGTTCGATTGACGGGCTGCATGCTGGGCTGTGCTCTCGCAGGGTTTCGGGTGGAAGTGAAGGACTGCTCGAAACGGCGTCCCTGAACGGGGGCTCTCAAACGGGTTTTTACTGGGGCTACTGAACTCGAATCCGCACGGTCCGCTGCGGAATCGCTGCAACTGACTGCCCCTCGGACCGCGCCGGTCGGCCGCGGATGAGCCGCGGTGCGGATCCTCTGGGCGGCCCGACGCAGTCTACGGCCTCTGAGACGCATCGTTCGTGACGGTTGTGCGTGTCGTGCGGGCGCGTCCGAAGAAAGCGCGGACCTTCGCGAAACCCAGTCTCATTATGAACCGATGGTTTCCAAGGAGCGGAAACCTTCGTCCTGACGCGACGTAGGGTCCGTAGCCGGCGCGCGCACCCGTAGGCTTGCCCCGAAGTGCTGGCTCGATGCGCGGCGAGGCGGGAGGCGAGGCCGGAGGCGAGGCGAAAGGCGAGGACGTTTCGGGCGTCGAAGGAATACGACCATGAGCAGCAACCGCAACAACCGCAACCCGCAGCAACTGCGCGCGCTCATCCAGAACATGGGGCGCTCGATCGATGAGGCACGGGGCCGTCGCCTCGGCCCGTCGAACTCGCAGCGGTCCGAACCGTCGCCAGAGCCTGGCGCGCGGCTTGCCCCGCCGCGGAACCCGCAGGCCCAGCCACCCGCGCAAAGTCCGCATGCCGCCAGCGGCCCAGCGCCGTCCGAACCGAAGCACCATGGTGCCCCCCCGGTCCGGGCCGCGACCGAGATGTTCGACGACGGGACCCCGCGCCTCAAGGCCCGTCCGAAGCGCGCGAGCTGACGCAGCGCCGGTGGCCTCGCGCCCGCCGATTCGGATCTATGCTGCCGCGATGAGCGCGACGTCAAGCCCCGTCGAGTCGATCAGGCCAGAGAGCCGCGACTTTCTTCAACGCCTCCTCGATATGCCGAGCCCTTCGGGCTTCGAGCGCGATGGCCAGCGGGTCTGGCTCGACTACGTGCGGCCGTTCGCCACCAAGACGTGGAACGACGCCTACAGCAACTGCTTCGCGTCCTTCGGGCCCGAAGGAACGGGCATCCCGACGCTCGCCATCTGCGGTCACGCCGACGAGATCGGCTTGATGGTGAACCATGTCGACGACAAGGGCTTCGTCTACTGCCGTGCGGTGGGAGGCATCGACGCCGGGTCGATCGTCGGCAAGCGCGTGCGGTTCCGCTCCTCGGTCGTCGGTGTCGACAAGCCGGTGATCGGCGTAATCGGGGCAACCGCCATCCATCTCCAGGACAAGGCGCAGGAAGGCAAGGTCCGGAAGCTGCACGAGCTCTTCATCGACATCGGCGCCACGAGCGCCGACGAGGCGCGCGCGCGGCTTGCGATCGGCGATGTCGGCGTGTTCCTCGACGGTTACATGCACATCACCGACGACCTCGTTGTCGCGCGGGCGCTCGACAACCGCATCGGCACGTGGATCGCGGCGGAAGCGCTCCGCCTCGTGGCGGAACAGGCCAAGCGGCTCGACGTGCGCGTGGTCGCCGTCTCCACCGTCCAGGAAGAGGTCGGCCTCAAGGGCGCGCAGATGGTGGCGCGGTCGCTCGCGCCCGACGTGGCGCTCGTGACCGACGTCGGCCATGCGACCGACAGCCCTGGCATCAGCCATGCGCAACACGGACTCTTTAAGCTCGCGGGCGGACCGAAGATCGCCGTCGGCGGCGCCATGCAGCCCGAAGTCGTCGCGCGGCTCACGGAAGTCGCGGGCTCGCTCTCGATCCCGCTGCAGCGGGCCGCCGTCCCAGGCGGGTCCGGCACAGACACGGATGCGATCTTCGTCGCGGGCGGCATTCCCTGCGGCCTCGTCTCGCTCCCGATCCGCTACATGCATACGACGGTCGAGATGACGAGCCTTCGCGATCTCAACCGCATCGCGCACCTCTTCGCCGGCTTCGCGCTCGCGATGAAGCGCGGCGAACGGTTCGTGCATTCGCTGTAGATCCCGCCTGCGCCGCGTTCACGCAGCGCTCACGTGGTGCGCGCCTTCGAGGCGGTACGTCGCTTCGCGGGCTTCGCGCCCTTGAGCCGGATTGCGACCGCGGGCGGCAGGTTGCCGAGCACGATCTCCTTCGTCCCCTGGTGCTTGCGCCGCAGCGACTTGCCGAAGGCGTCGATGCGCCGGAGCCGGGCGCGGCCAGCGTCATCGAGCACTCGGCCCTTCATCACGCGCACCCCGACATACTCGAAGTAGACGAGCTCACCGTCCTCGCGCAGCAGCGCGAACATGCGGCGGAAGATCTGGCGCATGAGCTTCGGCGGGAAGTTGTTGAAGGGAAGCCCGCACACGATCACGTCGTACGGACCCGAGAGCGCGGCTTCCTCGATGGGCGCGCAGTGGAGCCGCACCTCGACACCCGGGTGCCGGACGCGGTACTTCGACAGGATGTCGCGTTCGAGCGCGCGGCAGAACTGCTGGTTCAGCTCGACAAGGTCGAACCTGTCGCCCGCGCGCAGCTGCTTCAGGATCGAACGCGTGAACGGGCCTGTTCCGGGACCGACCTCGAGGATGCGGCGCGGCCCGGTGACGCGCTTGATGGGCTCGGTCATCGCGCGCGCAAGCAGCGGCGAGGAGGGCCAAACGGCTCCCGTGGTGTGGAAGTTTCGGACGGCTTCGACGAGGAACTCGAACACGGCGGCGAATCGTACCTCCGGCCACAAGCAGCGTCGCGGGATCGGCTCCGCAATCGCCTGAATTCGCCGTACATTCAACGACCGATTCGGCTCGAGGCGGTCGGAGATCCGTCAGACAGAACCTGTCGCATCAATCGAGGTCGCACGCATGGCACTTGTCAACGAACACTACCTGAAGCTCGCCGCTGGTTACCTCTTTCCTGAAATCGCGCGGCGCGTGACGGCATTCGTCAACGATCGCCCCGAACTCGCGCCGGAAGTGATCCGCTGCGGAATCGGCGACGTGACCGAGCCGCTGCCGCGCGCGTCGATCCGCGCCATGCACGCCGCGACCGACGAGCTCGCCACCCGCGAGTCGTTCCGCGGGTACGGACCAGGCACTGGCTACGATTCGGTGCGCGCGGCGATCGCGCACGGCGACTTCCGCTCGCGCGGACTCGATGTGGCCGACGACGAGATCTTTCTCTCCGATGGATCGAAGGGCGACTGCGGCAACATCCTCGAGATCCTCGGCGCGGGCAACAAGATCGCCGTGACCGATCCCGTCTATCCGGCCTATGTCGATGCGAACGTGATGTTCGGCAACACAGGCGCGGCGATCGCGGGCGGCGGCTACGAGGGGATTCTCTACCTCCCGTGCACCGAGGCAAACGGATTCCTTCCCGAAGTGCCCACCGCGCGCGAGGCTGCGCCGGACATCATCTATCTGTGCTCTCCGAACAACCCGACCGGCACGCTCATGAGCCGCGCCCGGCTCGAGGAGTGGGTGCACTACGCGCTGCGCCATCGGTCGATCATCTTCTGGGATGCGGCCTACGAGGCGTACAACCGCGATCTCGGCGCGCCGGTCTCGATCTTCGAGATCGCGGGCGCGCGCGACTGCGCGGTCGAGTTCCGCAGCTTCTCGAAGTCCGGCGGCTTCACCGGCGTGCGCTGTGGCTACACGGTCCTGCCGAAGTCGCTGCAGGCCTACACACGTGCAGGCGATGCCGTCGCGCTGCATCCGATGTGGACGCGCCGCTGGAACACCCGTTCGAATGGCGTGAGCTATGCAGTGCAGCGCGGCGCGGAGGCGCTCTACACGCCGGAGGGACGCGCCGAGGTCCGCGCGCTCGTCGACTTCTACATGGAGAATGCGCGCCTTCTTCGCGAAGGTTGCTCGCGGCTCGGCTGGAAGACGTGGGGCGGCGAACATGCGCCGTATGTCTGGTGCAAGGTTCCCGACGGATCGGGCAGCTGGGCGTTCTTCGACCGCATGCTGCGCGAGGCGCGCGTCGTGACCACGCCGGGTGCGGGCTTCGGGCGTTGCGGCGAAGGGTACTTCCGCATCAGCGCGTTCAACTCGCGTGCGAACGTCGAGGAAGTGGTGCGTCGCATCGCGCGGCTCGCCTGAGCGATGGCGTATCGGCTGCACGCGATACGGCGGCGCGCCTGAAGATTCAGGCGCTTCAGGAAATCGTGTGGGTGAACTGCGATGGAGGCGCCGATCGAGCTCCGGTTTTCTCACGGAGGCACGGAGGCACGGAGGAAGGACGAGAACCCGAAGACTGCGAGCGATGCGAGGAGGCGGAAAGACGCGAGAAGTCGCGAGAAGTCATCCCTCCTCTTCGCCGAGGCCGCCTCTGTGCCTCTGTGCCTCCGTGAGAGACCTCGAGACCGTCAGCCGCACGCCGCCCGCAGAGGGCCGACGG
>JBIKXP010000081.1:0-12776 GCA_044355685.1 Phycisphaerales bacterium
GGAGGCACAGAGGCACAGAGGCGGCCTCCGCGAAGAAGAGAGATGTCTTCTCGCGTCTTCTCGCGTCTTTCCGCGTCCTCGCATCGCTCGCAGTCTTCGTGTTCTCGTCCTTCCTCCGTGCCTCCGTGCCTCCGTGAGAAAACCGGAGCCCGATCGGCGCCTCCATCGCAGTTCACCCACACGATTTCCTGAAGCGCCCGTGATTGAATCATGGTCTGATCATGTTCGGATCATGGTCGGATCATGGTCGGATCATGGTCTGATCATGGTCGGCGAGGACGCCGAACCGACTGAAGCCCGGCGCATCGGCCCGACAAAGCCGAAAGCGGCGGTTTTCCGGACACGATGTTCCCGACGGCGTAGGCCCCGCAGAGCGCTCGAAGAGGTGCGAGGCATTGCGACACTGCGTGCTTCTCCTCCCGCGAGGGCGCTTTCAATCCGATCCTTCAGGGGGAGAATCCGTCGTTGCCCGATGCAGTTCCAGCCATCATCCGAGGTCGTGACCGCCGGCAGCCACCGCCGTCGCGCCGCAGTGGCATGGCGGTCATCCTCGCGCTCTTGGCCGTTGCGCTCGCGATCACGGTCGGGCTTGCGATTGCCGCCAACCGCGACGTGACCGTCGACACCAGCAGTGCCCTCGTGAGGACTGCGTCGGCCCGCGCCGCCGGCATGGGCGCACTCGACATCTCGAACCGCATCATCGCGACGAGGACGGAGATCGTCGCAGGTTCGGCCGCCGAGGAGCTCCGCGAGGTCTTCAGCCCCGTGACGATCGGCGGCCTCACGCTGACGGCGACCATGCGCGACCTCGCGACCGGACGAAGCCCAACCGAGGAAACCCTGGCGATCGAGGTGGTCGCGATCGGAAGAACCGCGACGTCGGCGCAGTCGATTCGCGCCACGAGCCGGGTGGCATGGCAGGATGTGGTCCGCCGTGCCGACCTCGATCTCTCCGAGTTCGCGCTGCTTGCCGATGGCGGCAACATCACCATCGGCGCTGGCTCGACGCTGCAGGCCTGGCGGGCCTCGCCGCTCTCGGCGCTTGGCGAGCCGATCCTGGTCGGCTCGACGAACCGCAGCGCGGGCGCTGTTCTCTTCGAACCAGGCTCGATCGTGCATGGCGAGGCGACGCTTGAGGCGGGAGATTTCCCAGCCGAGCGCGCGACGTTCGACGAGCAACTTGCCGATGGCCTTACCACACTGCCGTCTGACATCCACGTTCCCGACGCACCGACGCCGGGCGTGCCAAGCGGCGCGGTCACCGTCGCTGCGGGCGACTTCGCCAACGATGTCAACGTGGCAGTTGGCGAAGCGGTTCCGCACATGGTGGTCGAAGGCGGGATCACAGCCGGAACGCAGGCAACCGTCACTGGCCCCACCGCGCCAGGGACGTGGCGCATCATCGCGATCGACGGGCCTCTTGAGCTTGCGAACGTTGATCTCGTCTTCGAGGTGCCCACCATGGTGATTGCGCGTGGCGACGTCACCATTCGCGACGCAAGCCGGCTCGAGGTCGCAGCAGGCGGCGCACTCTCGATCGTCTCCCATGGCGCCGTCGTGATCGACGACTCCTATGTCGGAACACGACTGACGGGGGGAGCGCTGCCCGACACGGTCTCGCCACTTGCGCAGCATGGACCGGGCGGCGCCTCACGCGTGATGATCTACGCGCAGCCATCGCTCGTGCGCATCGAGGACGGATCGGTGGTGAAGGGCGAGGTCTACGCGCCGGGGGCGGCGGTCACCGTCGGCGAGGGCAGCGCCGTCTACGGCCGCGTTCTCGGTGGAAACATCGATCTCGTCGACGGCGGAAGCGTCTTCTACGATCCAGCACTCAACTCGGGTCGCGGCTGGTCGAACCCGAACAGCGGCATCTGGGAGACGCCCACGAGCGTACGCGCCGAGATCCTCGGCGTAGCGCGCCTTGACGACGAGTCGCTGGCAACCTTCGCCGCCGCGACCGGCGTCGCTGCTGAGCTTCCCGGCAACGGAATGATCGCGACCATGCGTGTGGACGCAGCCGGCGGATTCGCGGCCAATCTCGGCGCGAATGCGGTCGACGGCGGCGTCGCTGCGAATGGCGACCTCCTGCCAAGCGGCGTCGGGCTCGACGGCGCATCGGGAACGTCGGGTTCCTATCCCGAGACGTTCGCCGTTCACGGGACGATCCGCGACTTCCGCGAGAAGTCGGAGAGCGGTGGACACCCGGACTTCGAGAACTCGACATACCCGAACGGGCTGTACTGCGGACTGGTAGAGACGCAACTCGGTCCGGACGGCAAGCCCGTGCTCGCGACGACGACGACGAGGTCAACGACGACCCAGGCTCGCGACAGCGCCGGCAACCCGATCTGCTGGAACCTTCCGTCATTGCCGGGGGACCTCGCCCGTGTCACCTCGGGCTCGCCGAAGAAGGTCTTGACGAGCGCGGAGTCATTCGACTCGTGGTTCCGCGATACGCCGGGGCTGAACACTTCCGAGCCCTTCACGCTCCTGCTCCGCCGCACGTCAGATGCGAACGGCCTTATCACCTACGTGTTTGACTCGGCCGAGATCGACGAGTTCAGGTCCGACGGCAGCGGCCCCGCGCTCGATGGCTTCTTTCCGATCGAGAACAGGCTGTACGGGAACTCGCAGGTGCGGACTGTGAACAACATCACCCGCGACCGCAACTTCCACTTCACGCTCGAGCTCGAGACCGCCTTCGTGTACCGCGCCGGAACAGCGCAGCTCTTCGCGTTCCGCGGCGACGACGACGTCTGGGCGTTCATCGACGGCAGGCTCGTGATCGACATCGGGGGAATGCACTTCCCGACGTCACAGGTGGTCCATCTCGACCGGCTTGGGCTCGTCGACGGCACCTCCTATCCGCTGAAACTCTTCTTCGCCGAGCGTCGTCGCAACGGCAGCAACTTCCGCGTCGCAAGCAACTTCCCGCTTGCAAGCCCCCTGCCGTCCGCACCGGCGAGCGACCCGATGGAGTGGCTGCGGACGATCACCACCGCGCGAACCTCCATCCGCACCCAACTCTTCTCCGGCGCGTTCACGTCGGTCGATCTCGACTCAGGCGCAGGCTTCAATCAACCGATTGCAGTCGAAGCCGAACTCTAGCGTTCCATCCACGAGGCACCGCAACACATGCATCCGAACCATGTCATCCACGGGAGCAGCCAGAATCGGGTCCGTCCGACCGATTCGCCGCGCCCCACTCCGCGCGGGATCGGGCAGGGCGAACCCCGCCGCCGCGGCATGGCGGTGCTGCTTGCGCTCATCGCGGTGAGCCTGGCGATCATCATCGGGCTCGCGCTCGCCTCGAACCGCGATGCGACCTCCGCGACCAGTTCGTCGATCGTCCGGGTCGCAAGCGCCCGCACGGCAGCGGCCGGCTCGCTCGACATCGCCACACGCATTCTCGAGCTGAACACGAGCATCGCGGCAGGCGACGCATCGGACTCGACGCGACTGCTTTGCCTGCCGGCAACCGTCGGCGGCGCCACGGTGTCGGCGCGCATGACCGACATGCTGACCGGCATGTCGCCAACCTCAAAGACACTTGCCGTCGCGATCGTCGCGTCGGCCACGATCGACGACGTGACGCAAGAGACCCGCGCGGTCGGACGCGTGCCCTGGGCGTCGAACGTCGCGCGAGCCGACCTCGATCTTTCGGAGTTCGCTCTGGCCGCGCATGGCGACATCGCGATCAGCGATGGGTCCGTGGTCGGGGTCTGGAAGACCGCACCGATGGCGGCCCTCGGTGAGCCGATCGTGATCGGCACCTCGACCCGCGACGCCATCGCAGTCGACCCGAACGCGGTGACGCACGGCGTGTCGCTGGCGACGCCCGGCAACTTCCCAGAGTCGCTCGCAGAGGCAGATGAGCAACTTGCGGAGGGCGAATTCGCTATTCCCGCCGAGCTTCACATGCCAGCGGCGCCGTTCCCGCCGCTTCCAGGTGCTGCAATGGAGATCTCGCCAGACGACCTGACGACGCTCTCCACGGTGCTCGCCGCCTACGAGATGGACGGCGGGGTGATTCCAACGCTTGAACTGGAATCCGAGGGGGGCGAAAGCCTCCCGATCGAGATCCTCCCCGATCTCGAGGGGCATCTCGTTCCGGCACCCGTCGTGGTCGGCGTGGGCGGCAAGAGCTTGGCGGCGCCCAGCGCCAAGCCATCTGACGTCAGCACGGACATCGTGGTGACCAGTTCGCTCGACCTGACGTCGATGAGCTTCGACATCACCGGAACCATCGTCGAAGGCGGATGGCGCAGCGTGCACGTGCTGGGCGACCTCGTACTCAGCGGCACGACGCTCAACGTCGACGTCCCCACCCTTATCGCTGTCTACGGCGACCTCACGATCGACGACACGTCGAAGATCGCGCTCGCGGATCGCTGCAAGCTCACGATCTATGTCTTGGGCGACACCGAGGTGACGGGTTCTTCCTACATCGGTCCCGACGACGTGGCGCTTCCGGCCAACAGGCTGGGCTCGCTCTCCTACCACCCGGAGCGCGTGGTGATCTACGCGCAACCGCAGTCGAATGTCACCATTGGCGATGGGAGCGTCGTGGTGGGCGAGATCTATGGCCCCGATGCGAGGATCGCGGTGCGCCAGCTCGCAGCGCTCTACGGGCGCGCGTGCGGCGCAGAGATCGAGGTCGATGCAGGCCGGATCTTCTACGACCCCGCGCTCGATTCAGCCCGCGGCTACCGGAATCCGGCAAGCGGGCTGTGGGCCAAGCCGAACGTGCTGCGCGAGGAGGTTCGCACCGTCGAAGTGCTCGACGATGTCTCGCTCGCGACCTTCACGGAGGCGACCGGCGTCGTTGCCGATGCGCCCACTGTCATGACCACCAACGCCCACGTCGACGCCACCGGCGGCGTCGACGACGTCCGGACCGTGGGGCCGCTGACGACGACCGTCACGCCGGAGTTCGCCACTTCGCTCGCGCTGAGCGCGGCCATGACAGAGTTCGTCGAGGGAGGCGAACCGGAAGAGGTCGAATTCACGGGCGAAATGCCCAGCGGTTCAGCGGGATCGCCCGACAGCTTCGTCCTCTACGGAACGCTTCGCGACTTCCGCACGAACGAGAAGGACGCTGGAAAGTCCGGCTTCCCCGGCGTCAACTCGTCCCTCGAAGCAGGAAAGATCTGGAAGATGACGCACGAGGCCCTCGACCACGAGGGCAAGCCGGTCCTGCACGACCCGATCCGCGGCCGCGTCGAGACGGACTTCACGACGTCGGAGGGAGAGCCGATCGCCTGGACCATGTTCGATGGCGCGCTCGGCGACCAGCCTGGCTCCGAGGCGCCCGGCTTGATCAAGTCGCTCACCCATGACTCGAAGTTCAAGGCATGGTTCCGCGACGTCGACGGCGAGAACCTCTCCGAGGCCACCAAGATCCTGTTCGAGCGCATCGACGACGGAGGAGGCTCTTCCTACTACGTCTTCAGCTCCGAAAGTCTTCCGAGCGGGGGCTACTATCCGGCTGATGGGCGACTCTTCGGAAACCCACCCGACAAGGCGACGAAGAAGCCCACCCCGCACAACTACCACTTCACGGTCGAGTTCACGGCAACGCTGACCTACAGCGCGACGACGCCGCAGTGGATGATCTTTGGCGCCAGCGACGATCTCTGGGTCTACGTGAATGGAGAACTCGTCGTCGACCTCGGCGGATTCGGTGAGGCTCGGAAGCAGTACCTCCGGATCGATCGGCTGGCCGCACGCGAGGGCTGGAGCGAGGGCAGCCAGCACGACATTCGCATCTTCATGGCGAATCGCTCCATGTCGGAGAGCTACCTTCTCCTGATGAGTAACTTCGCGCTTGGCGATGGCAGCTCCCCCGTCATCACGAAGCCGACGGCCTACCTCAAGTCGCTGCAAGTCGCGCAGGCGCAGATCGAGGACGAGGAGCTCACGAGCGTCTTCCCACCGATCACAACGCCCGTCTTCTCGGGCTTCAAGCGGCGGTGAACGTTGCGGCCGAGGGGACGGCCGTCCAGCAGGCCTCGTCGCAGTCTGATGAAGCCACGCCGGTGCGCTGTGTTCGCGATCAGCGAAGCCCGTACTCCTTCAGCTTCCGGTAGAGCGTCCGCTCGCCGATCCCGAGCATCTGCGCCGTTAGCTCGCGGTTTCCCGAGGTCATGGCGAGCGTCTGGCGAATCGCCTCCTTCTCGAGCTTGTCGAGGCCGACGCCCGCGAGGCCGGTGCGCGTCTGCGTCACAGCCTCGCCCGAATCATCGGCCGAGCGGATCTCGTCGGGGATGTCGCGCACGTCGATCGAGTCGCCCGAGGCCATCACGACCAGTCGATGCATGAGTTGGAAGACCTCGCGCACGTTGCCCGGCCAGTCGTAGGCGACGAGACGCATGAGCGCTGGCTGGGTAAGCGCCGGGCGGGGGCGCCCGAGCTCCGCCGAGTACTTTCCGATCGCGTGATTCACCAGGATCGGCACGTCCTCGCGACGCTCGCGAAGCGGAGGGATGTGGATCTCCGCACCCTTGAGCCGGAAGAAGAGATCCTCGCGGAACTGCCCGTCCGCAGCCATCTTCCTGAGATCGCGATTGGTCGCGCTGACAAGCCGCACGTCGATCTTCCGCGTCTCGTTCGAGCCGAGGCGAACGATGTCGCCGGTCTCGAGCACGCGCAGGAGCTTCGGCTGCATGGTGAGCGGCATGTCGCCAATCTCGTCGAGAAAGAGCGTGCCCTTGTCGGCGTACTCGAAGACGCCCTCGCGGTCGCGATCGGCGCCGGTGAACGCGCCGCGGACGTGGCCGAACAGCTGGTCCTCGAGAAGGCTCTCCGCCTGCCCCGCGGCGTTGAAGGTGACGTAGCGCCGCGACGCGCGCTTCGAGAGTTTGTGGATCGCGCTCGCGACCAGTTCCTTGCCGGTTCCCGACTCGCCGGTCACGAGCACCGGAAGCGTGCTCGGCGCGATCTGCTTGACCATCGCGATCACGGCGCGCATGGCCGCACTTTCGCCGATGATTCCCTCGAAGCCAAACGCCGCGTCGACCTGCCCCTTGAGCGAGGTGTTCTGGGTGCGCAGCATCACCGTCTCGGCGGCGCGATGCACCAGGTTGCGCAGGACGACGAGGTCGACCGGCTTCTCGATGAAGTCGTAGGCCCCGCCCTGCAGCGCCTTCTTCGCGGTGGGAACGTCGCCGTGCGCGGTCACCATGATGGTCTCCGCGTGCGGCTGCTCGGCGCGTGCGAGTGCAAGCACGTCGAGTCCCGCCGTCTCCGTCTCCATCACGAGATCCGTGACGATGACGTCGAAGTGGCCGTGCTTGATCTCGTCGCGCGCAGCCTCGAGCGAGTGCACCGTGGTGCAGACATGCCCGGGCTTTCTCAGCGCCTCAGCCATCGCCTCGGCGTGGTCGCGCTCATCGTCGACGATCAGGACCTGTGCCCGCACCTGTGCTTCGCTCATCGCTCGCTCGCTTTCAGTTCCGTTCCCAATTCAGTCCCGACTCTCTCCGACCGCAGCTTCCGCGGCGCGCGTCGCGTCAAAGGCGCTGCGCGTTCCCTTCGCCGCGATCGGCGGGTCGTCGAGATCGACCAGCCGAATCACGCCGAATCCGCTGAAGCGCGAGACGTAGGTGATGCCACCGCCAACCCGGTTCGGATACATCGCGACGATCGGGCCGTCGAGGCGGATGCGCTCCTCCGAGTAGACCTCGCCGGTGGTCTGGTCGTACTTGATGACGTCGATGCCGTGGTCGTGTCCGACCCAGACGCGGCCATCGGCGATGCCGAGGCCGGAGACAAGCCCGCCGCGCGACGGCGCCAGCACCTGCGCCCGGTCGCCGATGCGGAAGGTCACCGTCTCGCGCGACTCGTCGATCTTCGCCGAGCCCCACGCGGTCTCGGCCGCGATGATCGGGCGGTCGGGTGCCTCGATCGGCTTGTCCGACATCTCGGCCTCTTCGCCGATCAGGTAGAGCCACACGCCCTCTCTGCTCGCAGCGAGCACGCGCCTCCGGTCGGTGACCGACACCTCAAGCCGTCCTGGCAGCCGGCGCGACCAGTAGAACGTGTCGCCGGGGCGATCGCCCTCGGGCAGGTAGCGGTAGAGGGCGCGGCCGAACGTCCCGGAAACCGCGAATCGATTGCGCTGCACCTTGGCCACGTCGCGCGCGCCCTTCACCGGCACGGAAAGCGGAGCGCCGAGCACGACATCCGATCCCGACGACGATCCGTCCGCGCTCGCGTCGATCTTCGGCTCGAGTCTCCACGTCGCGACCTCGAAGTCGTTGACGGCGAAGAATCGGTCGTCGAATACGCGGACGGAGTGCACCAATCCCGGCACGGCGCCGGCCGATCGCTCGCGGAACGACTCGTCCATCAACCCGACCTGCGCGCCCTCCGTGGCCTGCAGCGCGAAGGCGTAGCCACCACCCGCGGAATCGGGAGCCGGAACCAGCATGCTTGCGGAGCCGAGGTACGAGCCATCGGCCACGCGGAAGATGCGGCGGCCGACGCAGGCGACCGGTCCGCCCTTCGCCGGGACGACGCGGCCGGCCATGCGGCCCTCGAGGAAGATCTCCGGCCGAACCGGCTCGAACTTCGGGTCGCGCAGCGCTTCGGGTGGGACGGCGCCGTGCGGCAGCGCGTCGGCGAGGCGAATTGCGCCGCCATTGCCGGAAACCCACACGTCCTCGCCGACGATCGAGACGAACCGCGGCGCGATGGTGATCTCCGCGCGGCCCCAGCGGTTGACGACCTTCGTCTCCCGGACTTCGGTTGCATCGAGTTCGACCACCCAGTCGTCGGCAAGCACCACGAAGACGCGGGAGCCGTCGACGGCGAAGTCCGAGACGACTCCCGTGGTGCCGCGCGGCGCGAGTTCGAGATCGAGCAGCTCCATGCCCGTCTGCGGGTCGAGGAAGAGGAGCCGATTCTCGAACGATTGGTACCACACGCGCCCCACGATCAGCGACTGCCGGTGCGTGCCGCCGAACGAACTCGTGACGCGCGGCGCACGGGGCGTCGGCGGCGCGTTCAGTTCCTCTTCATCGATGATCGCCGTGCCGGCAGGTGCGGTGGTGCACGAAGGCAGCAAGGCAGAGGCGACAAGCGAGAGCGCGACGAGGCAGGCCGCCCAGAGACTCGCTCCGCCCTTCGATGCGTACGCAGGGATCGAACGCGCGAAAGTCTCGCGGGATCGACGGTCGGTTTCGCTCGGCATGTCCTCGCACGTCATGGTTGGATAGAGTATCCACCTTCTCGGGGCCCGGGCTCGTGGCCACCCGTGCGCGAACCCGCGCGGACACCCGTGCAGACACCCGCGCAGACACCCGTGCAGACACCCGCGCAGACACCCGTGCAGACACCCGCGCAGACACCCGCGCAGCGCCGAGAATCCCCTCACCGCCTCCGACCCTGCCATGACCGACGCCACGAACGAACCCACCGCCCCGACGCGACTCGACCGGCTTCGCGCCATGCTCGAGGCGGAGCCCGACGACGGATTCCTTCTCTACGGGATCGCGCAGGAGTGCCAGAAACGAGGTCGGTTCGATGAGGCGATCGCCTTCTACGACCGCGCCATCGCAGGCGACCCGAAGCAGTGCTACGCGTTCTTCCACAAGGCGAAGACGCTGGAGCAGGCGCGGCGTCATGGCGAGATCGCGGACGTTCTTCGCGCTGGGCTCGCCCGCGCGCGCGCCGTCGGCGACTTCAAGGCGGCGAGCGAGATCGAGGGCTTCCTCGACGATGTGACCGGATGACATGTGCGGCGCAGGGCAGCGTCCGCCCGCCGCGCGAATGAGCCCCCCACCCCCCGCACACCGAGACCGGAGATCACAGCGCATGAAGAAGCCCAGCCGACCCGCACGCTCGAAGATGCCAGTGCGCACGCGCTCCGCCACGCCCATCACGGTCGCACGTATCGCGCTCTCCGCAGACGGCGCGACGTGGCGCATCGCGCTCTCAGATGCGCGCAGCGTGCGAATGTCCGCCGCGTCCGGTCTTGCGCTCAAGATCGCCGTCGGCACGCGCTGGACCAACGCGCTTTCCGAACGCGTCGAGCGATTCAAGCGCGAGCAGCAGCTGTTTGCCAAGGCAATGTCGCTCGTCGCAGCGCGTCCGGGCATCGACCGGGCGACGCTCGTCCGACATCTCGGCGGCGATGCCGACGCCCGCCGCGCTGCGTTGGCGGTCGCGCGCAACGGCTGGCTCGCGTGAGGCTCGCGGAATGAGTCCCCGGCCGTCCCCCGCGCGCCGTGGTAGAATTTCATCGATGCAGATGACGACGCCAGTTCGCAGGGTCCGCGCATGACGAGCGATGCGAGCGGCGACGCCTTGGCCGGACTCCCCCCGGGGTATCCCTACCGTGCGGAAGACGAGATCACGCCGCGACAACTCGCGGCCCTTGCGGGGTCGGCGCGCGTCCTGATCGACGTTCGCACGCAGCCCGAGGCCGACATCTGCGCGCTGAACGGATCGCGTCTCTACTCCCTGCAGAATCTCGAGGCGCGCATCGACGACCTCAAGGCCGAACTCGATGACGATCTCGAACGGCCGCTCGTCGTCTACTGCCATCATGGCCGGCGCAGCCTGACCGCCACGTACATGCTCCGCGCAGCCGGTTTCCGCGACGTGCGCAGCCTGGCTGGCGGCATCCACCTCTGGGCCTGCGACATCGACCGCACCATGCCAACCTACTGAGCGAGCTCCCCGCATGCTCTGGCAACGACTCATCACCGGCCCGCTGCTGATCGCGCTGATCCTCGGAATCGTCTGGCTCGACGGCTCGCTCGATGCGCGCGCGGCCCATCACGGACTGCCTCCGGGTCTCGTCCTATTCTCGTTCGCGGCGCTGCTCTCGGTCCTGATCGCGCGCGAGGTGGTCCGGTTCCTGCGCGCCGCCTCGATCCAGTCCAGCCTGTTCGCAGCCATCGTCGCGGCGCTGCTCGGGCTGTTCGGAACCGCAGGCAGCGCCCTCTTCCAGCCTGCGCCGCTGACGTCGGGCGTGCTTTCCTCCGCGCTTGTCCTCATGCTGGTCGTGGCGCTCCTGCGCATGTCGCGCGAGCGCGACCCGAAGGGTTCGCTCATGCTGGCGGGCGGCACGCTTCTTGTCGGCATCTACGGTGGCGTCCTGCTTGGATTCTGGATGCTCGTACGGCTCGAGCATTCGCCCTGGGTCCTCGTGGGAGCGATCCTCACCACGAAGTCCTGCGACATCGGCGCCTACTTCACGGGCATGGCGCTCGGTCGGCACAAGATGATTCCGTGGCTCTCGCCGAAGAAGTCGTGGGAAGGCCTTGCCGGCGGCATCGTCGTCGCGACGCTTGCCGGCGCCGGGCTTGCCCACCTCTCCTCATCGCTCCCCGCTGCCGTCGACCACATCCCGTGGTGGATCGGCGCGATCGGCGGCGCGCTGATGGCGGTCGTCGGGCAGGCAGGCGATCTCGCCGAAAGCGCCTTCAAGCGCGACGCGGGGCTCAAGGACTCAGGCCGCACGGTGCCGGGCATGGGCGGCGTGCTCGACGTCCTCGACAGCCCGCTCTTCACGGGCCCCGTGGTCTACTGGCTCCTTCGCCTCGCGCCGACCGGGTGAACCGCTTCACCGCGCGCGGGGGGCGAAACACCCGCGCCGCCGCAGGAAAGCGGGCTGAATCGCGGGACGTTTCCTGCTAGCATCTTCGCTCCACATGGCGCTCCTCGACAACCTCCTGACACTTCATCGGGTCGATAGCCAGGTTCGCGCGCTTCGCACGCGCGTCACCTCGGCAGAGACATACTTCAACGCGCAGGAGAAGCAACTGGCCCTGCTTGCCCGGCAGCGGACGGAGCTCGAGACCCAGATCAAGCAGTTGCTGGCCAACGTGCATGCTCTGGAGGTCGATCAGGCCGAGGCGACCGCCCGCGTGGAGAAGCTCCGCGCCGAACTGAACACCTCGACCAACGACAAGCAGTACAAGGCGATCTTGAACGAGCTGAAGTCGCTCGAACTCCACCGCGATGAAGTCGTGAAGCGCGCCGTCGAGGAGATGCAGCGCACCGACGACACCAAGAAGCGCCTCGAGACCCACGACGCCACGATCGTCGAGCGGAAGAAGGTGCGAGAGGTGGCGAAGTCGCAGCTCGACGAGTGCATGAAGGATGTTGGCGAGCGGCTGAACGAGCTTGAGCGCGAGCGCGAGCGCGCAGCCGATCTCGTTCCCGACCGCGAACGCAAGCTCTTCAACCTGATCGCAGACGAGACCGAGGGCGAGGCGATGGCGGAGATCACCGTCGTCAGCCTCCGTCACCGCGAGTTCGCCTGCGGAGCCTGCAACATCGAGGTCCCCTTCGAGACCTTCGCGCGGCTCTCGTCGAACTCCGACGCGGCCGTTCAGTGCAAGGCCTGCCGCCGCATCCTCTTCCTCTCCGAGACGAGTCGCGCAGATTCGTCGAAGGATTCGAAGGACGCGAAGGAGAAGGCCGCAGCAGCCCGCGACAAGGCCAAGTTCGAGAAGACGAAGAAGCTCTGAGCGCTTCCGTCACTCCACCCGCTTGCTACAACAGCCCCGCGAAGCACCTTCGCGGGGCTGTTCGTTTCTCGCCTCCTCCGCTGCACGGATTCGCTCATGGATGCATGGAGGCATGGAGGCATGGAGGCATGGAGGCATGGAGGCATGGAGGAAGGACAAGAACACGAAGACTGCGAGCGATGCGAGGACGCGGAAAGACGCGAGAAGTCATCCCTCCTCTTCGCCGAGGCCGCCTCTGTGCCTCTGTGCCTCCGTGAGAGACCTCGAGACCGTCAGCCGCACGCCGCCCGC
>JBIKXP010000082.1:0-12753 GCA_044355685.1 Phycisphaerales bacterium
GGACGAAGGCAACGCAGCCCGCGCGGCCGTCATCGGTCATGATCGCGGCGTCGAGCGTCACCACCCCATCGCGGTCTGGCCTCGAGCCAAGCCCGACCGTCATGTCGGGGCAGTCGAGTTCGACGACTCTGCAGCCGGCCTCCACCGCGTCGAGCGCAGAGCCACGTCCAGCGAGGACCTCAAGGGCCCGCGCGTTTGCCGGCAGGCCATGGCTCCAGGTTGCTAGAACGACGGGCTTTCCGGTTGGGTTCGTGGACTCCATCGGGGTGGTCGCCTGAGAAGCGCCATGGTGATCAGACTCGTTCCTGGGATCGCGGGCTGCAGGAGTCGCGCACCCGGCGAGAGAGGCCAGCGTGACGGCGCAGAGAGCCTGGCGTCGGGAAAGGTCGGAGGTTGACTGCATAAAGTTCGATCCTACAGAAGTTTGCGCACTCCTCGCATCACCACGCGACTTGAAGGACCTATAATATCAAGAATCAGTGCCTAGGAACCCGCGTGACTGCGGCCGACGGTGAGGCCGGCAATCAAGCACCCGGTTCTAGAGTGGCGAAAAATGCGGATTTGCACAATTGAAGTTCTTGCAAGGTCGCAAAGTTGTGTCAGAGTCACTCCGTCCCTTTGCAGGGTCTGTGAGGATTGTCGGATCTCCGTGAGTCCGGCCGTTGGATCCAACGGTGCAGCGTGCGCAGTCCAAGCGGGTCCTGTTCCCTGAAAGAGAGAGAATGATGCTTTCGAATCGTCTTGCAAAGCACTTCGGTGCAGCCGCTGCGGCGGCCCTCGTCGTCGGCTCGGCCAATGCTGCGATCGTGACCTGGAACCTCAACCTCGTCATCCCGGCCAACCTCGACGGCGCGTACATCAACATCGCCGCCCAGACCACGGGCACCAATAGTGGCGTGGCTGGTTGGGATATCAATCCCTACGGCTCGACGACCCTGAACTTCTTCGCCCCGTTGTCGGCCCCGGCTCCCGCGACGACCTTCGTCCGCACGCAGGCGACGGGCGGCCCGAGCAGCCTCGCTGTCGGCACGGTGATCGGTGCGGCGAGCACCTACGCGAACTCGACCGCAGCGGTCGTCTCCGCGACCGGCGTTGGATCGAACGGCTGGGTGGCGAATGCGGTCAATTACTTCGGCTTCCGCTTCTACAACGAGTCGACGGCCTCCATCAACTACGGCTACGGCGCCATGCAGGTCGGCGCCACCGGCGGCGTCCGCACGCTCCTCACCCTCGCCTACGAAGACACGGGCGGCTCGATCGAGGCTGGCGCGATCCCGGCTCCGGGCGCGATGGCGCTCCTCGGCCTCGCGGGCATCGCTGCCCGTCGTCGTCGTCGCTGAATCGTCTGACACTCGCTCCCCAAGCTTCGCTTGAGGCGAGTCGACAAGCATCGCGTGGGCGTCCCAATCGGGGCGCCCACGCTGTCGTTTTCGCGTCTGCTAGCATCAAGAGATGCCAGTACGCATCGCGCAGCGCCTGCTCATTGTCGGTTGGGATGCAGCAGACTGGATGCTGATCAACCGCCTGTTTGCGGCGGGCAAGATGCCCGTCCTGCGGCGGCTCGTGGAGGGCGGATGTCGTGCCGATCTCGGAACCCTCGAGCCGAAGCTGTCGCCTCTCCTCTGGAGTTCGATCGCGACAGGCAAGACCGCCGACAAGCACGGCATCCTCAACTTCGTCGAGCCGAAGCCCGAGGGCGGGGGGCTGCGCGTCTCGACCTCGACGAGCCGCAAGACGAAGGCCCTCTGGAACATCCTGTCGCAGAACGGGCTCGAGACGCGCGTCGTGGGGTGGTACGCATCGCATCCCGCGGAGCCGATTCGCGGGAGCGTGGTGACGAACCTTCTTCAGGAGGGCGAGCCCGCGCTTGAGAGCGCGGCATGGCCGCTCGTGCCTGGCACGGTGCACCCGCCCGCGCTCGCGGAGGCGGTGGCCGCGGCGCGCCAGCGTGCACGCGCGTTTCCGCGCGAGGTGCTGCGCGAGTTGCTGCCAAAGATCGACGAGGTCGGTTCAGGTGACGCGCGAGTCCAGTCTCTCGTCAAGTTGATGTCCTATGCGGCGTCGATCGAAGGCGCTGCGGTTGCGTCGCTGCGCGCGGGCGCATCGTGGGACGCCGCGTTGGTGTTCTTCGACGCGATCGACACCGTTGGGCATCACTTCATGCAGTTCGTTGCGCCGAAGATGGCGCATGTCTCCGAGCGCGAGCAGCGGCTCTTCGGTGGCGTGATGGACCGCGTGTACGAGTGGCACGACGCGGCGCTCGGGCGGCTGCTCGAGGCCGCGGGCGAAGGGACCACGGTGATCCTCCTTTCGGATCATGGTTTCCACAGCGATCACCTGCGTCCGAATCTCTCCGACCTGCCGCCCGAACGGCGCATGGAGCTTGAATCGAGCTGGCATCGGCCGCAGGGCGTGCTGGTGATGTCGGGCCCTGGCGTGAAGCGGGGCGCGGAGGCCGCGTCGCCGACGATTCTCGATGTCGCGCCGACGGCGCTTGCGCTTCTTGGTCTGCCGGCCGGCGAGGACTTCGACGGCCGCGTGCTGGCGGAGGTGCTCGATGCGGCGCCGCCTGCGCGGATTCCGTCGTGGGACGCGGTCGAGGGAGATGCTGGCCTCCATCCGGCGGATGTGCGGATGGACCCATTCGAGGCGGCCGACGCGCTGCAGCAGCTCGTGGACCTTGGCTACATGGCGGCGCTTCCCGAGGATGTGCAGGCGCAGGTCGATCTCGTGCGGCGCGAGAGCATCTTCAACCTCGGCGTTGCGTTGATGTCGCGCCGCCGTGCGCGTGAGGCGGTCGTGCAGTTCGAGCAGCTGGTCGCGCGGAGGCCTGGCGAGCAGCGCTATGCGCTCTGCCTTGTGAATTCGTTGGTGGGAGCGGGGCGATTCCGCGACGCGGTGGTGGCGGCGGATGGATACCTCCTGCAGGACGCTTCGAGCACCGAGATGCAGCTTGTGCGCGCGTCGGCGCTGTCGCTTGCGGGCGATGAGCCGGGGGCGCGCGCGCAGCTTGACGCGGTGGCGCGAGCCGTTGACAAGCGGCCCGAGATGGCGCTGTCGCTTGCGAGCGTGTACTCGACCTGCGGTCGACACTCGGAGGCGCGCGGCCAGTTCGAGGCGGCGCGCAAGCGAAATCCGCGCGATCCGGCGGCGCATCTTGGCCTCGCGCGCTCGCAGCTTGCGCTCGGCGGGTTCGAGGAGGCCGCGGGCCATGCACTCGACGCGCTTGAGATCACGCAGGCGTTGCCCGAGGCGCACCTCGTCCTCGGGGCTGCGCTCGCCTGGTACGGCGACCTCGAGAACGCCCGCACGAGCCTCGAGTTCGCGCTCAAGTTCGATGCCGGGCAGCCGGAGGCGCATCAATGGCTGTCGCTTGTCGCCGAGAAGCTGGGGGACGCCGCCTGGGCGAAGTCGGCGCGCGCCGAGGCGCAGCGGTTACTTGCGACGGTGTCGGAGCGGCCACGCGAGATGCCGTTTGGACCTTCGGCGTTTGCGAAGCGCGCCAGTCTCCCCCCGATCTGAGTGGTGCCTGGCACGTGCCGGGGAGTGCCGTGCACCACACGGCACGTGCCGAGCACAGGGGCGATCGTGCGTAAGCCTCTTTGCTGCAGGTACTTCTACCTACATGACGACGGTGCCCGGCACGTGCCAGGCACCGACCGACTAGGCACCGACCGACTGGCACCGACCGACTTGGATCAGGCGCGGTTGCGGTGGAGCGAAGGGTCGACCGCCGCCGCCATCGCGGCTTCGTCGAGGCCGGCGCCGAGGAATGCGTTCATCGCGCGCGCCTGGCCCGATGCGTCGCGGATCAGGTCCACGTGCCTGACAGTCATCACCGCAAAGTTCGGCCGCGCCGCAAGCCACGCATGCACCTGCTTCAGCTGCGCGTCGTACACCGCCATCAGCCGCTCGGGCGGCAGCGCGCCGCCGGACTTCGCGCTGCGCGCGAGCATCGTCGACTGGCTTTTCACCACCTCGCGCAGATCGCGGTCGAGGAACACCACGCGGTACGGGCGGTCGTCGGGCAGTTCCGTCACCAGCATGTGGATGACCTTCACCACGCGTCCGCGCGCGTCGTCGAGCCAAGCCTTGTCGGTCCTCAGCTGCTTCACGCGCTCGAACTCGAAGTAGCCCCGCGGGTTGTCGGCATCGGCCGCGCGAAGCCCGTCGGTCACGGGCGGGATGCCGCCCGCGACGATCATCTGCATCGCCATGCTGGTGCCGGAGCGGGGAAGTCCAGAGACGATGGTCACGAAGTCGCGCATGCGTTCCGTGTATCGGCACGACTCGGGTAGTCTCTCGCGCCTATGGCCTCGAACCCGCAGCGCACGCTTGAAGTTCCCGTCGATTCCCTCGAAGCCGTCCGCCTGGCCGCGCCGCTCGCCACCCGGCTCGAGCTCTGCCACGACCTCTCGAGCGAGGGCTGGACGCCGAAGGAGGAACTGATTCGAGCCGCCCGCGCCGCGGTCGAGGGGACGCCGTGCACGCTGGTATCGATGATCCGCCCCGAGTTCCCCAGTTGCCGCCGCGAGCTCGACGTCGCCGCCTTTGCGACCACGCCACGCCTCTCCGACCTTGCCAAGCGCGAGATCGAGATGAGCGCCGAAGCGGGGGCGCACTCGGTCGCGATCTCGCTCCTGACGCCCGACGGCTTCGTCGACATGGACGCGAACGCAGCGCTCATCGAATTCGCGCGCGGCTTCGGCCTCGTTCCCGCGTTCCTGCGCACCTTCGACCTGCTCGTCGACCGCGAGCGCGGCATGCGCGACCTCTCGGCGCTTGGGTTCACACGCTTCATCACGGCGGGTGTGCTCGGCTGGGACGCGTCGGTCGCGACGCTCGCGCAACGCGTCGAGGTGGTGCGTCGCGACATCGCCAACGCCGCGCGCGAGGCCGCGCGTCTTGGCCGCGCGCCGATCGAGGTCGTCCCCGCCGGCGGCGTGCGCGCCGCGAACGCGCGCGCGTGGCTCGCGGTGTCGCCGCATCTCCACGCCTCGTGCCGCCGCGACGGCGCGTTCAGCCGCGAGGAGCTTGGAAATCTCGCGGAGGCGATGGGGCGCGCTTGACCGGTCCGATCAACCTTCCATCGGGCGCGCGTGCTCGCGCAGGAATCGTGCGACCTCAGGCTTGCGCGCCTTGCCAAGCGTGACATCGATCACCAGGTCCGCGAGCGCGTCCGGATCGCAGTCGACCTCGAGCCCATTCAAGTCGAGAAAGACAAGCGCGGACGCCGTTCCGGTCCGTTTGTTGCCATCGACGAACGGATGGTTTTGCACGATGTGGAACAGGTAGGCAGCCGCCATCTCGAAGGGAAACTCGTGCAGGAACTCTCCTCCGAACGCAGCCTCGGGCTGCGCGACGGCGGAGAGGAGCAGGCCGCTGTCCCGGACGTCCGCGGCGCCGCCATATCTGGCGATCTGATCCTCATGGATCTCGAGCACATCGGCGACGGAGAGGAAAACAGGTACGGCGTTCGTCACTGAGCGAGTCTCTTCAGCGTCTTCCCGTGCTTGGCGTTGACGCGGGTGAGGGAACTCTTCACGCCGCCTCGCGTGGTTCCCGCGGCGGCAGGGGAAATGGTGAGAACCTTGCCGTCGGTCGACAGCTCAAGCTCCGTATCGGGCGTGATCTTCAGGAGCTCCATGATCGCGCGGTCGATCACGAGGGCGTAGCTGTTTCCGTGCTTGGTCAGGGTCTTGGTCATGGGCCGTTCCTTGAAGTGTTGGTCCGTTGTATATACAATGTAGTACCAAGCGCGGCGGAAGGCAACCCGTCGCCAGGCATTTCGGGCAGATTGTCCGGCCCCTCACTCGAACCGCAGGTGCTTCACGCTCTGCCCCGAGTCGCGCAGGTCGCGGATGGCGTCGATGCCGATCTCGAGGTGCAGGCTGACGAAGTTCGCGGTCACGGTGCGGTCGCTCTCCGCGCTCTTCACGCCTTCGGGCGTCATCGGATTGTCCGAGACGAGCAGCAGCGCGCCCTTCGAGATGCCGTTCGCGAAGCCAACAAGGAAGATCGTCGCGGTCTCCATGTCGATCCCGACCGCGCGGATCTTGCGCAGGTAGTCCTTCACGCTCTCGTCGTGCTCCCACACGCGGCGGTTCGTGGTGAACACGGTGCCGGTGTAGTAGTCGCGGCCGTGCTTGATGATCGCCTCGCTCACCGCGCGCTGCAGACGAAATGACGGGAGCGCCGGCACCTCGGGCGGCATGTACTCGTTGCTCGTGCCCTCGCCGCGGATCGCCGCGATCGGCAGCACAAAGTCGCCGATCTTCGTCTTCTTGAGGCCGCCGCACTTCCCGAGGAAGAGCACCGCTTTCGGCGCGACCGCGGAGAGGAGGTCCATCGTCGTCGCAGCCATCGCGCTGCCCATGCCGAACGAGAGAATCGTGATGTTCTCGGCGGTCGCCGAGAGCATCGGCCTGTCCCGTCCGATCACCGGCACGCCGAAGCGCTCGGCGAACATCTCGACGTAGTTCGAGAAATTGACGAGCAGGACGTACTGCCCGAATTCCTCGAGCCTGCGGCCGGTGTAGCGGGGGAGCCAGTCGCGGACGATCTCCTCTTTCGTCTTCATGCGGGCAGCGTATCCGCCCCCGACGGCGGGGCGGCGGATCGTCTATCCTGCCCGCCTTTCGTTTCGGACCCTCAACCAGAATTCAGCAAGACACCGCAGCGAGGAACCTATGTCCAAGGCAACCATCAAGACCGAGAAGGGTGACATGCAGGTCGAGTTCTACGACGCTGATGCCCCGAACACCGTCAAGAACTTCCGCGACCTCGCTGCGAAGGGCTTCTACAACGGCCTCAAGTTCCACCGCGTGATCCCGAACTTCGTGATCCAGGGCGGCTGCCCGCAGGGCACGGGCACCGGCGGCCCGGGCTACAAGATCAAGTGCGAGACCTCGGGCGGCAACCAGCGCCACGACCGGGGCGTGCTGTCGATGGCGCACGCTGGCAAGGACACCGGCGGCTCGCAGTTCTTCGTGTGCCACTGCCGCGAGGGGACCGCGCACCTCGACCGCATGCACACCTGCTTCGGCAAGGTCGTGCAGGGCCTCGAGGTGATCGACAAGATCAAGGCCGGCGACAAGATCCTCACGGTCGAACTCGCCGACTGACGCCGAAGACTCAGGAGGCTTCATGGTCTCGATCACGACGCGCTACGAGGGCGAGCTCCGCTGCAAAGCCGAGCATGGCCCCTCGAAGTCGACCATCATCACGGACGCGCCCGTCGACAACCACGGAAAGGGCGAGGCATTCTCGCCCACCGATCTCGTGGGCGCCGCGCTCGGAACCTGCATGATGACCATCATCGGGATCGTGGCGGCGCGTCACGGCCTCGATGTGCGCGGCATGACGGCGCGCACCGAGAAGGTGATGACGAGCGAGGGCCCGCGCCGCATCAAGAGCCTGCGCACGGTCCTTTCGATCCCGCTCCCCGCCGACCACCCGCAGCGATCGATGCTCGAGAACGCCGCGTACACCTGTCCGGTGCATAAGAGCCTGCATCCGGACGTCGACGCCGCGATCGAATTCGCCTGGACTGGCTGAACTGGGCCGGTCCGACGCGTTTGCCGCGCGCCCAAGCCCCAGGAAGCCCGCATGCGAGCGCGGGGGAGGACGGCCTGTGAGGCCTCTGCGCGTCGTGCGGGCCGCAGTAAGGCGTCGTCTCCGCGCAACGCTTGCATCCACTGCCACTGAAATCGAACCTGTGTTGCCGTCCGAGTCCCCGTTTGGTGGGGAAGCGGGGGGAGAAGAACATGCACGGCCGCTGCGACGAGCGCTGCGGCCGAATCCGGAGGCTAGCACTCGCATGCGCGACCGTATCTCCAGCCGATTCGACTTTGTCCGCCCCACCACGGCGATCACCAAGGCCGTCGTGATTCGCGGCAAGGGGCGATTCTCGATCGTGCGCCCGGAGACCTCGCCGCCGTGCGTGATCTCGCGGAAGCACCTTGACGGCCCGGAGATCGACATTCCTCCGATGCGCCTTGGCGGGGTTCCGCTCGAGAAGGACGCGCATCGCGAGTTCGAGGCCGGCATGCAGTTCCCCTCGGAAGCCTGAGAAACGCCGGATCCATGTCCCGAGGATCCCGCCGGCCCCAAACCGGTGGTCTAGGTTCTGTCTGACGGATCGCCGAAGGCCAAGACTGATGATCCTTGGAATCCGCATCGGCGCCCGGTTGGCAAGAAGGGGAAACGAAGCTGTATCCCCAATGATCCAACCACGCGATACAGTGAGTTGAACCCGACGCCGCCAGCCGGGATGCCGCGCGGATTGAAGCCCGGCCGATCCGTCAGACAGAACCTCGTATCGCCCCTGCAACGCGGTTTGTTGGTTGGACTGCGCGGTCCGTACGGATCGCGCGGTTTCGTTGCGCGTTCGGGTGAACTCTACGAACCCAATCCCTGTCATCGTACGTATCGACTGCCATGCGGTCAGTGATGCGAATGGGGTACATGCTCTCTGATTCGACCTCGTCATTGCGACGATGACACAGAGGGATGGCTGCACCGGAAGGTGCGCGGCGAGAGGCGTCCGCCCGAAGTACGACGAACGCCAGAGCCCTCGCCGAAGGAGGGCAACATGCAGGCCCATGTGATTGATGTCCGGGACGAAGAAGGAATGAAGCTGTTGTCGGACGGCACGGCGCTCGCCGCCTGGGAGTTGCTGCGTCGTTTCGGCGGAACCATGGGGGCGGCCGCGATCTCCCGCAGCCTCCGGGGCAACGTGGAGGAGATCCAGCGTGCCCTCGCACGGCTGGTCGACCACGGCATCGTGCACGTGCACCCTGCGCGCGGTCGCCGTCGCGTGCCCGCCTACTCCTGCCGCAAGGCGGGCGTGACCGTCGAGTACCGCGCGCACGATCCGATCGATGAGAAGGCGATGCAGGCCGCTCTTCCGCTTATCGGGACGTCTGGCCAGACGGCCGCGGTGCGCGTCCAGTCGATCGCGGCGGCAGACTCTGGCGAGACGAAGGCGATCCACCGCAATCTGCGCATCTCCACCCACCTCGACGCGCACGATGCAGAGGAACTGCGCAGCCGGATCGACGACCTGGTGGCGTTCATGCGGCTCCTCGAGTCGAAGTACGTCGGTGAGGACGCGCTGGATGCCGTCCACTGCAACTACACCGTGGACGTCGCCGTGCACCCGATTCCCGCGCCGCTTGCCGCCACGCCGATGGTTGTGTTCCGACCAGCCGGTATGCCGGCGAAGCCCGAGCATGGCGCCGTCTCCAAGGATGCCGGGATACTCTCGCCGCGCGAGCGCGAGGTGGCGGTCGGCATCGTGAACGGCCGTTCGCGCGGCGACATCGCCGATCGGCTGGGAATCACGGCAAGCACCGTGGCGACGCTGACGAAGCGCCTCTATCGAAAGCTCGGCGTCCACAGCAAGAGCCAGCTCTCGCACCGGCTTGTCGGCCAGCGCTTGGTGCCGTGACCGCGAGGGGCCACGAGGCGACCGTCCCCGACTGGGTGCAGCCTTCGGCGAACCCGAGGCGATATGCAGCGCGTTCTGCAGGGAAGCGTGCAGGGAACGACGCGGGGCGCGTTTCACCCCGGCACGCGGTGGCTGCGCGGGCCGATCGATGCCGCAGGGGGCGGGGGCGTCAGGGAACCGCCGTCCACGGGCTCGTGAACGTTGGACCTTGCGGTTGGCGAGTCTTGAGGTTGTTGGGCTCCGCGAGCGCGCGATGAAGGCGCCGGGCAGCGAAATTGACGCGCCTGAAATCCTAGAATGGGGACCCCCGGAGAACCCCATGCCCCATGTCCGCATTCTAGTGTCGTCCCTTCTCGCAGGCTCCATCGCGATCGCCGGTGGTGCAACCGCCTCCGCAGTTTCCGGCGAGCCCCCGGTCTCGGGCGAACCACCGCTGATTTCGCGCGAGGTGCTGTTTGGGAACCCAGAGCGCACCGCCGCGCGCGTCAGCCCGGACGGTTCCCGAATCGCGTTCATCGCGCCGCTCGATGGCGTCCTCAACGTCTGGGTCGCTCCCGTCGGCGACATGGCGGCCGCGAAGCCGGTGACGAAGGACACGGGGCGCGGCATCCGCATGCACCAGTGGCTCCTGAGCGGCAGCCACATCCTCTACAGCCAGGACAAGAACGGTGACGAGAACTTCCGCGTCTACTCGGTCGACCTCTCGTCAGGCAGCGCGCTCGATCTCTCGCCCTTCGACGGTGCCCGCGCGCAGATCGCGCACCTGAGCCGGGACTTTCCCGACTCGATCGCGATCTCCGTCAACAACCGCGACCCGCAGTACTTCGACACCCACCTTGTGAACGCCATGACGGGCGAACGGAAGCTTGTGTTCGAGAACACCCGCTTTGCGAGCGTGACGCTCGACGATCGCATGAAGCCCCGCATCGGCGGCGAACCGCAGCCTGACGGATCGACCGCATACTTCGCCGTCGACGAGTCGGCGGATGGATACTCGTTCCGGCCGCTGCTCAACGTACCCTTCGAAGACGCCATGACGACGTCGATCAACGGGGTCGAGCGCGCGGGCAAGCGGGCCTTCCTCATCGACTCGCGCAACCGCAACCTGTCGATGCTGGCGACGATCGATCTCGCGAGCGGCACGATCGAGCCCATCATCGAGCCGAAGAAGGCCGACATCTCCGATGCACTCGTGAGTCCGATCGATAGCACCGTCGAGGCCGTGGCGAGCGAGTACCTCCGCTCCGAGTGGACGGTGCTCTCGCCGAGGGTCGAGAAGGACTTCGCCTACCTCCGCACGCTCGACTCCGGGGATCTCTCCGTGACGTCGCGTTCGCTCGACGACACCAAGTGGACGGTGGTCTTCTCGCACGACGACGGCCCGAGCGTCACATACTTCTACGACCGCACCGCGGGCAACGCGACCAAGCTGTTCACGTCGAACTCGAAGCTGGAGGGACTTGAGCTTGCGCCGATGCAGGCGTTCGAGATCAAGTCGCGCGACGGCCTGACGCTGCCGTCGTACCTCACGCTCCCGACGTGGACCGACTCGGACCGCGATGGTCGTCCCGAGAAGCCGCTGCCGACGGTGCTCTTGGTGCATGGCGGGCCGTGGGCGCGCGATGGCTGGGGATACAGCCCGGACCACCAGTGGCTTGCGAACCGTGGCTACGCGGTGCTTTCGGTGAACTTCCGCGGATCGACCGGCTTCGGCAAGGAGTTCGTGAACAAGGGCGACGGTCAGTGGGCCGATGCGATGCACAACGACCTCGTCGACGCGGTCGAGTGGGCCGTTGCCAATGGCGTTGCCCAGCGCGACAAGGTTGCGATCATGGGCGGAAGCTACGGCGGCTACGCGGCGCTCGCGGGCGTGACCTTCACCCCCGATCTCTTCGCCGCGAGCGTCGCGATCGTCGGACCTTCGAACCTCATCACGCTGCTCGATTCGATTCCGTCGTACTGGGCGCCCATGGCCGAGATGTTCGCGAAGCGCGTGGCCGACAAGCGCACGCCAGAGGGGCGCCGCAAGCTGCGCGACATGTCGCCGCTGACCCACGTCGACGAGATCAAGAAGCCGCTGCTCGTCGGGCAGGGCGCGAATGATCCGCGCGTCAAGCGCCAGGAGAGCGACCAGATCGTGCGTGCGATGCAGAAGAAGGATCTGCCCGTGACCTACGTGCTCTTCCCCGACGAAGGCCACGGATTCGCGAAGCCTGAGAACAACATCGCCTTCAACGCGGTGGCCGAGGTGTTCCTCGCGAAGCATCTCGGAGGCCGCGCCGAGCCGATCGGCGAGGTGATGTCGAAGTCGTCGGCCATGGTCGTGAGCAAGGGCGCACTCGAACTGCCCGTCGAGGAAACGAGCTGGGACAAGGTCGCGGCGCTCGACGCTCCGGTCGAGGTACCCGCCGTCGCCTACGAGTCGCTCACCGATGCGCAGAAGCAGATCGTCGACCAGGCCATGAGCCAGATCGGGCAGCTTCCGGCGGAGGCCATGCCTATGGTGCTTTCGCAGATCGAAGGGTCGATGGGATCTGCGCCAGCTGAAATGCTGCCGGCGCTGCACCACCTGATTGGCCGGATCAAGGAGCGGATGTCGGCGAAGTGACGCGACGTTCCAAGACGTCGCCGCATGCACCGATGCGCTAGATTCCTCCCGCGCGCCGTCCGTCGGCGCGCGGGAGGTGTTCTTTGGTCGAGCAGCGCAACGCGTCGGAGAGCGGCGGATTCAGCGGATGGGCGAGCGCCGTGGTGTCGTCGCGCCGATTTCAGGGCACAGTGCTCGCGTCGATCATCCTCGGAGGGCTGATCGTAGGGCTCGAGACGATTCCCACCGTCCAGAGGATCGCCGGCGATGCGCTCCGCGCGATCGACCGACTCGTCATCGCTGTCTTCGTCGTCGAAGCCGTGCTCAAGATCGCGGCGGCCGGTCGTCGGCCGATGCGCTATTTCGGGGACCCTTGGAATCTCTTCGACTTCGCGATCACGGTGGTCTGCGTCCTCCCGCTCGACGGACAGTTCGCGCAGGTGCTCCGCCTCGCGCGCGTCGCGCGAAGCCTTCGTCTCATCAAGGCGCTGCCGCGGCTTCAGTTGATCGTCGGAGCGTTGCTGCGCAGCCTGCCGAGCTTCGGCTGGATCACGCTCCTCCTCGTGATCCTGCTCTACGTCTACAGCGTGATGGGCGTGGCGCTTTTCGGGAAGAACGACCCTGATCGCTTCGGCTCGCTCTGGGCCAGCATGCTGACGATGTTCGGGATCCTCACGCTCGAGGGCTGGGTCGACATCATGCGCGACCAGATGTC
>JBIKXP010000272.1:0-3843 GCA_044355685.1 Phycisphaerales bacterium
CTTGAGGATGTACTCCTTGCCCGGAACAAGCGGGGCTGCGTCATCCATCCACACGACCATCGCGGAGACATCCTGCGAGACATGCGGCTCGTTGCCCGGGTGGACGAGCGTGTCGCCGCGCGAGCAGTCGACCTCGTCGGCGAGCGTGAGCGTGACGGCGAGCGGGGGATGTGTCTCGCCGAGATCGCCGTCGAAGGTGACGATCTTCTTCACGGTCGTCATGCGGCGCGACGGCAGCACCATCACGCGGTCGCCCGGCTTCACGCAGCCGCTTGCGACCGTGCCCGCAAACCCGCGGAAATCGAGGTTCGGGCGGTTCACCCACTGGACGGGGAAGCGGAAGTCGACCTGGTTGCGGCGTCCGCCGAGCGGCACGGTCTCGAGGTGCTCGAGTAGCGTCGGACCCGAGTACCACGGCGTGTTCGCGCTGCGCTCGACGACATTGTCGCCCTTGAGCGCCGACATCGGGATCGCGCGGACGTTGCGCGCGGGCAGACGCGTGCTGAACTCCTCGAACGCGCGCACGATCTCGTTGAAGCGGTCCTGCGAGAAGGCGCCGCTCGAATCGGTGATGAGGTCGAGCTTGTTCACCGCGAGCACGATCTCGCCGATCCCGAGCAAACTCGTGATGAACGCGTGGCGACGCGTCTGCACGCTGATCCCGTGGCGCGCGTCGACGAGCAGGATCGCGAGGTCGCAGGTGCTTGCGCCCGTCGCCATGTTGCGCGTGAACTGCTCGTGGCCCGGCGTATCGGCGATGATGAACTTGCGCGCCGCGGTCGTGAAGTAGCGGAACGCGACGTCGATCGTGATCCCTTGCTCGCGCTCGCTCTTGAGGCCGTCGACGAGGAACGCGAGGTCGAGCTCGCCTGCCTGCGTGCCGAGCGCCTTCGAGTCGCGCGTGGCTGCGGCGAGCGTGTCCTCGTGCACCATGTTCGCGTCATGCAGCAGTCGTCCGATGAGCGTGCTCTTCCCGTCGTCGACCGAGCCGCAGGTAAGGAAGCGGAGGAGGTCCTTGCGCTCGTGGCGCGCGAGGTACTCCTCGATGTCGCGCGAGATCAGCGCGCGCTCGGCTTGGTCGGCGCGCATCAGAAGTAGCCCTCCTTCTTCTTCTCCTCCATGCTGCCTGCGCCGTCATGGTCGATCACGCGTCCTTGGCGCTCGGAGAGCTTCGTCTCGAGCATCTCGCGGATGATCTCGGGCAGCGTGGCCGCGGTCGACTCGATCGCACCCGACAGCGGGTAGCAGCCGAGCGTGCGGAAGCGGATCATCTTCATCTCGGGCGTCTCGCCCGGCTCGAGCGGAAGCCGGTGGTCGTCGACCATGATCGGGACGCCGCTGCGATAGACGACGGGTCGCATCGCCGCGAAGTAGAGCGGCACCATCGGGATCTTCTCGAGCATGATGTACTGCCACACATCGAGCTCGGTCCAGTTCGAGAGGGGAAAGACGCGAATCGACTCGCCGCGGGTGCCGGCCGTGCGATTGATCTCCGTGTTGTAGATGTTCCACAGCTCCGGCCGCTGGTTGCGCGGGTCCCAGCGGTGCTGGCCGTCGCGGAAACTGAAGACGCGCTCCTTCGCGCGCGACTTCTCCTCGTCGCGCCGCGCGCCGCCGAAGGCCGCGTCGAAGCCGTACTTGTCGAGCGCCTGGCGAAGGCCCTGCGTCTTCATGATGTCGGTGTGCTTGCGCGAACCGTGCGTGATCGGGTTGACGCCCGCCGCGAGGCCTTCCTGGTTGATGTGGATCAGGAGCTCGAGCCCGAGCTCCTTCGCGACATACTCGTCGCGGAACTTGTACATGTCGCGGAACTTCCAGGTCGTGTCGATGTGCAGCAGCGGGAACGGCGGCTTCGCTGGGTAGAAGGCCTTCATGGCGAGCTGCAGCAGCACCGCCGAGTCCTTGCCGATCGAATAGAGCAGGACAGGCTTCTCGAAGCTCGCCGCCACCTCGCGGAAGATGTGGATCGACTCGGCTTCGAGTTCACGGAGATGGCTCAGTCGCGCACGGTCCATGCGGGATGTCCCTTGGTCGGATAGGGTAGCGGCGCGAGCCGCGACTGGAACCCCGTCGAGGCCGCGGGAAGCGAGCGCACGAGCATGAGCGAGACAACCCGTTCGACCGACGTGACCTGGCATGATGGGCAGGTTTTGCGCGCCGACCGCGAGCGTCTGCTTGGCCAGCGGGGGGCCGTCGTGTGGTTCACGGGCCTCTCTGGCTCTGGCAAGAGCACGGTCGCAGTCGCTGTCGAAGCGCGCCTCATCGGCGCCGGGCGGCTCTGCTACCGGGTCGATGGCGACAACCTGCGTCATGGGCTCAACAAGAACCTCGGGTTCAGCCCCGATGATCGCGCAGAGAACGTCCGTCGCACGGGGGAAGTGTGCCGCATCCTCGCGGACGTGGGCGTGATCGTGCTGGCGAGCCTCGTGAGCCCGTTCCGCGCCGAGCGCGAGCGCGTGCGGCAGATGCACGCCGAAGCGAAGATCCCGTTCTTCGAAGTGTTCGTCGATGTGCCGCTCGAGGTCGCCGAGGCCCGCGACCCGAAGGGGCTCTACCGCAAGGCGCGCGCGGGGGAGATCAAGGATTTCACGGGCGTGCACCAGCCGTACGAGCCGCCGACCGCGTGCGAACTCGTGCTGCCTGCCGCGCGGCAGAGCGTCGACGCGTGTGCACTCGAGGTCGTGCAGTTGCTGCGCGACCGGCACATCGTCTGACGGCGGGGAGTCACCGCGTCGGCGGCGCGTCGAACGCGGCGGCGCGGATCGTCGCGCGGTCTGCGTCGTCGATCGACTTCATCTCGTCGAGCGCCCATGCGACCATCTGCACGGCGATGAGGCGCACCTCTGGGCTTTCGAAGTCGGCGGGGTGACCGAGCGTGGTGAACGCAATCCGCTGCAGCGGGAGCTCCGCCTTGCGCGGCTTCTCGCGCACCCACAGAATCGGCTGTTTCTGCGGCGCATCGGGGCGCTCGCTGTCGACCGCCTCGCCCCAGAGCAGCACGCGGCAATCGGCTGGCAGCGGCTCGACATGGTAGAGCCAGCTGCGGACGACGATGCCTTCCTTCGGAATCGTCACGCCCGCAAGCACGGGGTGCTTCGCGGCCTCGGCATCGGGCGGCAGGATGCGCGTCTTCGACGAGTGACCGTGGTGGAACTTCCAGTTGGTGCCCCAGGTTTCGATCGGAAACGCGTCGTTCCAGCGCTTCGCGCCGTCACCGCTCCCCCGATAGCGAAACGCGTGCGTCGAGGTGCGGAATCCGACGAGCGGCAGGCCGTGTGTCGTCGCGGCCTCGAAGGGGATCATCTGGTTGTACCCGAGCTCGCGGAAGCGCATGTAGAGGACGCTCGCGTCCGAGCCGCGCAACTGCCAGTCGTCGGTGAGCCCGATACGCGCGTTGATGTCGGGCGTCTTGGCCGAACCGCCGACGCCATCGTCGCCTGTCGCGAAGTGCAGGCTCGCGCGCAGGCCCGTGGCGCCCTCGGCCAACTTCGCGAGAAACGGCATCGTGATCTCGCTGCGGTACTCGTCATCGGCCGCGACGAACGAGACGGTGCGCTCGGCCTTCTGCCAGCCGTTCGGCGGGACGGTCTTGAGGATCTGGGCGCTTCCATCGGCGAAGATGCGGGCGCGGTCGCCCTCCTTGGGAAG
Organism: Phycisphaerales bacterium; assembly: GCA_044355685.1. Taxonomy (GTDB): domain Bacteria; phylum Planctomycetota; class Phycisphaerae; order Phycisphaerales; family SM1A02; genus QWPT01. The sequence goes on from JBIKXP010000272.1 coordinate 3,649, forward strand.
TCCCCTCGGACCCGCGAACGGACCGCGATCGCCGCTCGAGCCAATCGTGCCCGGCGGGTTGTCGAAGATCCGCGAGACAACGGCCGTCTCGTCGCCTGCCTTCAGCCCGCTGCCCGCGAACACGCGTTCGACGCGCACGCGGTGCCAGACATTGGTCGTGCGCGAGTCCTGCTTCTTGAGCTCGACCGAGAGCAC
>JBIKXP010000273.1:0-3839 GCA_044355685.1 Phycisphaerales bacterium
CGGAGCGTGGGGGATCCGCTGCAGCCTCCTTCGAAGTGCGCACCTCGCCCGCGTACTCGCACATCCAGAAGGGCTCGGAGGGATGCGCCCGCGCCTCTTGGTACTTCTGCGCGATCGAAGGCGCGCCCGCAATCCGGTCCGCCGCCCCGCTCGTCCGACCGAGCGCCGCGCGGATGAGTTTCGCGCCGGTCGGGTACTCGCCCTTCGGCTTCGACGACATGACGAGGTGGAGACCGCGCCTCGCGCGCGTCACCGCGACATAGAACGCGGAGAGGTCGTCGAGCAGTCGGCGCCGCCGTTCGTCGCGCTCGAACACCGAGAGTTCGGGGATCCATGACCTCACCGACTCGTTCGCGAGAAGCGCAACCATCTGCGGCGGCTGCGCAGGGTCGGTGCAGACCATCCCCCACGGCGCCTTGACCTCGCCCCAGTTCGCGTCGAGCGAGAGCACGATCACCTCGTCGAACTCGAGGCCCTTCGATCGGTGGACGGTCATCACGCGCACGCGGTCGGCCGAAGTGGCGCTCGCGTCGTCGCTCTCGACGGCCTGCACGAAGTCGGTGAATCGCGCGGGCGGCGCATCGGCAAAGGACTCGGCGATCGCCACCACGCGGGCGAGGCGATCGGCGTCGTTCGGCGAGAGGCCCTGCTCGCGCAGGCGCGCGAGGACGTCGTTCAGGACAGGCGCAAGGCCGCGGTCTGCGATCCGGCCCCGCCAATCCGCGGCGAAGGCGATGGCGTCCTCGGCAGCTTCGGCGCGTTCTTCCAGCTTCGCAAGACCCGTGACCTTCGCCATCGGGCCGCGCGAGACGAGGAAGTGCGAGATCCGATCGCTTGGCGTGTCGATGAGACGGAGCATCGCGACCACGCCGGCGACGGCCGGCGAATCAAGCAAGGTCGCACGACCTTCGTCGCTCGCCGGGATTCCGAGCGCCTTCAGGCTGGCGATCGTGTCCGCCACCAGGGCGTTCGTGCGCACGAGGATGCCGATCGTCCGGCCCGGGCGTTCTTCCAGGATCTTCGCGGCGATCGCGGCGGCGCACTGACTTTGGGAGATCTCGCCTGCTTCGCTCGAACCGCGCGACGACGCCTTGCCGTCCTCAGCCCCGGCCGGCGGAGACTCGCGTTCCGCAGCGTCGCCGTCTGCGCCCGCTTCGGGCGCATCGCCGGGCGCATCGCCGAACGCATACGCGGCGACGAAGCCCCCGAGTTCCGGACGCGCCGACTCATGCGGCACGAACTTCCACTGCGCAAGCGCCTGCGTAAACGCGCTCTCCGTGCACGACGGCGGCAGCCCATGCGACTTCGCCCAATCGAAGACGCCGATCTTGTCGCCGATGAGTTCGGCGCGCTTCTTCTCGCCGACAAGCGACGGCAGCACCTCGGCGATGTCGCCGAACACGCGGTTCACGAAGTCCATCAGGATCGGCGACGAGCGGAAGCTCTTGGCGAGCGGCTTCGCCTCGCCGAGGTTTCCGCTGTACGCCTGCTCGATCTCCGCGATCAGGCCCGGCGTGCCCCCGCGCCACCCGTAGATCGACTGCTTCGGGTCGCCGACAAGCAGGAACCGCCCCGCGCGCTGTGGGCCGCGGCCGCCGAGCACCTCGTCGAGCAGCGGCTTCATCGCGAGGAACTGCTCGACCGAGGTGTCTTGTGCCTCGTCGATCGCAAGGTCGCGCAGTTCGACGCCGAGCGTCTCGCGCAGCGCGTCGGGATCGGCAACACGCGAATCCTTGCGCCGCGCGGCATCGGCGATTCCGCGGGTGATATCGCTGAAACCGTAGACGCCCGACTCTCGCTGCAGCCGGACGAGCGCCGCATCGGCCTTCGGCAGCACCGTGCGCGCACCCTCGAGCTTGCGGTCGAGATCGGCGATCAGCGATGCGCGCAGGCATCGCGCGATCTCCCGGCCGACACGCGCGAACTCGGGCGGCATCGGCTTGCTGTAGTAGGACTCATTGCGGTCCATCTTCAGCAAGAAGTTGTTCTCCGCAAGCGCGATCCAATCCCGTTGATCAAGCAGCTCGATCAACTTTTGGACCGCTTTCTGCCAGTGCTTGTTCAACTTCTCTGCGGACACAGCGAGGCTCTTCAGCTCCGCCGCCAGCGCCTCTGCGTTCTTCGCCTCAAGCGCGCCGCGATCAATCAGCGGCCTCATCCACCCGTACGCGCGGTCGACCGCGTCTTCGCCGCCGATGGCGACGGCGCGGTAGATGTCGAGCGGAGTGATGGAGTGCTGGCCGCCGAAGAGCGACTCGATCGAGCTCGACACGCTCGGCTTCGGCGCGCCCTGCTCGAGGAGGTCGAGCATCTTCTCCGCCTCGTCGTCGGCAAGGATCTCGGCCGCGGCGCGCGCGCGGATCTCCTGCAACTCGGTCTCCTCGCCGAGCGTCCACTCGGCGGGCAACCCGATCTCCTCAGGCATCGACGCTGCGATGCGGTTGAAGTACCCGTCGAGCGTGCCGATCGGCAGCCTGTGGAGATCGGCGCAGAGCGCCTTCAGCGCGGCGAGATACTCGGCTTCGCTCGCGGTTCCGACCACCGGCTCGAAGTCCCTGCGCACCTTCGCGCCCGCGTCGCCCGCGCGCGCTCCCTGCGCTGCGTGCGCAAGCACGCGCGCGAGGATCTCGCCGGCGGCCTTGCGGGTGAAGGTCACGGCGAGCGTGCCCGACGGCTCTGGCGCGCGCCCGGCGCGGATCTCGTCGATAAGCCAGCGCAGGATGCGATTCGCGAGGGTCCAGGTCTTGCCAGACCCGGCGTTCGCGATGACGATCGTTCGGTCGGTGGAAGCGACCATTCGTGGAGCGGTGGTCATGCATCACCTCCGCTTGAGCGCGATTCAGGCGCCGCCGCCGTTTCGCCATCGCCTTCGGCCAATCCACGATGGCCGAGCCCCCAGATCGGTGCGAGCGGGTCGTCGGGGCGGATCGGAATCCGCTCGGACGGTGCCAGCTCGCCCGCGAGGATGCGACGCACGATGTCCGTCGCGAGTTCTTCGGCCTTGCCCAAGAGCTCCTCGGTCACCCGCGGGGCGTCGAGGAACGAAACCTGGCTCTTCTCGGCGGTCGGGGCCAGGTTGAGGTAACCGAGTTGGCCGACGCCCACCTCGACGCGCGGCGCGAGCGATCGCAGCAGCACGCGGTAGAGCGGCAACTGCAGATCGATCCACTCGTCGGCGCTCGTGCCGTCCTCGGACTTTCGCTTGCGCAGGTGTACGGCGACGGGCGAGTCGCCCTTCGCGGAAGTCTTGTAGTCGAGCGCGCGGAATCGGCCGGTCGACTCCTCGACATCGACGCGGTCGATGCGCCCGGTGAGAAAGAGCCCGTCGGCCGCGGGCAACCGCGGCGCCTGCACGCTGCGACCGCTCGGTTTCTTCGAGAACGAGGCCTCGACGAGATGGAGTTTCCATCCGTTGCTCGCTTCGCCGGCCTGAATCTGCGCGAAACGCGCGAGCCTCCGCCGCGCCAGCGCGACCTGCACGCGCAGCGCCGGTGCGCGCGACTTCGGATACGCAACCGCCACGAGTTCATCGAGATGACGGCACACCTCGCGCTCGATGGCCGCGGCGTCCTCGGTGCGCCGTCCGCCGTCGATCTCCTCGCGCCCCCACCGCTCGAGCGCTGCGTGCACGAGGTTGCCGAATCCGCGGGCGTCGAGTTCGACGGCGCGCTCGTCGATCGCGCCAAGCCTGAGCCGCTCGTCGTGCAGGAGCTGGAAGAGATACGGGCACTGGAGGTATGTCTTGAACGAGGTCACGCTGACCGACTCGATCTTCACGCCCTCGATCTTCGGAGTGCGCTCGAAGAGCGGACGCGCGTCGCCGCCAGACTCGACGCGCG
>JBIKXP010000083.1:0-12636 GCA_044355685.1 Phycisphaerales bacterium
TCCCTTCGTCAAGCACATCCGACACGAAGTCGCAGCGCTCGCGCGCACCTACATTGCCCAGGGCGTCGCCGTCGCGGCGATCAGCGCCAACGACCCGCTCACCTATCCCGATGACGCGCCGGAGCGGATGGCCGCCGAGGCGTGCGATGCGGGCTACTGCTTTCCCTATCTCTTCGACGCGACGCAAGCGGTCGCCCGCGCCTTCGACGCGCAATGCACGCCGGACATCTTCCTCTTCGACGCCACGCATCGGCTGGTCTATCGCGGGCAACTCGACGAGAGTCGGCCAAAGTCTGCCATCCCGGTCACAGGCCGCGACCTGCGCGCGGCGCTCGACGCCGTGCTGAAGGGTCTGTCGCCTTTGCCAGAGCAGCGCCCAAGCGTGGGTTGCTCGATCAAGTGGCGGACGTAAACAACGAGCGGGAACGAGCAGGAACGAGCAGCGAGCGCAGCGCGTCCATCGCGCACGAACCCAAAAATGCGCAGAGCCCCCGGTCAGGGAGCTCTACTTTGAAGCGAGGCGGACGGGAATCGAACCCGCAACCACCGGCGTGACAAGCCGGTACTCTAACCAATTGAGCTACCGCCCCAACACCCCGCCGCGAGGCGAGGGACGGAAAGAATAGCACACTTCTCGACGCCGTCAAGTACGCGGGCAAAGGCTCGGAATCCCGCGTGAAGACCGCTGGTTCTCGCCGCCCCTGCCGCGCCGAGCGGCATCAGACATCCGACCAGCGCGCGCCGGTGGCCGATGACACGGCGAGCGGCACCCGCAGCGTCATCGCGCCCCGCATCACGTCGCCGAGCAGTTCCGCCACGGCCGGAGCCTCGCCGCTTGGTGCCTCGATGAGAAGCTCGTCGTGGATCTGAAGAAGCATGCGGGCGTTCGGGAACCTTGCAGTGAGCGTCGCGTCAAGCTGGATCATCGCGACCTTGATGAGGTCGGCCGCGGAGCCCTGAACGACGGTGTTCACCGCGACGCGCTCGCCGAAGGCCCGTTCGGCGGGATTGCGGGACGCGATCTGCGGGATCGGCCTCCAGCGTCCGAGGATCGTCGCCGCATGGCCAGTCCGCCGCGCGTCGGCGACGCACTTCTCGAGGAACGCGTCGATGCCGCGGAACCGCGCGCGATAGCTCTCGATGATCTCCTTCGCTCGGTGCACCGTGTATCCGTGCCCGAGCCGCCGGGCGAGGCCGGACGCCGTGATGCCGTAGACGATGCCGAAGTTCACCATCTTCGCGGCGCCGCGCTGCGCGTCGGTCACGTCCTCTGGCCGCACGTCGAACACCTCGGCTGCGACGGCGCGGTGGATGTCCTCGCCGCGCTCGAAGGCGCCGCACAATCCGGGGTCGCCCGAGAGATGCGCGAGGAAGCGCAACTCGATCTGCGAATAGTCGGCGGAGACGAACGAGAAACCCTCACGCGCGACGAAGGCCTTGCGAATGGCGGCCCCCACCTCGGTGCGGATCGGAATGTTCTGGAGGTTTGGATCGCTCGACGAGAGTCGGCCAGTCGCCGTGCCTGTCTGATGGAACGAACAGTGGATGCGGCCGGTCGAGGAATTGATCGCCTCGTCGAGCGCCTTGAGGTAGGTGCCGACCAACTTCGCGAACTGCCGGTACTCGAGGATTTGCTCCGGCAGAGTGGACGTGCAGCTGGGATCTTCCGCGAGCTTCTCGAGCACTTCGCTGTCGGTGCTCGCACCTGTGAGCGTGCGCTTGATCACCTTGAGCCCGAGGCCGCTGGGCTCGTCGTTCGGGCGGTTGAAGAGCACCTGCGCGAGTTGCCTATGGCTGTCCGGGTTGAACGGCCACGGGGCGCTCGCGGCGATCGAGTCGCGGAGTTCGAGAAGTCGCCGCTCGAGCGTCGTTCGCTGCCGGGCCAGCTCGCTCCGGTCGACGCCGATTCCCGCCTGCTCCACTCTGGCGAGGATCGGGATGAGTGGCACCTCGACGTCGCGATACACGGCCAGTTGCCCGCGCTCCGCGAGCGTCGCCTCGAGGCGTGCAGCCAGCGCCAGCGCGATCTCCGCGTCCTCTGCCGCGTAGGGCGCTGCAAGGCTGAGCGGCGCCTCGTCGAAGCGCCGCTGCGCGGACGAATGACCCTTCGCGCCAATCACAGCCTCGATCGGAATCGGCCTCACGCCGAGAACGTGCTCGGCGGTTGCGTCGAGGCCGTGCGACGGCCGGGTTGGATCGACAAGCCAACTTGCGAGCATCGAGTCGCCGGTGATCCCGCGCAGTGCGACGCCGTGGTTCGCCAGGACCTCATGGTCGTACTTGAGGTTGTGGCCGGTCTTCGCGACCGAGGTGTCCTCGAGCAGCGGCTTCAGGATCCCGAGTGCGGCGTCGGTATCGAGGTGCGTCGACTGCTCCGGAGACCGGACGGGGACGTACCACGCACGCCCTTCCTCGATGGCAAACGACAGTCCGACGAGGCGCGCCTCGACGCGATCGAGCGATGTCGTCTCGGTATCGAACGCGAAACGCCCGACTCCGCGAATCCGGGCCACGAGTTCCTCGAGCGCAGCCTTCGTCCGAACGACCTCGTGCGCGAGAGGACGCGCCGAGACGGGCGGCGCGACGGCTTCGGCGACATCGTCGAACAGCGTGCCGAACGAAGCGCTCTCATGCGTCGATGCGCGTACGGAGGCGGGCGTCTCGCTCAACGTCGGCGCCGCATCTCGGGTCGGCCCGAACAGCGTGCCGGCGGCGTCCTCCGCGGACGGCGCCGTGCGGGGCCTTCGCTGCGTCCCCTTTCCGTCAGGCTGCGATCGCGGAGCGGATTCGCCGTCCGGGTCCGCGCGCTTCCCGTCGCCGAAGATGTCCTGCGCCTCGGTGCGGAGCCGGTTGAAGCCGAGGATTCGCAGGAACTCGAGCAACTTCGGGAGGTCGCATCGCGCGCGGTCGAAGCGCGCCTGCGCTTCGTCGAAATTGAACTCGCAGTCGTCCTTCAGGCGCACGAGCCTGCGCGCGAGCGCGACGGCGTCCTTGCTCGTCGCAAGCGCCTCGCCCTTCTTGCCCTTGATCTTGTCGAGGTTCTCGTAGATTCCCTCGATCGAGCCGTACTCCGCGAGAAGGCTCGCGGCGGTCTTGGGTCCGACGCCGGGAACGCCGGGCACATTGTCCGCGCTGTCGCCCATGAGGGACAAGAGGTCGACGACCTGCTCCGGCCTCACGCCCTTCGAGTCGAAGAGCTGCTCGAGCCCGACGTCTTCGTTCTTGTGCGGGTCGAAGAGCGTCGTATGCGCGTCGACAAGCTGGCCGAGATCCTTGTCGCGGCTCACCATGCGGAGCCGATGGGTAGGGTTCGCGCGATGGAAGCGCGCGACCAGCGTGGCGATCACATCGTCCGCCTCGACGCCCTCCACCGCGAGGACGGGAATTCCCATGAGTTTCAGCGCCTCGAGGCAGCGCTCGACCTGCGGGTGGAAGTCGGCCGGCGCCGGATCGCGGTGCGCCTTGTACGCAGGATAGAGCGCGGACCGGAAGGTCTCGGTATCCCCCGCCGCGTCGATCACCACCACCAATCCCTCCGGATTGTGCGCGCGGACGTAGGAGAACAGCGTGGAGATGAAGCCGAAGACGAGGTTCGTGGGTTCGCCCGTCACCGGGCTCGAGAGTCCGCCGCGGATGGCGTAGTACGCGCGGAAGAACTGCGCGTGGCCATCGATGATTGCTGCGTGCGGGAGAGTGGCCATCACGGATTCGCGCTGGTTGCCGAGCGATGCAGGGCGCGCAGCCGCGCCTCGTATGGCTCCAGGATGGAGACGCTGCGACGCGACATCATCGCGTGCGCCGTCTCGAGGAACTTGTCGATGCGGAACGCCTTCGGCCCGTCGTTCGAGTCGGTGAGCCATGCGAAGCGCGGCACGATCGTCGCGGGTGGTCGCGACGCCGCGATCATGGCGCCGGTTCCGATGGTCGTTCCCGTCATCAGCCGCGTTCCGATGGCAAGCTTCACGTGGTCGCCGATCACGCTTCCCCAGAACTGACGGCCGGTGCGGACCAGACCGCCGTCCGGCTCGAGCCGCACGATCACCTCGCCATAGGTGTTGAGGAGGTTCGAGTTGTCGCTTCCCGCGCCGATGTTCACCCACTCGCCGACGAAGCTGTCGCCGAGGTGACCATCGTGCGACTTGTTCGAGTAGCCCTGGAAGATCGTGCCGCCAATCTCGCCGCCGACGCGGCAGTGCGGCCCGACCACGGTCGAGGCCTTCAGGAGCGCCCGCTCGCTGACGATCGTGCCCTCGCCGAGGAAGCAGGGTCCGACGATCACCGAAAGCGGACGGACCGTGACATCCTTCGCGATGACGACCGGTCCCTTGGAGGCGTCGATCACGCAGAGCGGTCCGATCGTCGCGGACGGATGGATGATGATCGGGCACGCGCCGAAGGATTGCCCTTCGTCGGGGCGCAGCGCTCGGGCAACGGCGCCGAGCAGCTCGCGCGTCTTCGTCACGGTGGGCAAGTCCTCCTCGAGCGTCTTTCCGATGCGGGTCGTGATGTCCCACGGCGCATTCGCGAGGTCGGCGTCGTGCTCGCGCTCGGCCGAAGTCGGCGGAGTCTCGAGAGCTCGCGTCACCGCCAGGTCATCCGCCGTGATGGGGAGACGGGCGCACAGAAACGTTCCGTCGCGCCGGAACTTCCGCTGCCCGACCGCGAGGTCGTCGAGGACGCCGATGGAGAGCAGTCGGGCGTGCACGATCGTGCGCTCTGACGACGTGGTGACGAATGCGCCGTCCCAGCGGGCGCGCGCGAGCTCGAGCATGTCAGGTTCGACGTCGGCGTGCTCGAGCCGTGCTTCGCATCGGGCGAGGATCCGCTCGGCGATGGTGTGAACGCCGCACCTGAGTCCGTATGCCGGACGGAGATCGGTGAGCGGACCAAAGCTTCCACCACGGTCATGAACGAGCAACACGCTCCGGGCGACGGGATACGTCATGGGCGCACTGTAGCGCGGGATTCACGTCCGCTGCCGTGCCATGCCTGGCACCACGCGCGAGGCGACCGTGAAGCCCCAGAGCGGGCGGGTCTTCCCGAGGAGCCAGAGGGCTGGCAACGCCACCACTCCATCGCCGAGGGCGCTGAAGAGGCGAAGCCAGATCTCCGAAGCGCCCGATGCGGGCGACCACGGCGTCCCTTGGTCATAGAGGACGCCGCGCAGCGACCACAGGAACACGAACGACACGGCGACGAGGATCGAGAAGATGGTGGTCGCGAGGGCACCCGACAGCGGATTCTGCCGGTAGAGCAGGCTGCGCAGCTGCAGGACCGCGAGCGCACCGAGCGCAAATCCAAGGACACGCGGACCGGGAACGACCAGGACGTCTTGAAGCGGACCAGCGTTCGGCAGCACTGAAGGTGCGAGAAGGTCGGCGATGAGGCCTGCAATCATGGCAAGCCGGAGCGCTGAGCGCCGCGGCGCCGAGAGCAGCGCGAAGACGACGACCGCCGGGAGCAGTTGTCCGCGGAGTGGGCCGATCGAGAGGACGCTGCCGAATCCCGCGTCGAAGGCGGCGGCGATCAGCAGGGCTGCGACGGCAACGGCCCAGTTCATCGCGGCTCTCCCTCGGCAGCTGAGGCCGCGCCATCGGAGACGATGATGACCGAGGCGAGCTCGCCGAAGTCGACGACAGGCTGCACCACGATCCGACGCGCGTTCGGGGCCTCGTCGACTGGCTCGACCGACAGCACGATGCCGACGCGCGATCCAAGCGCGGCACGGCCGTAGCGGTCGTCTGCGAGCCGGGCGATCATCCCCGGTGCAAGCGGCATGGTGGTGGCGACTGCCGCCGTGAAGGTTCCGGTTCCGGTTGGCTTGAGCACCGCCCCGGGATAGGCGGCGATTGTCTGCCGCGGGTCGCTTCCTTCCGCCGGATAGAGGCGCACGCCGATGCTCGAGAGGCGCGCCGAGGGAATGAGGTTCGATGAAAATCGTCCGACGTCCTTCGCGATGACACCGGCGAAGAGATCGCTGCCGACAAGCGCCGCGCTTCCGGCGCGCACGCCATGACGCTCACCTGCGTTGAGGAGCAGGACGCCGAGCGGGCGCGAGGCGTCGCTTGCGATCACGGAGGCTTCGATCAGCTGCGACTCCGCGCCGCCGGCAGAGCCGATGCGGGCACGGACTGCCCGGAGCGCCTCGAGCGAGCGCTGCGACTGCTCGAGCTCAAGCCGGGCCTGCTCGTAGAGGCTCTGGTAGCGCGCGATCTCCTGGCCAAGGGCCAGCGCCTCAGGTGAACGCGGATCGAACGACTCCCGGGGCGGACGCACCCGGTCGCGGAGATAGATGCCCACATGGGTCACGGGAGCCAACGGCGCACTCAGCAGTCGGGCCAGGTCGCCGGTCCACGGCAGCAGCCACGTCGCCGGGACAAGCGCGAAGAGGAGCGCGACGACCGCCAGCGCTCCGTCGAGACGGCGGCCTTGCAGGAAGCGGATGAGGTTCCGTGGATCCATCGCGATCGACTCTGGATTTCCCGTCGGAGTCGACGGGCTTCACTCGTCGCGGGCCGTCGTCCGCAATGACGGGCCGCTCAGCTTTCGTCGACGTCGCTGTCCATCGTCGCCTTCCACTCCTCGAGGTTCTCGAGGTAGATGGCGGTGCCGCGGGCCACGCACGTGAGCGGATCATCGGCGATGCGCACCGAGAGGCCGGTCTTCTCCTCGATGACCTTTCCGATGCCGCGCAGGAGCGCGCCGCCACCGGCGAGCACGATGCCGTTCTCGACGAGATCGGCGCTCAGTTCCGGCTCTGCGTTCTCGAGCGCGTGCAGCACGGTTTCGACGATCTGGTTCACCGGCTCGAGCAGCGACTCGCGGATTTCCTCGCTCCCGACGACGGTCTTGCGCGGAAGGCCGGACACCATGTCGCGTCCGCGCACCTCCATCGTCAACTCCTTCTCGAGCGCCGTCGCGCTGCCGATCTCGACCTTGATGCGTTCGGCCGTCTGTTCGCCGATCATCAGGCCGTAGTTCTTCTTCATGTGGCTGATGATGGCCTCGTCGAACTCATCGCCCGCGACGCGCAGCGACTCGCAGGTGACCATTCCGCCAAGGCTGATGATGGCAACGTCGGTGGTTCCGCCGCCGATGTCGACGATCATGCTCGCGGTCGGTTCGCCGACCGGGAGCCCGGCGCCCATCGCGGCGGCCATGGGTTCCTCGATCAGATAGACCTTGCGCGCACCCGCACGGGCTGCGCTGTCGAAGACTGCTTTCCGCTCGACCGCCGTGATGCCTGAGGGGACCGCGATCACCACGCGCGGCGCGAAGAGCCGAGTGCGGCCCGTCACCTTGCGGATGAAGTACGAGAGCATCGCCTCGGTGACGTCGAAGTCGGAAATGACGCCGTCCTTCATCGGACGAATCGCGCTGATGGTGCCCGGAACCTTGCCGAGCATCTCCTTCGCGGCGGTGCCGACGGCAGTGCCGTTGCCGAGGACCTTGTTCGTGCCCTTGCGCACGGCGACGACCGATGGCTCGTTGAGGACGATCCCCTCCCCGCGCACGCACACAAGCGTGTTGCAGGTGCCGAGGTCGATGCCCATGTCGACGCTGAACCAGCCGAGCAGTTTGTCCATGAACACGGTTGAATCCTGTTCTCTCTACGGGCGATCAGCGCGCCATGCGCGCCCGCCTCCACCGACCACGACCATCCACGCGTGGGCTGCGTTCGTGCCATCCCCGGGTCATCGGAGAGGCGATCCGTCGCCACGCCACCATCGCCAAAGGCCGTCTACCGAGACCGCTCTCCGGCTGCGAGAGGTTAGCAGGAATGATCAGGTCCGGCACCGAGCAGCGCCCGGGCCGGCAAATGCAGAAACGATGAACGTGGTCGCCTCGGAGGCCGCCTGAAATGGAACGTGCCCGCCTTTGGGGGCGGGCACGCGTTGGATCGCGTTGGATCGTGTTTCCACTTGGTCCGGTGATCAGGCCGCAGACGCAAACTCAGCGGACGCGGACTCAGCGGATGACGGTGAAGGCCGAGCCGGACTGACCGGCCGCGCTGGCCTGCTTCCCGTTCGCCAGCCACAGCACGATGGTGCCGACGAGGAGGGTCACGGCGGAAACGACCAGCAGCACGGTGTACACGTTCATATCGCCGCCACGGGTGGTTGACTTCGCCATGTTGACCTCGATTCTCGCTCTATCGTCTGAAGGCTTCGGCGCGCGAAGCCCGGATCACTTAACCTGCATGATGCGTTCGTTGGGGAGCGTCACTCGCCGGCGCGAGCAACCGCGCGCTGTCCGGCCTTGACCTCGCCGCGGGCTCCTGCGTCCTCGAGCTCGATGACGCCGACGGCGCGGTTCACATCGACCTCGGTGATGCGGAGGTTCGCCACGAAGGTGCTGCCCTCGCCGATGGCGAAGACCCAGCCGGCGCGGACCCCGTCGCGGGAACCGACGTTGATCTCCGCAAGCGGAGCCTCGCCGCCACGACGGACGTTGATCACGGTGGCAGCCATGTTCTTGGTGGCGACGACGCGGGCGGAGTCACCGACGGCGCCGGCGCGGGCGCGGCTCAGTTCGCCAACGGTCGCGACGTACTCGGCGACTGTCGCGACGGCCTTGTCCTTCTCGTCGCTGAGGCGCTTGTTCTCCTCCTGGAGAGCGCGGCGGGCGGCGTCAGCCACCTCGAGGTCGGACTGCGAGGCGTCGTAGGCCTCCTGCATCTCGACGAGGCGCTTCTCAGCGTCCATCGAGCGCTCGCGGAGGGTGCGGAGCTCGGCGACGAGAGCGTCGGTCAGCTCGGTGCTTGCCTTGCCACTCTGGGCAAGGACCTCGAGGCTCGCGGCCATCGAAGCCTGCGCAGACTTGGCGCCGGCGAGTTCCTGCTCAGCCTTGCGGACAGCCGCTCCCTTCGCATCAACCTGCTTCTGGAGGTCGGCGACGCGGGTCTCGGACTCGCGGAGCGAGGACTCGAGCTTCTGCTGCGAGGCGAGCCACACCGAACGCTCGCTCTCGAGGAGCGCCTCGGCGGCACGCTGCGCGGTCTGCGCGTCCTTGAACTTCTTCTGGAACGACGCCTCGTTCGTCGCGTTCACGGCCACGAGCGGCACGATCGCGACGGTCAGGAGCGCAACGAGGACGACGAAGATCTTGGTCAAGATGTGCACGGCGAGATTTCCTTCAGGGGAACCTTGTCATCCCCGCGCTGGGGCGGATGACCCGGGGATCCTGCCTCACGCCCGGTCACCTCGACCGAGAATGTTTGCAGGAAGTTCGGTTTTGTACCGACCCGATGCGAGGGTGTCAATCGACCTGCGGCCTTTCGAGGCCGCGAAGCAAGAATACGCGAGATTACTGAGGGCACTTGGGGTCGCTCGGTGGCGCCTCGCCGCTTACTCGGCCGTCTGGAGCCCCGCCGCAGCCGACACTTGGACCGAGGGGTTTCCATCACGAATGAGCGAACCGAGCAACGCGATCGCTTCGGGAGAGCGGACTTCGCCGAGAAGCGCCGCGGCCTGCGCCCTGATGCGGGCGTCGGGACTGCCCATGTACTCACGGGCTACGGCGAGGCCGGACGCCTCTGCGCCGCCGAGCTTCACGAGCGCGCGGGCCGCGCTCAGGCGAACCTCCGCGGGCCGGCGCGCATCGCCCGACGCCGAGAGCAGCCGCTCGAGCATCGGTCGCGAAACCTCGTCGCGCAGTCGTCCGATCGCCTCGCAGGCGATGTTTGTCAACTCCGATTGCTCCGGTGGCGCGAACAGCGCCGCGCGGATCGGCTCGATCTCCCGCTCGTCGCCAAGCTTCACCAGCGCTTCGGCGGCGGTGAGATCGACGAGGCGTGCGCGGATCGGGTTGACCAGCTTCATGCCCCGACCGAGCGACTCGCGGATGAGCGGTGCCGCGCTTTGGTTCCCGAGTTCGCCGAGGACGAGGTACGCGTTCGCACGGACTTCTGGATCGCTGTCGTCGAGCATGCGTGCCAGCGGCGTCACATCGACCGAGACGCCGCAGCGCGTCAGCGCGAGCATCGCGGCGGCGCGCACCGACGCGCTCTCGTCGGTGAGGAGCGGGCGAACGAGGACGGACAGCTCGCGCTTGAGCTCGGTGTTCTTCGCTTCCCCGATCGCCATGCAGGCGACGAAGCGCACGCCACGGTTCTCATCGACGAGCCCGCGCGGCGCGATCTCGCGGAGGAGCGCCGGGCTTTTCGCCGACGCCTCGATGGCGTGTGCGCGAAGGACAGGCCAGTTGCTGGCGACGGCCTTTCGCAGGATCTCGCTCGCGTCGGGCGTCGCGCTCGCGACGTCGGCGGTCGCGGGCGGCATGGGCGGGAGGAGCGGCGGTTCGGGCTGCGAAGGCTCGATGTGATCGATGTTCGAACGCGTGGCGATGACCGGGGTCTGTGCGCTCGGCGAGAGCGAGGGGCTTCCCTCGTCGCCCGCGCGGCGGAGCATCGAGCGGTCCTTCGAGCTGAACTCCGCGCGCGCAGATTGCGGGTCGATTTCGCGCGCGCAGCCCGACGCCGAAATCAGCGTGCAGGCGATCAGCGCGGCGCGGACCGCATGCGTGCAGGACTCCGGTCCAAGGCGGTTCCCGAAATCAACAAGTCGCGTCGCGTGTCGTGCGTTCACCATGTGGCCTCCATGCCAATTGCGGGAGATTCCGCCGCACTCCGCGGCGAACACCAAACCCCCTCGGGCGTCTCGGGCTCCGAACGCGTCTTCAGCGGTCAGCCCGCCGGAGTGTATCGGGCATTTTGCGACCTGAACGCGAGGCGCGCGCGAGAAGTCCGATCGCCACGAGTCCGATCGCCACAAGTGCGAGCGCCGTCCATGCGACGCCGTCGCCAACCGTCGCCGCCAGAGGCACCCCGCTCGCGAGCGCCACCGATGCCACGAGCGTTCCCGCCGTCTTCGCAGCGACCGTTCCCCGAACCTCCCCCGCCGCGTCGATCGAGGCGGAGATGCCGGTGTTCGCGGCACGAACCACCGGCGTCGCCAGCTCGATCGCACGGAGTTGCGCCACCTGCAGGTGCTGCCTTCGGCCCGCCCCGGAGTAGGCGAACCAACCGTCGTTCGAGAGATTCACCAAGACGTCGGTCGCGCGCTCGCCTTGGTCGAACGCGATGCGGCGCGACGCCCACGGGGCCGTGATCTCGAAGCAGATCGGCACACCGACCCGAACGGGGCCTTGCGCCGTGCTCAGGTTCAGGATGGTCGGCGCGCCGGCCTCTTCGAGATCGAAGGTCATGCCGTCCGCGCCAAGGGCGAGCAAGCGCTCCTCGAGCCAATCCGAGCGCGAGATGATGGGCATGGTCTCGCCGAAGGGCGTCAGGAAGATCTTGTCGGTACGCGCCTTCGCGCCACCCTCGTCGACGAGGTAGGCGCTGTTGTGATGTCTGTCCCAGGCGAAGCGATTGCCTTCAACGCGCAGCCCGATGAAAGACGGCGACCCGACGATCAGCGGCGCCTTGATGCGGCGCGAGAGGTCGCGAAGCGCCTCGTCGAATCGGCCGCCGGGGAAGAGGTTGCGCTCCTCGAGCATGCGGAGCGCGTCTGGCTCGAGCCCGAGCCCGGGCACCATGGTCTCCGGCCAGAGCGCTGCATCGATGGGCCCTTCGGCGCGGGCCGCGCCATCGAGCGTGAGCTTGGCGAAATCGATGAAGTCGTCGACCTGCGCCTCGGGCGACCATGCGAGTTTGTTCGACATGGGCAGATTCGTCTGAACGACGAGAAGTACGACGCGGCGCGCGTCGGCCTGCCCGAGCGCTGCCTCTGCGCCCCGCAGCGAGCCGTGGAGGAGCGCCGCCGCCATCAGCGCCACGGCCGCGGTTGGCGACGCCCAGACCCACGGCGACGCATGTGCGCCGCGACGCACGAGTGCGTCGAGCGCGGCGCCTCCCACGGCGCCCGCGAGCGCCGTGAGCGCCCATCCGCCGCCAAGCGACGCGACCTGCGCGAGCGTGTTCCACTCGACAAGCGGATGCGCCGTGAAGAACCAGGCGTATCCGGTGCAGACGAGATCGCCCCGCAGGAACTCGATCGCGACGAGCGTGGTCGGGAGGACGATGACGAAGGGAAGGCGCGGAGCGTCGGCGGGACCGGCGAGGGCGCGGACGACGAGCCCGTGCAGCGCCGTCCACCCCGCGAGGTACGCGACGAGAAGCGGCATGCCGAGTTCGGTGACCTCGCGCATCCACCACTGATGCGCGAGAAAGGCCGCGAAGAATGGCACGAAGACGGCGACCGCCGCCGACCGCGCCGAAGGCGCGCACGTGGCCGCGCGCGCCAGGAGGAGCGGCCAGACGAACGCAAGCGGCCAGCCCGCGACGAACGATTCTGAAAGTGGAAACGAGAAGGTGAACGCCGCCGCCGCCGCGAAAGACGTGATCCACGCCGCGCGCGTCGGCCACCAACCGCGGGAGCCGTCAGCGGCCCGCATAGTCGATCACGCGGCCGATCTCGGACCGGAGGTCCTTGCGGTGCACGATGCGGTCGACGAAGCCCGACTCGAGCAGGAATTCGGAGGTCTGGAACCCCTCGGGGAGATCCTGGCGGATGGTCTGCTTGATGACGCGCGGGCCAGCGAAGCCGATGAGGGCGCGCGGTTCCGCGAAGATCACGTCGCCGAGCATCGCGAAGCTCGCTGTGACGCCGCCTGTCGTCGGATCGGCGAGCACCG
>JBIKXP010000084.1:0-12630 GCA_044355685.1 Phycisphaerales bacterium
CCCGAAGGCTTCCCCGTCAGTTGCGAGTGCTTCACGAGGTACTTGATCGTCGCGATCATCACCGTCGCGTGCGACCACGTCAGCGGGCTCACGGATATCGGCGCACCCGTATAGGGGTCGAACTGCTCGGCCAGCACGCCGGACGGCAGCGCGCGATCGGCCGTCCAGTGAAGGTACGGGAGCGCCTGCTCGAGATCCTCGAGCGTGTCGGCGCGCTCGATCAGCCACTGTGCGATCCACAGCGTGCAGATCACCCACGGGTTTCCCGGAACATCCGCCACATTCGAGTGCTCGACGCGGTGGTAGTAGTCGCTCTCGTAGCGCGCGAGGCCGCCGATATGCGTCTTCACCCAGAGCCGCTGCCGCACGGCCTCCATGTGGGCGACGACCTTGGGATCGTTCGCGCTCATGGCGCCGAAGGCGAACAATGCGAACGCAGAAGCGTCGATCGTCATGTCGAGCCGGTACGAGCCGTCGGCAAGCGGCGTCGCCATGCGGGCGAAGCGGCCGCGGTCGGGCTCCCACATGTGACGCACCATCGCGCCGCGCATGCGCTCCGCCGCCTCGTTGAACTCCGCGGCTCGGTCGTACGCGCCCATGTCCTGCGCGAAGCTCGCGGCCGCCTTCAGCGCGCCGATCGTCGATGCGACGGTGAAGAGATGCACGCCGCGCCGCTCTTCCCAGAGATCCCACGACGGCAGCGGAAGCCCGTTGTGGTCGCGGTACTTCAGGATCCAGTTCGCCGGCTCGACGACGAGCGTGTTGTAGGTCGTCTTGATGAACTCGACGTCGCGGAACACCTGGAAATGCCGGCGCAGCGCCCAGATCACGAGCGAGGTCTCGTCTTGCTGGATCGGCAGCACGCGCTGTCCGTCGAGCACCGACGGATGCCAGCTCGACGCGAGCGTCCCGGTCGGGTTGTACTTGTGGAGGAAGTAGCCTTCCTTCGAGATCACCTTCTCGCAGAAGCGGAAGAAGTTGCGCGACAGCTCGCCGTGGCCCGTCAGCACGAGTGCATGCGAGACAAGCGCGCCGTCGCGCGGCCACATGTACGAGTACGTGTCGCCGGCGAAGTGCGTGATGTCGTAGTCGTTCGCGGCGATGATCGCGCCGTTGTTGTCGATCTGCGTGCGCATAATGAGTTGGCTGCGCACGAACATGTCGCGCAGCCGCTCCGGGAGCGGCGACAGATCGAGCGGCTCCTTCAGCGCCCAGAGCCTCCAGTACGCCTCGGTCCGGTCCATCATTCGCTGCGGCGTCTTCGCGCGAACCTTCTCGTTGAGCGCGATCACCGCCTCATGGGTTCGGCCCGCGGCGAGCCAGCAGTGGAGGCTCCCCGAGCCCCACGCCGACAGCGTGATTCCGAAGCCGACGGTCGAGTCGACCGAGCCCTGCGCGATCGCGTGCCGCGAGAGCAGACCGTCCTCGGCGTCGCGCCAGGTGCCTTCCGCGTCGCCGATGCGCTTCGCGCCGGTCGCCCACTGGTCGACGCCGAAGCGTCCGCCCGAGCAGCCGTTGACGAGGAAGTAGACGTTGTCCTTGTAGTGGACGAGCCCGCCTGAGGTCGGGTCGAACATCACGGTGTCGCCGACGGGCGACTCGCTGACGCTGATGTCGTGGTGGAAGAACACGCGCACGTCGCGAGGCTTCCCGAGGAGATCGGTGACGACGACGCGGCGGAAGTAGACGGGGCTCCAGTAGTCGACCGCATCGTTGCACACGAGCTCGACGCCAAGACGCTCATGCCGCAGCCGAACTTCGGTGACGAGCGTGTCGGGCTTGTAGCGAATGTCGCGCACCCAGCCGGGCGAATCGATCCATGCGAACTGCCCGTCGACCCACACGCCGAAGCGCTGGAGATGGCCGCAGGTGTGGTTCGGCTGTCCGACGTGCGGCCAGTAGAGGTCGCGCATCTGGTACTGATCGTCGAACGCGACGAGCATCTCGCCGTTGCCGACAGGAATATTGCGTGGCATGTACGGGTCTCGTTCCTGGAGCTCTCGCGAGTGGTGTCGTGTGAACGTATGGCTTGTCCAGGCGACGGCGCATCGGCCTGCGGCGCAACCATCTCACGCACGCATCAAGAAGCGTGCATCATGGACTTCGGCGGACAATCGATCAACCGGCCGCCGTCGCAGGGGTCGGCGCGCCTTCGGCACTCGCCTTCGAGCCCGGGCCCATTGCCTGCACGCGGTCGCGCAGCGGCGTCACGTCGTGGACATGCACGCCGAAGTTCTCGCTGACCTTCACGGCGTGACCGTGTCCGATCGGCGTGTTGTTGATCAGGATGTCGAGCGGCTCGTCGATTGCCTTGGGCAACTCGATGATCGAACCATGCGTCAATGAAATGACCTCGGACAACATCATCCGGCGATCCGCGATCTGCACGATCAACGGCACCTCAAGATGCAGGATTCGCTTCAGGTCGTCTGCCATGGTTCCATTATCGGCGCGAGAAGCCCACACACTTCGGCGGGAGATCGCAGAAAGGAGAATCCCGCCGAGCGCTGGACGCTTCGCGGTTCTGGGGTTGCGGCGCCGGATTCTCCGGGCGGGTCGCCCCGCGGCGTCCGGAACGACTTGGGAGGCGTCTGCAGACAGGCTCCGCCGTGGGAGTAGAAGCTCCGCCGTGGGAGTAAAGGCTCCGCCGTGAGAGTAAAGGCTCCGCCGGGAGAGTAAAGGCTCCGCCGGGAGCGGAAAGGCTCCGCCGGGGGCGGGGGTGGGGGCGCAGCTTGCCCAGCGGGTCGAGCCGGCCCGGGACGCGGCTTACGAGTAGCGCCGGAACACCAGCGAGACGTTGTGGCCGCCGAAGCCGAACGTGTTGTTCAGCGCCACGTCGACCTTCCGCTCCTGCGCCGTGTTGGCGACGAAGTTCAGGTCGAAGCCCTCGTCCGGGCTGTCAAGGTTGATCGTGGGGGCGAGGACGCCCTCGTAGATCGACATGATGGTCGGGATCGTCTCGATGCCGCCGGCGGCGCCGAGGGCGTGGCCGGTCATCGACTTCGTCGAGCTCATCGCCAGTTTGAAGGCGTGGGCGCCGAACAGCCGCTTCACGGCGCCCACCTCGGCCTTGTCGCCGAGCGGCGTGGAGGTGCCGTGTGCGTTGATGTACCCGACGGCATCCGCGTTGAGCCCGGCGTCCCGGAGCGCAAACTCCATCGCCTTGAATGCGCCCGAGCCCTGCTCGTCGGGAGCAGCGATGTGGAAGGCGTCACCCGTGGCGCCGTAGCCGGCAAGCTCGGCGTAGATGCGCGCGCCGCGACGCTTCGCGTGCTCGAGTTCCTCGAGCACCACGATCGCGGAGCCCTCGGACAGGACGAATCCATCGCGGTCCTTGTCGAAGGGACGCGAGGCCTTGGTCGGCTCGTTGTTGCGGGTCGAGAGCGCCTTCATCGACGCGAAGGCAGAGAGCGTGAGCGGCGTGATCGCGGCTTCGGAGCCGCCGGCGACCATCACGTCGCAGTCGCCGCGCTGGATCGCCTGCATGGCGATGCCCATCGCGTGCCCGCTCGAGGCGCACGCAGAAGCTACGGCCGTGCTCGGACCGCGCAGGTTGAACTGAATCGAGACGTTCCCCGGGGCCGCGTTGACCATCAGACGCGGCACGACAAACGGGCTGACGCGACGCGGGCCGGTCTGCAGGAGCTTCGTGTGCCCCTCCTCCATCGTGAGGACACCGCCGATGCCGGAGCCGATGATCGTGCCGTTTCGGTAGGGATCGGAGGCGTTCCTGAGGTCGAGCCCTGAGTCGCGCACGGCCTCGTCGGCAGCGGCCATCGCGAACAGCGCCACCCGGTCGATGCGCTTCTGCTCGCGTCCGTCGACAACGTGGCTTGGGTCGAAGTCGTGGATCTCGCCCGCAAAGCGAACGGTCCAGTCCTCGTTCTGCGGGAACGTTCGCAGCGGCGAGATGCCCGACCGGCCTTCCTTCATCGCCGCCCACGTCGCGGCAGTCGAGGGGCCCAAGTTGCTCACGGCACCGATCCCGGTGACGACGACTCGGCGAAGCGTGACGGTTCTCATCGGTGCTCGTCCTTGGTTGCGCTCGCTGCACTCGGTCGATGCGCCGGGCGAATCCCGCGCGCGGGTTCGAAAGGGATCGGGCCAGCGGGAGGCGGCAGGGGCGGTCGACGGGTCAGGAACTCTGCTCGGCGGCGGAAGTGCTTCCCCCGAGGCACTGCTGGACAAACCTCACCGCGTCCGCGACGGTCACGATCTTCGACGCAGCCTCGTCGGTGATGGAGATCTCGAAGATGTCCTCGAACTCCATCATCAGCTCGGCCTTGTCGAGGCTGTCGCAGATCTTGTCGAACTCGCTGTCGCGCGTGACATCGTCCTTGGCAATGCCAAGTTGCTCGGCAACGGCCTCGGTGACCTTCGCCAGAATCTCGGTTTCGGAAAGCGGCTCGGCCATGGAACTCGTCGATCAGCCCTGCGGCTGCGTCCGGTTGGCCTTGATGAAGTCAATCGCCTGGCCGACCGTGTGGATCTTCTCGGCCTGGTCGTCCGGGATCTTCGTGCCGAACTGGTTCTCGAACTCCATGAGGAGCTCGACGATGTCCAGGCTGTCGGCGTTCAGGTCGTTGGTGAAGCTGGTCTCACGGGTGATCGTCTCCGGCTCCGCATCGGTGTGCTGGGCGACGATGTCGATGACCTTCTTCTCAATTTCGGCGTCGGTCACGTTCAGACTCCTTCGGGGAACTCGTTCAGCCGCCGGCCCGGAGGCCGAATCGGTCACTGTCGACCGGAGACCCCGGTCGGGGGCGAGACTATACCGGAACTGAATCGATTGTGCGGGCCCGAGAGCGCCGGGTCGACTTCCGGCAGAAATCGCCGGGGTAGGCCGGGCCGAACCTAGCTCGCCATGCCGCCGTCGACGACGATCGTCTGGGCGGTGAGGAAGCCGGCCTCGTCGCTCGTCGCGTACGCGACCGCGGCGGCGATCTCCTCCGGCTTGCCGAAACGGCGCACGGGAATGTTCGGAAGCACCGCGGTCTTGACCGCGTCGCCGAGCACGTCGGTCATGTCGGTCTCGATGAAGCCCGGCGCGACCACGTTCACCGTGATCCCCTTGGCGCCCATCTCCTTCGCGACGGTCTTCGAGAAGCCGACGAGCGCGGCCTTCGCGGCTGCGTAGTTCGCCTGCCCAGGATTGCCGCTGAGGCCGGACACGCTTCCGATGTTGACGATTCGCCCGAACTTGCCGCGCATCATCGGGCGCAACGACGCCCGCACCGCGATGAAGATCGAGCGCAGGTTGACATTGAGCACCTCGTCCCACTGCTCGTCGGTCATGCGAAGGAGCAGCGTGTCGCGGGTGATGCCCGCGTTGTTCACGAGGATGTCGAGCCGTCCGTGCGCCTCTGCGACGCCCTCGACGAGCTCCTGCACCTTGGAGCCGTCCGCCATGTCGCATGGGCGGATCTCGCAGGAACCGCCCGCGGCCTTGATGGCGGCATCGACGGCGGCAAGGCCGTCGGCGCTCCGGGCGACAAGAACGACATGACGGCCATCTCGGGCCAGGCGTTCGGCGATGGCTCGGCCGATTCCACGGCTGGCTCCGGTGACGATGGCGACGCGCTTCTCCATGACAACATCCTCCGTGCCGCGTTTGCGGCGGCGGGATCCTACAGGAACGGCGAGACGGATAGCGCACCGGCCGGGGGACAAGGTCCACGGGAGCGCGGGAGCGTGAGTCGGGAAAGAGGCCGCGAGCGCTCAATTGAAGAACAACCCGCCGTCCGGCGGGTTGTTCAAGCGTTCACGCATCAAGGGCCGCTGCCGCAAAGAGCGGCCGCTCAAATCAAGCGTTCGAGCACTAGAGGCCGCTGCCGCAAGCAGCGGCCGCTCAAATCACGGCGTGCCGAATCCCGGCGGACGGGCTGGCTTCACCGGCTCGCTGCTCGGCTTGCGCCGGCCCGGGCCGTTGCCGCCACCGCTGACGCCAGTGTTCGTTTCGACGGGCTTGGCTTCATCCTCGCTGGTGAAGTCGGTCTGCGGGACAGCGATCACAGCGTCCGGCTCGTCGGCCTTCGCGAGTTCGAGCTTGAGGATCTCGAACCACGCCGCGATCCAGTTGTCACCGCTCAGCTTCTCCATGATGCCCGGAGGCGTCGCGACCGAGTCGAACTCGACCTTGTCGGCGGAGGTGTAGACCCAGAGTTGCGGCTCGAACTCCTCGCCGACGTGGAACACGGCGAGCGCGCAGTCGTCGGCGTCGTGCGGTCCGCAGCGGACGTCGATGCGGGTGATCGCGCCTGCGGACTTCGTGAATACTTCGCCCTCGATCATGCCGTCGAGCGCCAGCTGGTCGGGACCGGAGAGCATGGGACGCAGCGCATCAGCGTTGCCGCGCACGAAGGCGTCGAAGAACTTGAGAACGGCGACTCGCTTCGCATCGGTGTCGGGCGCCCGATCCTCAGGGAGGTTCACCCGACGGTCGATGTCGTGCTGCAACATCAGATCGGCGATCGACGTGAGCGGCGGCGGCGGCGGCGGGGCCTCGACGGGCTTGGCGGCGACCGGCGGCGGCGGCGGCTCATCGGCGCAGCCGACGAGCATGACGCCAGCGAGAAGCACGGCGCTCAGCGGCGCGGTACGGGAGATAGTTGTGTAGAGGCTACGGTGCATCATGTGGGATCACCTCACAAGTCTTGTCGATCCGGCGCATGAGTCCTTTGAGCACGCTGCCGGGGGCGAGCTCGTGGAAGGCTGCCGAGCCGCGGGTTCCGTCGGCCGCCATGGCCGCGAGGAGGTTTACGCAACTCTGGCTCCATCGTACCGGGGAAACCAACTGTTCAACCAGAAGACGCCTCAGAAGTTCCGCATCGGAGGGGTGATGCGGCTGGGCGGTGACGTTCGACCAGACCTCGGCCTGAAGGGGGGAGATGGCGACCTTGGCGAGGACATCTCCCATTTTTTCTGCCGCCGGCTGCATGAGCGGGCTATGGAAGGCGCCCGCGACCTGCAGTTTCGTGGCCCGAACCCCGACATCGCCCGACACGGCGACCGCGCGGTCGCAGGCCTCGATCGCCCCTGAGAGCACGATCTGCCCTGGCGCGTTGAAGTTCGCCGGGACCAGCACGCCGCCCTCGGCGGTTGCACGGGCGCAGACGTCGTTCGCCTGCCCCTCGTCGGCTCCGATAAGCGCGACCATGCCGCCCTTTGAGCTTTCGGCCGCCTGCTGCATCAGCTGTCCGCGGCGCATGACGAGCCGGAGACCGTCCTCGAAGGTGAAGGCGCCCGCGAGGTGGAGCGCGGTGTACTCGCCGAGCGAGAGTCCCGCCACCGCGCGCACGCGGAGGGCGCGAAGGTCGTCGGGGAGGGCGTGATGGCACGCGACTGCGGCCGTGAAGAGCGCCGGCTGCGAGACATCGGTGCGGTTCAG
This sequence comes from Phycisphaerales bacterium, assembly GCA_044355685.1. GTDB lineage: Bacteria > Planctomycetota > Phycisphaerae > Phycisphaerales > SM1A02 > QWPT01. The sequence continues at coordinate 7,388 of JBIKXP010000084.1, forward strand.
GGTCTCCTGCGGGCCGTTGAAGGCGATGTCGGACAGCGTGCGGCCATCGAGAGCGCCCTTCGACACGTCGGCGAAGATGCGGTCGGCTTCGTCGATGACCGCGCGGGCCTTCGGGCTTGCGTCGCGCCACGCACGGGCCATACCGACAGCCTGCGCACCTTGTCCTGGGCAGAGAAGAACGATGTTGCTCATGTCAGAAATCCCGCGTCGCTGGGCTGGTCAGGTGTTCCACACCGACGAAGCCCATCAGGTGTTCCACACCGACGAAGCCCACGTAAGGCCGCCGCCGAAGGCGACCATCATGAAGGGCTTCCCCTTCGTGATCTTGCCCGCACGCCACAGTTCATCGAGGCAGAGCGGCACGCTGCCGGCGCTCGAGTTGCCGTAGCGGTCGATGTTGACGTAGATCTTCGCCGGATCGATGTTCAGCTTCTCGCGCGCGGCATCGATGATCCGCACGTTCGACTGATGGCAGATCACCTGGCTGACGTCGTCGGGAGTGAGGCCGGTCTTCGCAAACGCATCCTCCATCACTTCCTTGAACTTGGTCACCGCGAAACGGAACACTTCCTTTCCGTTCATGCGCAGGTAGCCAAGCCGCACTGGGTTTGCCGCGTCCTCGGCGGGAACGTCGCGCTCATGGCGCGGGATGTAGAGCGCATGAAGGCCCGAGCCGTCGGCGCCCATGTGCTGGTAGATGCAGCCGACCTTCGGATCACTGTCCGCACGGATGATCGCGCACCCTGCCGCGTCGCCGAAGAGGATCGACACGGTGCGGTCGGTGTAGTCGAGGATCGAGCTCATCGCCTCGGCGCCGATCACCGCGACGGTGCGCATGCGGCCCGCGCGGACCATGCCCTCGGCCATGTTGAGGCTGTAGACGAAGCCGCTGCACGCCGCGGCGAGGTCGAACGCAGCGGCGTTCTTCGCGCCAACCGCGGCCGCGATGCGGCACGCGACCGACGGGCAGGTCATCTCCATCGTCACGGTGCCGACGATCACGAGGTCGATCTCCTCGGCCTTGATTCCTGAGTTCTCGATCGCGCGCTCGAGCGCGCGCTGCGCAAGCGTCGAGCAGCCTTCGGTGCGAAGGTCGAGCACGCGGCGCTCCTTGATGCCCGTGCGCTGCGTGATCCACTCGTCGCTCGTGTCCATCATGCGCGCGAAGTCGTCGTTGGTGAGACGACGGTCCGGGACAGCCGAGCCGGTGCCGAGGATGCGCACGCCGCAGGCGCCGCTTGGGAGTGGTCCCATCATGCGGAGAAGTCCGTCATTGAGCGGGTTCTTGGATCGTCTCGAGGCGCGCGTTGATCACGTCGTTCATTCCGCTGAGGACGAACTGGCGCGAGCGGAGGATCGCGTTCATCATCGTGCGCGCGACGCTCGAACCGTGCGAGATGAGGCACGTTCCGTTCACGCCGAGGAGCGGCGCGCCGCCGTACTCGTGGTAGTCGTGCTTCGCGTAGATCGCCTTCACGACGGGCTCGAGCCGAATGGCGAGCTCCGGGTCCGTCTCGAGGACCTGCTGCGCAATCGCCTGGAACAGTCCCTTGGAAAGGCCTTCCGCGAGCTTCAGCATGACGTTGCCCACGACACCGTCGGTGATGACCACGTCTGCATCGCCGTCGAACACGCCGCGGCCCTCGACGTAGCCAATGAAGTTCAGATTCTCGGCGCCGCGCAGGAGGTCGCGCGCGACCTTCATCTCGCTCGTGCCCTTCTGCTCCTCGCCGCCGACGTTCATCAACGCCACGCGCGGGTTCTTGATGCCGAGGATGCCGCGGGCGTAGGCGTCGCCCATCACGCCGTACTGCGCGAGATGGACCGGCTTCGGCTCGATGTTCGCGCCGACGTCGATCAGCACGATCGGGCCCGCGAAGGTGGGAACCGTGACCGCGATGCCCGGACGGATCACGTTCGGCAGGCGCCGCATGTACATCTGGCTTGCGGTGACGCACGCTCCGGTGTTGCCGGCGCTGATCCACGCATCGCAGCGGTTTGGATGGCGCGAGCTCGAGTACTCAGCGGCGCGCGAGATGGAACTGTCGCGCTTCGAGCGCACTGCCTCGACCGGCGGGTCGCTCATCTCGATCACTTCGCTGCAGTGAACGATCTCGATGGAGGCGTTGGGGCCGTCCTTCGAGAGGCCGCGATCCTGAATCGCCTCCTCGATGATGTCGCCCTTACCGAAGAGCACCAGCGTGTCCTCGGGAGGAAGCTTCGGGAGCGCCGCGAAGCAGCCCTTCAGGATCTCGTCGGGGGCGTTGTCGCCGCCCATGACATCGACGCCGATTCGCATTGCTAGTGAATCCCTGCTGGAAAGGTGGGTGGAGACGGACGGGCTCGGCCTACACCGAGCGTGAACAGTTTACGGGATTCCTGCGGGTTCGTGCCGGATCCCCGGGGGCGCGTCGTAAATCGAATGCAGGATGGGGTTGCGGACGCCCGAGACGAAACGACGACGCGCATGTGCGCGTCGCCGTCGACTTGTACGTATGTGTTGTACTTCCGAGTCGCACTTCTGTGCAGTTCGCCGGGTCGGCCCGCGCCTCGCGATCAGAGTGGCTTGCGAGGCCGGCCCACGCTGCGCGCAGGGTCTTCGATCGGAAGCCAAGCCACGCATGGACTGCGCGGGAACTGCTCAACTGGCACACGTCAGCTCGGCGACGTCAGTTCGGCGACGTCAGCTCGGCGACGTCAGTTCGAAGACGTCAGTTCGAAGACTTGGCGTTGATCTTGATCTGGAGGCCCGGGCGAACGTAGCCACAGCTTGAGCATGCCGTGTGCGATCGCTTCGCGGCGCCGCAGTTCGGGCAGAGCGTGGTGTGGGCGGCCTTGATCGCGTGGTGGTTGCGACGACGACGGGTACGGCCGGGAGAGCAGCGGAACGGAGGAACCATGATCGACTCGTTTCGAAAGTGCCGCGGCGGAAGCGCCGAGGCGAGGTGCTGAGAGACGAGACAGTCTAGGGAAACCCCGCGAAGTGTCAAGGTTGCCGCGCGTCGTTTGGCGCGCATGGAAGGGCGTGCGCCGTGTCGGATAACCTCCACGCAGCGCACCGGACGCGTGCGCTGCGTGTACGCTCCGCACCATGCACACCCAGTCCCGGGGTCCAGAAACCCGAGCCGAGTCGGGCGCGAATCGCGCCGCGCCTCTCTTCGACGCAGAACTCTTCACAGATGGCGCCTGCTCCGGCAACCCCGGTCCCGGCGGGTGGGGCTTCATCCTGCGTCTCGACGGTGTCGAGCGCGAGGGTTCCGGCGGCGAGCCGCACACGACGAACAACCGCATGGAGCTGCTTGGGGCAATCCACGGGTTGCGTCTTCTCGAGCGGCCGAGCCGGGTTCGGCTCGTCAGCGACTCGCAGTATCTCGTCAAGGGATTGACCGAGTGGATCGACGGCTGGAAGAAGCGTGGCTGGCGTCGCAAGGAGGGGCCCGTCCTCAACGTCGAGCTCTGGCAGGAGCTCGATGAACTGCGCGCGCGTCACCGAATCAAGGCCGAGTGGGTGCGAGGCCACGTCGGCCACCCGGAGAACGAGCGCTGCGATCGGCTCGCAGTGTCGGTTATTGACCAGTTTCGCTGACATCGGGTTTTCGCGGCGATTCCCGCCGATTCCGTCGCATGGCGCGGTTGCCGCCTTGCACCCGATTGGCCGCCCCTGTACGCTTGTCGATCCAACTGCAAGAGTCACCGATGCCCACGATCAATCAGCTCGTCCGTAAGCCCCGCGTTGTCCAGGCCTCCAAGTCGAAGGTCAAGGACCTCGGCGCGTGCCCGCAAAGGCGCGGCGTGTGCCTCCAGGTTCGCACCGTCACCCCGAAGAAGCCGAACTCGGCGCTTCGCAAGGTTTGCCGCGTGCGTCTCACAAACGGCAAGGAAGTGACCGCATACATCGGCGGCGAAGGCCACAACCTGCAGGAGCACTCGATCGTGCTCGTGCGTGGCGGTCGCGTGCGCGATCTGCCCGGCGTCCGCTACCACGTGGTGCGCGGCGCCCTCGACTGCCTCGGCGTCGATGGCCGCAAGAAGGGTCGCTCGCAGTACGGCGTCAAGAAGAAGGCCGCTGCAGCAGCCAAGAAGAAGTAACGATCTCTGTCGCCAGAGATCGAGATGAAACACAGTCCGGATCGTGGCCCCCGGCGGATTGCCGTTGGAGGAACCGGACGACTGAGTAATCGCGGATACGAACCTTCGGGAATGCCCATCTCCCGTCCGCGGTGAAGAGTGGCCGAGGCAATGAAGCCAAGGCCAGCAGCCACAGAGGAGTTCACCATGGCACGTCATTTCAAGCGTCCCGACGACATCTGGCTCAAGCCCGATCCCCGCTTCCAGGACAAGCTCCTGTCGAAGTTCATCAACTGCATCATGATCGGCGGCGAGAAGTCGACCGCGCAGCGCGTGGTCTACGGCGCGCTTGACGCGATCCAGGCCCGCCTCGACAAGGAGAAGAGCGAGACGATGCCGCGTTCGTCGATCGAGCTCTTCCACCTGGCGCTCGAGAACGTGCGCCCCGCGGTCGAGGTTCGCTCGAAGCGCGTCGGTGGTGCGAACTACCAGGTGCCGATGCAGCTGAACCGCCGTCGCCAGCAGTCGCTCTCGTTCCGCTGGGTCATTGATGCCGCCCGCTCTGAGAAGGGCAAGCCCATGCACCTCCGCCTCGCGAAGGAGCTGTGGGACGCCGCGAAGAACGAAGGCGCGGCTGTGACGACGAAGGAAAACACGCACCGCATGGCGGATGCGAACAAGGCCTTCGCGCACTTTGCTTGGTGACCGGGTCTGAGCGGTCGCCGCGTGTTTGAGCGGTCGCCGCTGCGGCGGCTCCCTCTGGTGCTGATCACGCCGAAGGCGGCTGCCGCAAGCAGCCGCCACTCGCTCTGGTGCTGATCACGCCGAAGGCGGCTGCCGCAAGCAACCGGCGTTCCTCGCTTGAGCATCCATCCGAGTTCCCCTCCGGGCCCGCGCGCTGTGCGGGCCCGGTTTCCTTTTGCGGGTCTTCAGGCTTTCGTGTGGGCTATGGCGCCGTCGGCCCTCAGCGGGCGGCGTGCGGCTGACGGTCTCGAGGTCTCTCACGGAGGCACAGAGGCACAGAGGCGGCCTCGGCGAAGAAGAGGGATGACTTCTCGCGTCTTTCCGCGTCCTCGCATCGCTCGCAGTCTTCGGGTTCTCGTCCTTCCTCCGTGCCTCCGTGCCTCCGTGAGAAAAACTGGGTCTTCAGGCTTTCGTGTGGGCTATGGCACCGT
>JBIKXP010000274.1:0-3784 GCA_044355685.1 Phycisphaerales bacterium
GACATGGTGACCTTCACGCCCGACGGCACGAAGGCGATCACCGCAAACGAAGGAGAGCCTTCGAGCACCTACGCGGTCGACCCCGAAGGCTCGATCAGCATCATCGATGTGACGGGCAAGGCGATCACGCAGGCCAATGTCACCACGCTCGGATTCAACGGCCTCGCTGCCGGCGTGATCGATTCATCGATCGTGCCGTTCGGCCCGGGCAATCCCACGATCGGGCAGGATCTCGAGCCTGAGTCTGTCGCGGTGTCGGCCGACTCGACGACGGCATTCGTCTCAATTCAGGAACACAGCGCGCTCGCGACCGTCGACCTCACGACGAAGGCGATCCTTTCGGTGAAGCCGCTCGGCACCAAGAAGCACTTTGCGGGAACGCCGTCGCTCACAACCGCTTCGCTCGGCGGACTTCCGTCGATCGGAACCACCGCTGCGGGGCAGGACATCTCGCTCGGCGGCCTGAGCGGCCTGTGGATCGACTCGGTCGACGCCACGACCGGCCTCATCACCTTCTGGGCGAACACCGACCGCGGCCCGAACCTCGAGCCCGTCAACGTCGACGGCGATGCCGCGCTCGAGCGTCCGTTCGCGCTTCCCGGCTTCCAGCCGCGCATCGCGACGTTCACCTACGACCCTGCGACGAACGCCATCGCGCTCACGGGGCAGATCCTGCTCCGCAAGCCCGACGGCACGCCGATGACGGGTCTCCCGAACATCCAGGGCGTTGCGCCCGGCCTCGCCTACACCGACGAGCAGCCGTGTGACCTCTTCGGCAATCCGATCCCGAACGATCCGCTCGGCGGCGACCTCGAGGGCCTCTGCCGCACGAGCGACGGCTCGATCTGGATGTGCGACGAGTACCGCCCCGCGCTCTACAAGTTCGACGCGACCGGCCTGATGCTCGCGCGCTTCGTGCCCGCCGGCGCCAACGCGTTCGGCGCGACCGTCGGAACCGAGGCGTTCCCCGCTGTGTACGCGCAGCGCCGCGACAACCGCGGATTCGAGGCGATCGCGGTCTGGCAGGACAAGATCTACTGCTTCGTGCAGAGCCCGCTCGACAACCCCGATGTCGCAAACGACGCGAACTCGAAGGCCTCGCGCAACATCCGCATCGCGAAGTTCGACCCCACGACCAACAGCGTCACCGCCGAGTACATCTATGTGCTCGAGGGCGGCGCGAGCGACAAGATCGGCGACGCGCACGCGTTCGGCCCGGGCAGGTTCCTCGTCGTCGAGCGCGACAGCGCCGTCGGCAGCAGCTCGCTCAAGAAGATCTTCGAGATCGACCTCGCCGGCGCGACCGACATCTCCACGCTTTCGCCCGCGATCGCGGGCCCCGGCGGCACGCTCGACAAGATGACTCCCGCGCAGCTCGCGGCGGCAGGCATCGTGCCCGTCGGCAAGCGCGTCCATGTCGATCTTGCGGCGATCGGCTACGCGGACAGCGTGGAGAAGGTCGAGGGCCTCGCGATCCGCGACCCTGGCACGATCTTCGTCCTGAATGACAACGACTTCCGCATGCCGCTCGGCTGGGACATCGCCACGGGCACCTTCGTGCCGAACGCAAGCGCGCCCGCGCCGATCCTAGGGATGATCACCTTCTCAGGGAACGGCCTCGACCCGAGCGATCAGGACGGCGTGAACCGCATCGCTGGCTGGCCCGTGGAGGGCACCTACCAGCCCGACGGTATGGCGCTCTTCACCACCGGCGGCGAGAGCTACATCATCACGGCCAACGAAGGCGATTCGCGCGAGTGGGGCACCTTCGTCGACCTCACCACGGTGGGCTCGTTGTCGGTCGTCCTCGACCCGATCGTCTTCCGCGGCGCTGCGTGGCTGAAGAACAACACGCGCCTCGGACGCCTGCAGGTGCGCAAGGATCTCGGCGACCTCGACGGCGACGGCGACTGGGACCGCATCGTGCCGATCGGCGGTCGCGGCATCACGATCTGGAACTCCACGATCGAGCGCGTGTGGGACTCGGGCGACTTCTTCGAGCAGCACACGCGCACGCTCTATCCCTCGAACTTCAACGCGAGCAATACGAACAATACGCGCGACAACCGCAGCCGCGCCAAGGGCCCCGAGCCCGAAGGCGTGGCGGTGGGCACCATCAACGGCCGGCAGTATGCGTTTGCGATCTGCGAGCGCGTTGGTGGGATCTTCGCCTACCGCCTCGACAATCCCGCCGCGCCCGTGTTCCAGGGCTACATCAACTCGCGCAACTTCACGGTGGCCACGAACCTCGCCGGCGCAGGCGATCTTGGTCCGGAGGGAATCACCTTCGTGTCGGCGGCGGAGAGTCCGATCGGGAAGCCGCTGCTCCTGGTGGCGCATGAGATCAGCGGCACGCTTGCGATCTACCAGATCGACGGCATCTGCGATGGCGCTGGAGATCTCAACGCCGACTGCGCGGTCGACTCCGCGGACCTCGGCGTTCTGCTCTCGAACTGGGGAGCATGCTCGGGTGCATGTCCTGCCGACATCAATGGCGATGGTTCGGTCGACTCCGCGGATCTCGGCATCCTGCTGACGAACTGGTCGTGATTGCGGCTTCAAGACTGCGGCTTCAAGACTGTGGCTTCAAGCACACGAACGCGGGCGGCCCGGATGGGTCGCCCGCGTTTGCATTGGCGAATAGTGATCGCCGGGCTCAGCTGGAGCGCCAAAGGCGCAGGAACTATTGAGTACGCCAAAGGCGCAGGAGCTAGTTGGTGCGCCAAAGGCGCACGAGATCGTCGACCGACAGCGACTCTGGCCGCGCGTTCGGGTCGATGCCGTCGGGCCAGTCACGCGCGCGGCCGAGGATCGCGCCGAGCTGCTTGCGGCGCTTCGAGAAGAGCGTGTGCACGAACGCTCCAAACGCATCGGCCTCGGCGGGCGGGAGTGCCGGCGCTGTGCGTGGACGCAGCGCCAGCATCGCGCTCGTCACCTCCGGCGGCGGCCAGAAGCAACCGGGCGAGAGGACGGCGATCTGCTCGACCTCGCAGAAGGCCTGGACGATGATCGTGAGCGGTCCGTACTCGCCCGTGCCTGGACGAGCGCGCAGTCGGTCGCCGACCTCGCGTTGGATCGTGACGAACTGACCTCGGCAGGACGGCATCGAAGCGCAGATCGCCATCACGGGACTGGCCGCCTGGTAGGGGAGGTTCGCGACCAGCGTGAACGCGCGCTCGCCCAGCCTCGCGAGCGCATCGGCATTGAGCGCGCGCTTGCCGTCGAGGCAGTCGCCTTCGATCAGAGTGAAGCGGGGGCTCGCGGCGAGATGCTCGCGCAGGTGCGCCGCGAGATCGCGATCGAGCTCGATGGCAATGAGTTCGGCGCCGCGGGCGAGGATCTCCTCGCTCATCGTTCCCGTGCCTGGGCCGATCTCGAGGACCAGAGAGCCTTCTCCGACGCCGCTCGCGTCGACGAGCTTCTTCAGCAGGTTCTGGTCGACGAGGAAGTTCTGCCCGAAGCGGTGCTTCGGCGAGAGGCCGCGCGCGTTGAGAATTGCTTTGATGTCAGACTGCGTCTGCACGCGGGCAGGATAGGGGCTTCGAGGGCACCCGAAGAGCCTCTGGTCAAGGCAAGCCGCGATCGCTCCAATCACGGGTGCCCGCATGCTTCAGCATGCGGAACGGATGATGTCAGCCTTCGACTCCGACGTTTCCAGGCCGCGGCCGTGCGGAGTCGACGTGGCCGGGAACGGGCGTCGTGCCGATGCGGCCGCGAAACCACCACTGGAAGTGGTGGCACCCATTTTGGCTGTCGACTCGAACGTCCGTCGTTCCGGGGACTC
>JBIKXP010000085.1:0-12487 GCA_044355685.1 Phycisphaerales bacterium
CGGACCCGCACGCGGCACCACTGGAAGTGGTGGCACCCATGTGGGCTGTCGACTCGGGCGTCAGCAGCTCGGGCTTCGCCCTCGACGGCGAAGCCGGATTCTCTTCTCGACGGCGAAGCCGGGTTCTCTTCTCGACGGCGAAGCCGGGCTCTCTTCTCGACGGCGAAGCCCTCACGCGCGGCTGGTGCGTCGTCCTCTCGAGACCAGCCACGCAAGCAGCGCCGCAAGCGGTCCGCACACGGCGACGAACACAAGTACCCACGGCGACGGGAAGAGCAGTTCGCAGCTCGTGGTGATCGACGCCAGTGCATCGCTCGGCGCACTCCGCAGGCCCTTCGGCCTCTCCACCGCGTCGCGCGCCCACGCGACGGTGCGCGAAGCTTCCGATGCCGAGAAGGCAGCGGTTCTTTCCGGAAGCGCCGCAAACCATGCTTCGTCTGCGGCGACGCCCTGCGAAGGAAGCACCTGCACCCCCGCGACCCTGCCTCCGTTCGGGGACACGGGACTGGCCCACGCATTCCATGCCTCGCGGAGCGGGAAGTTGTCGGCGAAGTCGATGAACGGCATCGCGTTCGCGGCAACATGCACGCGTCCGTCAGCCATGACGTTCACCGCGGAATCGCCCGAACTCGACTCGAGGTTGGCGTCGATGCGCGCGCGCCACTCGAGCGGAACGACGAGGAGTGCGGCCACCGCGACCATCGAAACAGCCGCCGACGCCAGCGCGAGCCACGCAAGCGTCAGCACCATGTTCTGCCGGCGTCCCCAGTCCTGCCTCCGATCGGCGCCGCACTCGGGGCACTTCGTCTGATCGGCGAGGAGCCGCTGCTCGCAATTGCCGCACTTCGCGTCATTGAAGACCCTCCAGCGGAGGCCGATCCAACCCCCGCAAGACGTCGCGACTGCAAGCGCAAGCGCAGGAGCGAGAAGCAGCAGCACCGCAGTCGCCGGATGGATCGCGCCCACGAGAGGCCACAGGACAAGCGCGAGCGCCCCGACTCCGCCGGTGGCCAGGGGCAGCGAGAGCACCGGGCGAAGACGCGGCAATTGCCGACGGAGGAAGAGCCACAGGACTCCTCCGCTGACGGCCGTCAGGAGCGAGATCGAGCCAAACACGAGAAGCGCACCCGGAATCTCAGTCACGAACCGCGTGATGATGAAACGCTCCGCCTCTGTCGCGAGGATCGTGGTGTGCATGTTCGGTAGCCTATCCCACCGCATGTCTTCTGCAATCCCACGAGTCACGCCACTCCGCACCGGCGCCTTCCGTCTCGATGGCGGCGGCATGTTCGGACTGATCCCGAAGACGATGTGGTCGCAGTGGACCACGCCCGACGCCGACAACCGCATCGCGCTCTCGACGCGGTCGCTCCTCGTCGAGACGGCGCGCGACGGTCTGGTGCTCGTCGAGGCCGGCTGCGGCGACAAGTGGACCGACAAGGAGCGCGCCATGTACGCGCTCGAGCGCCGTACTGCGATCGACGCGCTGCGCGAGGTCGGCGTCGACCCCGCCGACATCGCGCATGTGATCGTGACGCACCTCCACTTCGACCACGCGGGTGGGCTCACGTGCGCCGGCGACGGCGGACCCGTGCCGACGTTCCCCCGCGCGAGGATCCATGTGCAGCGAACCGAGTGGCACGACGCCCTCGCGAACAAGAGCACCATGACGCGCACCTACCTGCGCACGCATCTCGATCCGGTCGCGTCGCAGGTCGAGCTCCACGACGGCGAATGCTCGCCGCTCGCCGGCTTCACGCTGCTGCCGACCCCAGGCCACACCTGGGGCCACCAGTCGGTGCTCGTCGACGGCGCCAGCGGAGAGGGCGGCGCGTCGCCCCACCTCTTCACCGGCGACGCGTGCCCGACCATCCACCATGCGCATCCTGCCGCAAGCCTCGGATACGACATGATGGCCTACGAGGCGATGCTCTCGAAGCGACGCGTTCTCGGGCGTGCCGCCGACAAGGGCTGGTTGGTGGCGCTTGATCACGACCCGCTCTACGCCTTGGCGCGCGCCGTCGCGCGTGATGGGCGGATCGAGCTCGAGCCGATCGCGGATCGCGTGTGAATGCGTGCGACCCCTCGCATGGGGCGCCTCGCTGCCGTATCCTGCGCGCATGCGAACTCTCCGCACGCTTTCCATGCTCGCGCCGCTCGCCGTGGGCGCCGTCGCCACCGCACAGCAGCAGGCCCCGCCGACGCCGCAGTTCACGCCGGGAACGAATCCCGTCCTCGGCTACATCATCGGCGCGGTACTGTTCGGCATCATCGTGGCGGTGTCGCTGCTTCCGTCGAAGCGGTCCCACCGCGACTTCTGATCCGTCTCCGGGCCTAGATCCACCGTGACAAACGAAACGCCAGCACCCCAGCCAAAGGCTCGCCTCAGCGCGATGGGCCTGCTCATCGGCGCGAACGTCGCCGCACTGGGTCTGCTCGCCGTCGTCGAGTTGTCCGCGTCGGCGCGGGCGCAGCAACGCCCCCGCGGCACCTACACGGCGGCGTCTGGCCGCATCGAAGGAACCGAAACCCACGCGCTCTACATCGTCGACGAGTCCTCGCAGGAGGTGATCGCCGTCCAGTGGGAGCCGAAGTCACGACAGATCAAGGGCATCGGCTACCGCAGCCTCGCCAACGACGCCAATGAACTCGGCCGACCCCGGCCCAACTGACGCCATGCAAGTCTCAAAGGCCATCCTCGCGGCAAGCGCATGCGCGATCACAGCGGTCGCCCTCGTCGAAGCCGGCAAGCTGAACGACCCCGCGCAGGCCGGTACCGCCATGATCGGCGGCGGTGGCGTCATCACCATCACGAGCTCGGTTGGCCAAGGCCCGGACATCGAGCCCTACGAGACGCTGTACGTCATCGACAACCGCTCGGAGATGCTGTTCGTCTACGGCGTCGAGGGCGCCATCAACCCGCGTCTGACGCTGCGCGGCGGCGCGAGCCTTCCGGTGCTGTTCCGAGCCGCCCGCGGCCGCTGATCGACCGCCTCCATCGGGTAGGCGTGCGAGGCTCTGCCTGACGGTCGCTTCGACGAAGAGCCCCGACGCTCCCTCGCGATTGGTCAGGTAGATCACATGCAGACCAGCCACGACTCGTCCACAGCAGCCGCGATCGAGCTTCCCGCTCGGCGCCCGGTCGATGTTGTCATGGCGACGCGCCGGGCAGACAGCTTTGGAAAGCGCTCGATCAAGGCAGGGTCCAAGGATTTCGCGCTTCGGCTCGCGATCGCGATGACCGACCTCACCACCCTCGAGGGGAAGGATTCCCCGGAGAAGGTGCGCTCGCTCTGCAGGAAGGCGATCTCCCCGGCGCCGGCGCTCGACGCGGCGCTCCGGGCTGCGGGGCGGGCCCCGATTCCGAGCGTCGCCGCGATCTGCGTCTACCCGAACCTCGTTGCGGTTGCCCGAGAGGCGCTCGCTGGCTCGGGCGTCAAGATCGCATCCGTCGCCACGGGGTTCCCGAGCGGCCAGTTCCCGCTTGAGATCCGGCTCGACGACACCCGGCGCGCCGTCGAAGCCGGCGCCGACGAGATCGACATGGTCATCAGCCGGGGGGCGTTCCTGGCGGGCGAGTTCAGCCTGGTTGCCGACGAAATCGCCCGCGTCCGCGAGGCCTGTGGCCCCGCGCACCTCAAGATCATCCTCGAGACCGGTGAACTCGAGACCCTCGACGCGGTCCGCTTCGCGAGCGACCTTGCGATCAAGGCTGCGCTCTCCGTGGGTCCGGCCGCGGACGGCGATGTGTTCATCAAGACCTCGACCGGGAAAGTCACCCCCGCCGCCACCATGCCCGTCGTGCTCGTCATGCTCGAGGCGATCCGCGATGCACACCGGGAGACAGGAGTCCGGATCGGCATGAAGCCCGCCGGCGGAATCCGCTCGGCGAAGGCGGCGATTGCGCAGCTCGTGATGGTGCAGGAGACGCTTGGCCCGGACTGGTTGAGCCCGCACCTCTTCCGCTTCGGTGCGTCGACGCTGCTGAACGATCTCCTTCGACAGATCTCCCGCCTCGCCCGCGGTGGATACGCTGCGAAGGACGACTTCGCCGACGCCTGACACGCGCGCGCGTTCGCGCACAAACAGGGTTGTTTCTAAAGAAATCGGGGCATTTCAGTCTATTTTCCGAATCAGTTCTCGCCGTTGGCGAGATCGGGCGGTGACGAATCGGAGTTTGTGGGGAGCCAGTCGCGCCGATTGTGAATGCTGAGCGGTACTGCGGCGTTCGACCCTCACGAAATCGACTCGACAACTTTGCCCAATTCCGGGCACAACCCCTGTAAGTTCGACCAAGTTTCCCGTATCTTTGGACCTCTTCATCATTTCTCGCCGACCGTCCCGGGTCGGCCGCGTGCCGAAACGCATGGCACGCGTTGGTTTCCATCATGTCAGACCGTCGTCGTTTGGACCCCGCGCCTCTTTGGCGCTCCCCCGCACGGAGGCGGCTCGGTACTTCCCGAGCGCTGTGCTTTGCGTTTGATCGGGGGTGCCCGTGAGCGATTCCATGCCTCCAGCGCAGCGCCGGATGGCGAAGGGCACGCTCTTCGGCTACCGGGTCCGCAAGCACATCGGCGACGGCGCCTGGAGCCGCGTCTACGAGGTCGAGGACACCAAGACGCACACGGCCTACGCGCTGAAGCACGTGGTCTCCGAGGGTGAGAAGGAAGACCGCTACCTCGACCAACTTCGGGCTGAGTGGGAGATCGGCAGCAAGCTCGACCACCCCGCGATCCGCAAGCTGGTTGCGCTGCAGCACCAAGGCTCTTGGCTCGCTCGCAATTCGCGCGATCTTGGTCTCGTCATGGAACTCGTGGACGCGTCGCCGATGTCCGAGCAGCGGCGGCCGCCGCTGCCCGAGTGCATCAAGATCTTCCACGAAGTAGCCAGCGCCCTGGCGCACATGCACTCGAAGGGCTTTGTCCACGCGGACATGAAGCCGCTCAACATCCTCTACACCGACGACCGCCGCACGAAGGTCATCGACCTTGGGCAGGCTGCCAAGAGCGGCACCTCGAAGATGCGCCTGCAGGGCTCGCCCGGCTTCATTGCGCCCGAGCAGGCGACGGAGATCCGCGGCAGCAAGGCAGAGCAGGTGAAGAACACGAAGCAGTACGAGCCGGTGACCGAACTCACCGACGTGTTCAACCTCGGCGCGACCATGTACTGGATCCTGACCCGGCTGCACACGCCGGCGTCGCAGCACACGCCGACCGCCAAGACCCTCCTGCTTCCGCCGGAACGACTTGGGCCGTCGACGCCGATCCACCTGAACGATCGCTCGGTTCCCGAGCAGCTGTCGATGCTGATCCAGGATTCGCTCGAGAGACTCCCGACCCGGCGCAAGCCGATGTCGTGGGTGATCTCGCAGCTCGAGGCGCTCAAGCAGCAGATGCCCGCGCCAGCGCACGCCTGACGCAACGCCGGTTTTCCCGGTGTTTCTCCATCGAAATCGATGCATGCCGCCCGTGAATCGGTTCACGAAAGCTGCGTCGCAGCGTCGGACCACTCCGGCTCCCACACCGCAAAGCCACCAAGGAACGCGTTCGAATTCGCGCCAAGAACGGCTCCAGCCGGCACATCCTTCAGCGCCTTCGCGTTGCCGCCGCCGATGACCACGACATCGGGCAGCAGCGCGGCCCGCAGCAACTTCACGCTCTCGGCGACGTGGCCGCGCCACTTGCGCGTGCCGAGGCGCTCGCGGCCACGCGTCCCGAGGTAGTCCTCGAACGACTGCCCCTTCCGGTAGGGAAGGTGCGCAAGTTCCATCGGCAGGACGCGACGGCCTGCGATCATGCAGCTGCCGAGGCCGGTGCCAAGCCCGAGGAACAGCATGGTTTCATCGCGCAGACCTGCTGCGCGATGGCTTCCGATCGCCTGCATCGCGGCGTCGTTGAGGATCTTCACCGGCACGCCGAAGGCGCGCGCGTAGTCGAAGTCCTTCCAACCGGGTCCGAGGTTCACCGGGTCGCGCAGCGGCCGGCCGTTGCGGATCGGAGTGGGAAGCCCGATCGTGATGCGATGCACGCGCTCGCCGGCGAGGAGCGCCGTGAGATCGCGCACCAGGCTCTCCGGCGTGTAGTCGCGGCCCGACGGCGTCGCACGCTTGTCGGGCCAGTGCGCGCAGCGCGCCTTGGCGTTCGTGCCACCGATGTCGAGGGTGACGGTCACAGGCTGGTTCGAGGACGACGCGCTTCCCATGCGGCTCTCGTCGGCAAGAACCGACGTGCGGGTTGAGGGTTGACGCACAAGAACGCGCCAAACAGCCTGTGAACGGCTCCCTTTCCGCGTGGCGCGCCGCGAAAGGCCCGTGTCCCGTCAGGAGGCGGAGGCGGAGGCGTCCTTGCGCCGCACCGGCAGCTGCACCTCGGACCACTTGACGCGATTCGAGATGTACGGGCCGTTGTAGTGGAACGCACGTGGGTCGCCGACGACCTCCCACTCAGGGTGCTCGGCAAGCCAAGCGTTGAGCTTCTGGAGGCCCTTCTCGACGACGCCGGTGCCGTAGGGCCCGTTCATGCCGATCGAGAGCACGTTGATCTCGGGACGATCGGTGATGACGACCTTGCCATCCTTGCCCGTCGGCGCGAGGTCCTTCGTGCGGTAGAGGAAACTCATCGTCCACGACATCGAGTCCTTCGGCGCCTGCTTGCCCGAGCCAGGCTCGAACATGTCGCGGTAGTCCATCTCGACGGGGCTCGTCATCGCGATGTCGTTGTCCTTGATGTGGTTGAACAGCGGGAAGAAGCCCATGTTCATTCCCACGCCGGCATTGCCGCCTGAGACATACTCGGCGCGCCGCACGGTCGGATACCGCTTGATGTCGATCGCGCCCGGGGGCGTCGGCTCGGGGTAGCCGGCCGGAAGCGGACTCTCGATCTGCGACGGACCAAAGCGGAATCGGCCCCCGCGGATCTCGACCTGCGCCTCCATGTCGCCGCCGACGCGGGTGATGAGTTCCGGCGTGCGAACAGGCTGGCACTCTTCGGCGCCGGGTTCGGACGCGCGACCGGAGTGGAGCTTCACTTCACTTGCCTTCGTCGCGTCGGGGGTCTTCGCCTCTTCCGACACCGCGCCGGGAGCCGCACCCAATCCTTCCGTCGCCTTCACGGGCTCGGGAATCTTGTTCGGATCAGACTCGGTCGATGCGCAGGCACCGAGCGGGGCGAGGATGAGCAGGGCGATGGGCCAGCGGGCGAGAAGTCGGGTCATGCGTGGAGATTCGCTCGCGCGGCCATCCGGGATTCGGCACCCCGTTACACTCAGCCGCCGTGACCATCGCGCCCCTTTCCTATGCGCCTGCGCCCGAAGGCGTTCGACCCATGCTGAAGTCCGAGTATGGGCTCTTCATCGGCGGTCGGTTCGTCGAGCCGAAGTCTGGCCAGACCTTCCGGACCATCAATCCCGCCACCGAGGAGGCAATCGCCACCGTCTCGGACGCCGGCGAGGCGGATGTCGCCCGCGCGGTGGACGCCGCGCGAAAGGCGCTGCCGAAGTGGTCGAAGACCCGGCCTGCCGAGCGCGCGAAGATCCTGTTCCGGATCGCGCGGCGCATCCAGGAGCGCTCGCGCGAGCTCGCGGTGCTCGAGTCGATGAATGGCGGCAAGCCGATCAAGGAATCGCGCGACGAGGATCTTCCGCTTGTCGCCCAGCACTTCTTCCATCACGCCGGCTGGTGCGACAAGCTCGACTACGCCTTCGCGGGCGCGAAGCCGCAGCCTGTCGGCGTCTGCGGGCAGATCATCCCTTGGAACTTTCCGCTCTTGATGGCGGCATGGAAGCTCGCGCCCGCGCTTGCGTGCGGGAACACCTGCGTGCTGAAACCAGCCGAGACGACGCCGCTGACGGCGCTGATGCTCGCCGAGATCCTTCAGGAGTGCGGACTTCCAGACGGCGTCGTGAACATCGTCACCGGCGGTCCGGACGCGGGCCGCGCGATCACCGCGCTCGCCGCCAAGGGCAAGATCGACAAGATCGCCTTCACCGGCTCGACCGAGGTCGGCAAGGCGATCGCGAAGACCCTCGCTGGCTCCGGCGTGAAACTCACGCTCGAACTCGGCGGCAAGAGCCCGAACATCGTGTTCGCAGATGCGGCGCTCGACCAGGCGGTCGAGGGCGTCGTCAGCGGCATCTGGTTCAACCAAGGCCACGTGTGCTGCGCCGGCTCGCGGCTCTTCGTCGAAGAGTCGATCCACGAGGACTTCATCGACCGGCTGCGCAACCGCATGCGCTCGCTGCGCGTCGGCGACCCGCTCGACAAGAACACCGATGTCGGCGCGATCAACTCGAAGGCGCAGCTTGCGACGATCAAGCGCTATCTCAGGGCCGGCTCCGACGAAGGCGCGGAGAAGTTCGAAGTCGCCTGCGATCTGCCGAAGAAGGGCTTCTGGTGCCGTCCGTGCATCTTCACGGGCGTGCAGCCATCGCACACGATCGCGCGCGAGGAGATCTTCGGCCCGGTGCTCAGCGTGATGACGTTCCGCACGCCCGAAGAGGCCGTCCAGCGCGCGAACAATACGACGTACGGACTCAGCGCCGGCGTGTGGACCGAGAAGGCCGCGCGCGCGCTCGAGATGTCGAATCGCCTGAACGCGGGCGTCGTCTGGCTCAACACGTTCAACCGCTTCGACGCAAGCGCGCCGTTCGGCGGCTACAAGGAGTCTGGCTTCGGCCGCGAAGGCGGTCGGCAGGGTCTGTCGGCATACGTGAAGCTCGGAGGTGGCCGATGAGCGCCGCGAAGAGAGAACTCACGTCGAACAGCGGACGCGTCGAGGTTGCGAAGACGCTGAAGCTCTACGTGAACGGCGCATTCCCGCGCAGCGAGAGCGGACGCACGGTGCCTGTCATCGACGCGAAGAAGCGCGTCGTGGCGCATGCGTCGCATGCGAGCCGCAAGGACCTGCGCGAGGCCGTCGAGGCTGCGAGCGCATCGCAGCCGAAGTGGGCCGCGGCCACTGCGTACAACCGCGGGCAGGTGCTCTATCGCCTCGCGGAGATGCTCGAGGCACGCCGCGCGGAATTCGCGTCGCTCATGGTGTCGATCGAGGGCCGTACGAAGGCGGATGCGACGAAGGAAGTCGACCGCGCGATCGACCGCTGCGTCTGCTTCGCCGGATGGACCGACAAGATCGCGGCCGTGCTTGGAGGCAAGCAGCCGGTCGCTGGTCCGTACTTCGTCTTCACGATGCCCGAGGCGATGGGCGCGGTCGCCGTGGTCGCCCCCGATGAGAAGCCGCTCCTGTCGCTCGTGTCGCTCGTGCTTCCGGTGGTCGCCGCCGGGAACTCCGCGATCGTGATCGCGCCGATCACCGGCAAGGGCGCGAATGCGCCGCTTGCGATTGCGCTTGCGGAGGCCGTTGCGACGAGCGACGCGCCGGCGGGCATCATCAACGTGCTGACCGGCACGCGCGCGGAACTTTGTCCGTGGATCGCATCGCATCGTGAGATCGCGGGTGTCGCAGGCGCGCGATTGCCCGACGCCGATATGAAGGCGCTCGAACTCGGCGCGGCGGAGAACCTGAAGCGGGTGCATCTCTTCCGCGACGCACCGGGTTTCGATGACGATGCGTTCTGGCACTCGCCATTCGCGATCCAGCCGTTCGTCGACCTGAAGACGGTGTGGCATCCAAGTGCGATTCTGTAGCGGTCGCGGCGAGTGATTTGAGCGCTCGCGACTCGCTTCGCTTTCGCTCGCTCTGGTCAGCCTCGCGGCGAGTGAATCGCCGCGGGCTGGAGACGCCGGAGTCGACGGCTGACATCATCGGTTCCTTGATTTGAGCGCTCGCGACTCGCTTCGCTTTCGCTCGCTCTGGTCAGCCTCGCGGCGAGTGAATCGCCGCGGGCTGGAGACGCCGGAGTCTGATACCACGGGTGCCCGGGGACGTCAGTCCCCGGAACGACAAACGTCGGAGTCGACGTCGGACATCATCTGTTCCGCATGCTGAAGCATGCGGGCACCCGTGAATTCAGCGCTCGCGATACCTTTCGCGTCATGAACGTCCAGAAGCTCCGCTTCGCCCTCGCGCTGCCTGCCGGAATCCTCGTCATGGCTGCGTTTACCAGCTTCTTCGAGAAGCTCGGCATGCGGCTCTTCGAGACTCCACAGTCGATGCTCGACGCCAAGGCGCTGATCGCGAAGGGCGATCCGGCGTGGCGCGACGCGGTCGCCGCCGCCATGCATGACATGCCGCTCGGCGCGCTCCTGTGCGTCGTTGCGGCATGGATGCTCGGCGCAGGGCTCGGCGTGTTCGCGGCATGCCGGGTCGCCGGCGCGAACTTCGTGCCGCTCTCGATCGCCGTCGCCGTCCTCAGCATCGCGTTCATCTCGATCAACCTGATCGCGCTGCCGCACCCGATGTGGATGAACATCGCCGGCGTGCTGCTGCCGCCGGCGGCCGCGCTCGCAGTCGGACGGCTCGCCGTGCAGTGGATGCCGCGCACGAGCGTCTCGTAGCGAACGCGCGCTTCACGCCACCGTGCATTCGGGCATGCGCCCATCCGGAGAGAAGATGAGGACGTCGTTCGCGCCTCGCCGCGTCTCGTGCGCTGGCACATGCGCCGTGCGCGCGCGTTTCGCCGACTTCCCCTTTCCGATCGCAGCGCCGCTGGCGCCATCGTGCACGAGGGTCGTCGCGCCGTTCACGAGCACCGTCGCGCGAGCGTCGGCCACGAACACGGCGCGCAACGCCAGCGCGCGCGGCGCGTCGAGATGGAAACTCGTCCGGAACCAGGTCGGCACACCGGATCGCTTCGCGAGCGCGGCCTTCGCGACAGGCTTCGCCGAGGCCCAGCTTGCAGGAGGCGACACGCGGGCGAAGGCCCAGTCGGTCGGTACAGCCGCCTTGACTGCGAACAGGCGAACATCCTTCACGCTTGCGTGCGGCGCTCCGTCGTAGATCAGTTCGTTATCGCCTGGCTCGAGCACCGCGTTGCGCGCCTTCGGCGGCTTCTCGCCCTTCTTGAGCTGCTTCGGCCGCATCGGCGAGAGCTTCGCGGCCGGCAGGAGAAGCATCATCGCGCCGCCGACACCAGCACGCGCGCAGGGCAGGAACTCGCCGTTCAGGCGGAACACATGGCCACCCGCCGCCAGCGCATCGGCGGCGGATGCGGGCAGCACGAGCACGACGTCCTCCTTGCGCGTTGGGAATCGCCAGCGCACGGTCTTTGCGTCGGCGTGGTCGGCGAGATCGAATCCACAGATGAATCGCCCTGCCGTCGTCGGGTCGCGCGATGGCTGGGGCACTGCGTCGACCTTCACGCCCTTCAGCGGAACGACCTCGACGAGCGGCCCGAAGACTCCGGTTGCGGCGCCGGTCGCGCGGCCTTCCGAAGGCACGCCGTCGTTGCGGACTTCCGCGACGATCGCATGTGCTCCGCTTGCCGCGATCTCGACGATCGGCGCACCGCCATCCGCGCGCTGCGCGCCGTCGACGGCAAGCGCGCCATCGACTGCGCATGACGACGCAAGCGCGTAGATGCGCTTCGACTTGCCCGCCTGCTTGAAGCGCGCGCGGTAATACGCCGTTTGCTCGGACGCGCCGAACGCGCCGAGCGTGTTCGGCCCGTCGATCGAGGCGAAGCGCGCATGCGTGCCGTCGCGATAGCCGGGCTCCACAAGCGCCTCGACGGCTCCGAGGCGAATCGCCTTCGGACGCACGGCCTTCGTAGATGCTTCGCCCGATCCGGGCTTTCGCCGGCGAATCGCGCCGTCCTGCCCGACCGTCACCAAGACGCCACTGCGATCGACGAACTCGAATCCGTCGGCCCCGCCGCCGCCATGCACGATCGCAATGCCGTCGGCAAGCGCGTCGGGCACGGCGACGACGCGCAGCCCACGCACGCGGGTGCACTTCGGCAGCGCGCCGTCGGCGGGAACCGACATCGTGACGCTGCTTCCATCGATCCGCACCTCGATGCGGCTTCGTGGTCTGCCGGCGACCACAAGCATGTTGCCGGAGAACGCCACGAGCGACGCAGTCGAGCGCGAAAGCCGCGCTGCGCCGAGCGCGAGGCCCTTGGCGTGCGCCTTCACGTGGAACTCGGGCCTTCCATCGGCGCGACGACGCAACTCGATGTGCTGCGCGAGTTCATCGCTCGTCATTCCCGACAGCGACTCGCCGAACGAACTCGCGAACACGAGCACGCGGCGAAGGTCGAGCAGTTCGCGGGACTCGCGCTCGGCGAGGCCGCGGGCGCCAGTCGCGCCTCGGTGGCGACAGCCTCCGACCTCGAGCACGAACTCCGAACGCGCCATCACGCGCGAGGCGAGCGCGAGCGCGCCCTCGTCCCACGCGACGATCGCCATGGCCGGAGCGTCCGGCTGCACCTGCCGCATCTCATCCATGCGTTCGCCGGGCGCGTCGCTCGGTCGGCACCAGGTGTCGACGACGCCTTCGTGCATGTACCAGCAGTTGTTGGCGCTGATGAGCGGCACATCGAAACCGAACTCGCGCACGAACCGCACCAGCTCGCCGAAGTACGCCGCACC
>JBIKXP010000275.1:0-3736 GCA_044355685.1 Phycisphaerales bacterium
CCACTTCCAGTGGTGGTTTCGCGGCCGCATCGGCACGACGCGCGATCCCGGCCACGTCGACTCCGCACTACTAGAAGTAGTGGCACCCATGAAGGGCTGTCGCAGTCGCGCGTTTCATTGCTCGCGCTGCGCGCTCGTACGCGCATCGGCACGACGCCCGTTCCCGGCCACGTCGACTCCGCACGGCCGCGGGCTGGAAACGCCGGAGTCCGACACCACGGGTGCCCGGGGACGTGAGTCCCCGGAACGACACGCGTCGGAGTCGAAGGCAGACATCATCGGTTCCGTGATTTGAGCGGTCGCGACTGCGGCCGCTCCCTCTGGTCAGCCTCGCGGCGAGTGAATCGCCGCGGGCTGGAAACGTCGGAGTCGCACACCACGGGTGCCTGGGGACGCGCATCGCTCCAATGACGCGGCTCGCCGGATGCGACAATCCCTGCGAAGCATGCTGCACGAATCACGGGTTAGACTGCTGCGACCGCGGGCAGTGGCTGTGTGGCGTCGAGAACTGCCCGGGCTTTCCCGAAACATCCGCGGAGCCGCAACCGTGACGACCTCCCCGATCTCGGTCCATCTGAAGGCACTCGGCCTGCGACGCAGGCTGCGTGCGCGCGCGGCCGCGGTGGCCACGGCGCTTGTGGCGGCTTCTCTCTCGGGATGCCACGGATCCTCGGCCCAGACAAGCCGAAACTCCTCGCGCGAAAGCGAGCCCGCTGGCGCGATCGAGGTCGTCTCTCGGTCAGCGAACGCGCCCGAGACTGCGCAGCCCGTGCTCCCCTCGATTCCCGCCGCCACCATCAGGATCCGACCGGTCGCGTTGCTCGGGCCCGTGCGCGACTCATTGGAGGGCGTGGCGTTCGGCGTCCACTCGGAGAGCGCGGAGGCGAAGGCCTTGCGCGATCGCCACACGCGCGACGGGGGCTATCGCGCGCTGATCCAGTTGCTGTTGATCGTCGATGGACCCGCGGACGAAGTGCGCGACCTCGCTCGATCGATTCGGATCGTGACGATGACGCGTGAGCTCGTCCGTGCGTTCGACCCTCGGACCGGAGAGCGGCTGACCGCGGAGCCGGGGCTCTACTCGAGGATGATCAGTTTCTCACCCGACTTCATCTCCGCACCGATCTCCCCATGGGAGTACGTCCATCTCGCGCCCGGCCTCCAGCGGAGCATCGCCATGATCGACATCGAGCTCCTGGCGGTTCCCCGCCCAGGCACGCGCTTCCGGCTCGACCTGAGCCCGCTCGCGCGTCGATTCGAGCGGTCGGCAGAGAACGGGCCCGCAGTCGAGTTCACGGTCGAGAGCATCGAGCTCGAACTTCTCGATCCGTGAGCCGCGGCCGCGGATGGTGCCGAATCATCACCGACATGCATGAACCCGGGCATTCGCGCGCGTGCTGCTGCAGCGTCCTGCGTGCGGGCTTCGTCCACAGCGGGCGATTTTTCCGCATACACTCGCCGCCATGACGCTTTCCCCCGTCGCACCCACCGAGCGCCTGCGCGGCGTCGACATCGCCCGCGGCATCGCGCTCCTCGGGATCCTGTTCGTCAACGCGCGCTTCTTCTTCGGTCCGCTGGGCTTCGCCGTCGAGCCCTCGAGCTCGATCGACGGCACCGAGCGCACGGCCGCCGACACGGCGGCATGGTTCTTCATCGACACCTTCTGCGCCTTCAAGTTCATCTCGCTCTTCTCGCTCCTCTTCGGATTCGGTCTGGCGATGCAGGCCGGTCGTGCGGCCACGCATGGCGAGAGCCCGTGGCCGGCAGGGCTGCGACGCCTTGGCGTGCTTGCGCTCGTGGGGCTGCTGCATTGGACGCTCGTCTGGTACGGCGACATCCTGATGATCTACGCGCTGCTCGGCGTGCTCGCGCTCGCATGCACGCAGTGGTCGCGCCGGACCGTCGGCATCATCGCCGTGGCGCTCGCGGTGATCGTCGCCTTCATCGCGGCCATCTCGGGTGCATTCACCGGAGTCGGGCTCATGCTGCGGCCGGACGATGTGCCGGAGGAGATCGCCGCTTCCGACCTCGTCGAGCGCGGGTTCGACGCCATGATGGCGGCGCAGTTCGATCCGTACCATCCGGCGTGGATTGAGGCGGAGCGCGCCGCCTTCGCGGAGGGGCCGTTCCTGGACGCTCTTCTCTTCCGCTGCGTTCTCTACGCGTACGGCTTTCTCGCATCGCTGGTCAGCTACGGGTGGCATTCGCTTCTGATGATGGTGTGCGGCGTCTACGCCTTCAAGGCCGGCCTCTTCACCGCAGAGGGCTCCGCGTTCCGGCGACGGATCGTGCTGCCCGCGCTCGCGCTTGGTCTCTTCCTCACCTTGTGCGGCACGCTTCCCATCGTGATCTTCGGCGGCGAGGGGGTCGGCGCGCGGGTTGCCCACGCGGCGTTCCTGTCCCTCGGCGCGATGGTGATGCCATTTGGATACGCCGCCGCGATCATCGAATGGGGGCCGAAGCTACCGTCGTTCATCGCGACGGCGCTCGAGCGCACCGGCCGCATGTCCTTCACCGTGTACCTCTCCGAGTCGCTGGTCTGCACCGCACTGGCCTCGTGGTGGGGCCTCGCGTGGTTCGGCACCATTGGCGACGCGCCCGCCGCCGTCATCGCATGTACGGTGTGGCTTGCGCTCGTCCTCTTCGCGACGGCATGGCTCTCGGTCTTCCGCATCGGTCCGTTCGAATGGCTGTGGCGGCTGGTCACCTACACCGGAAACACGGGCGCATCGCGGCCAATGGCCGCGTGAATCCTCGACTTCGCGGCCGCACCCTGTAGTATGGCCGCTCCATGCAGGTCCCGAACTTCCGTCTCGATGGCAAGGTCGCGCTGGTCACTGGCTCGTCGAAGGGCCTCGGCAAGGCGATGGCCTTCGCGCTCGGCGCGGCGGGCGCCAAGGTCGCCTTCAACTATGCGAATGACGCCGAGTGGGCGGAGCGCACGTTCGCGGAGTACGAGGCCGCGGGCTACACGGGCGGACTCTTCCGCGCGAGCGTCATCGACGAGGCGGAGGTCGCGCGCCTGATCGCCGAGATCGCAGCGAAGGTTGGCCCCGTCGACATCCTCGTCCTGAACGCGACCCCCGCGCAGCCTCTGAAGCCGATCGAGCAGTACGACTGGGAGTTCTACCAGTCGATGCTCGATTTCTTCGTGAAGAGCCCGTATCTCCTCGCGCGCGCGACGCTGCCGCACATGAAGCGGCAGAAGTGGGGCCGCATGATCAACATCACGAGCGAGGTCTTTACCCGTGGCCTCGCGCCGTTCAGCGCCTATGTCGCCGCGAAGGGCGCGCAGGTGGGCTGGTCGCGCTCGATGGCGAACGAGCTCGCGCCGTTCAACATCACGGTGAACATGATCGCGCCCGGCTGGATTCCGGTCGAGCGCCACGCGAACGACCCCGAGCACGAGAAGGAGGCGTACCGCCGCCTCATCCCCATGGGCCGCTGGGGCGTGCCGAGCGACTGCGGCGGAGCCTGCGTCTTTCTCGCAAGCGATGCGGCGGGCTTCATCACAGGCCAGGACATCCACGTCAATGGCGGCATGACGGTCGTCTGACCGCGTGGCTTGCCGAAGTCGAAGATCGAGGACAACACCATGAAGAAGATCGTCTCGCTCGTCGCGCTCGCCTCGCTTGGACTCGGCCTTGCCGCCGCCGCTCCGCAGAACGGCACGCAGGAGCTCCTCGCTGCGCAGAAGGCGCGCATCGAGGCGGCCAAGGCTGCGCCGAAGGCCCGC
>JBIKXP010000086.1:0-12370 GCA_044355685.1 Phycisphaerales bacterium
GGCGCGCCTTCGATCGCGCAGAAGTACCAAGAGGCGCGGGCGCATCCCTCCGAGCCCTTCTGGATGTGCGAGTACGCGGGCGAGGTGCGCACTTCGAAGGAGGCTGCAGCGGATCCCCCACGCTCCGCGGATCCTCCACGCCCCGCGGATCCCCCACGCCCCGCGAATCCCCCGGCTGCCGCGGGGAAGGCGGCGGCCGAGTCCGCGCGTCCGCTCGTCGAGATCAAGCCCCGTGCGGGTGGCCGTTCCGCGCCGCCGTCCTCGCACGCGCAACGCTCGCTCTGGGCGCTCGATCCCTTCACCGACGACGACATCGCGCTGCGCGGCGTGTTCGTGCACGAGTGCTTCCGTGAGGTGCGTTCGATCGAGGATCTTGTCGACGCCTCGGCGCGCGCGGCGATCGTCGGGCGCGCCCGCCGTCGCGCCGCTGCGGAGAAGCGCGAGCCGGTTTCGGACAAGCTTGCCGATGAAGTCGGGGTCATGCTCGCGCGGATCGCGTCTGACCGAGGGCGACTGGGAACAATCGCGCAGGCACTCGACCTCGAGGCGGTGGGCGACACGGTGCGTGTCCACAACGAACTCGCGTTCACGCGCGAGGTGAACGGCGCGCTCGTCAACGGACGCATCGACCGACTCGTACTCTCGCTGCGGGAAGGCGTACCGATCGGAGCGACGATCATCGACTTCAAGACCGGCGCGAAGGACTCGCCGCGCGCCGTGCTCGAAGCGAAGATCGCGGGCTACCGATCGCAGCTCTCTGCATATGGCGACGCGGTCGCGGAGATGTTCACGATTCCTCGCGAGGGGGTGTCTCTCGAGTTGCTCTTCGTCGACCGAGGCGAAGTGGTGGTTCTCGGTTCTCCGTGACGCGCAGGGTCCTTTCCGCGTCGATGGGGGCGAGGACCGATCTCGGTGAGGACCAATCTCGGCGAGGACCGATCTCGGCGAGGACCGATCTCGGTGAGGACCAATCTCGGCGAGTACCGATCTCGGCGAGGACCAATCTCGGTGAGGACCAATTTCGGCGAGGACCGATCTCGGCGACGTCCATCTCGCGGCGGGCGGCCGCGTTCTATCGAGGCGTCGCCCGCATCCTGATTTTGCGGAAAGTTGAGGTCGATTCAGGGTTGGCGCGGCGGGGTCGAGCGTTACACTTGGGTTCGTGCTGGGAAGTCGCACGCCGCTCGTCTCTGCGTTTGTCGTGGCCGCTGGCCTCGCTGCGGTCAGCGTCTGGCCCACGACGTTCCAGGCCGATCGGTCGGAGCCGCGGCGAAGGGCTACGTCGCAGCCGCAGCAGCAGCCGGTTCCGCCGGGCGGAAACGCCTCGGCGAAGGGGCTGACGACCGCGGCCTCCACCGCTGCATCTTCAACCGCCTCTGGCGCGGCCGCCTCCGCCGCGACCGCCTCCGCCGCGACCGCCTCCGCCGCCGCCAGTTCAACCGCCGCCACCGACTCTCCCGAACTCGAGGCCATCCGAATCCAGCTTGCGAAGGCATCGACTTCGGGCCTCGTATCGGCCCGGGTCGCGGCCGTCGCCGGTCTCCCCGCGCCTAAGCCCATCCAGTATGGCCGCGACATCCGCCCGATCCTCTCCGACCGCTGCTTCCTCTGCCATGGCCCCGACCGCGCACACCAGCAGGCGGGCCTCCGGCTTGACATCCGCGACGAGGCGATCGCGCCCCGCAAGAACGGCGCCGCGATCGTGCCGGGCAACGCCGAGGCGAGCGACCTCTGGAGACGCATCACCTCGCACGACCCGTCGAAGGTGATGCCGACGCCCGAGAGCGGCAAGCGCGCGATCACCGCGGACGAACGCGAACTCCTCCGCCGCTGGATCGACGAGGGCGCACCCTACGAGGCCCACTGGGCCTTCACGGCGCCCGTCGCGCAGGCGGCCCCGGCGGTCCGTCACGAATCGTGGCCGCGCAACGACGTCGACCGGTTCATCCTCGCCCGGCTCGAGCGTGCGGGAATCAGCCCCGGCGCCGAGGCGACGTCCATCGACCTCGTCCGTCGCCTCTACCTCGACCTCACCGGGCTTCCCCCGACCCCTGAGGAGACCGACGCGTACCTCGCCGACACGCACCCCGATCGCTACGAGCGTCTCGTCGACCGCTTGCTGACCGAGGAGCCGTATGTCTCGCGATTCGCCGAGCGCGTCGCTGTGTCATGGCTCGACGTCGCGCGCTACGCCGACACCAGCGGCATCCACATGGACGCCGGCCGCCAGATGTGGCTCTGGCGCGATTGGGTGCTGAAGGCCTTCCGCGACAACAAGCCCTACGACCAGTTCATCGTCGAGCAGGTCGGTGGCGACCTGATTCCCTCGCCGTCGATCGACCAGATCATCGCAAGCGGCTTCAACCGCGCGCACGTCACGAGCGACGAAGGCGGAGCGATCAACGAGGAGTACCTGCTCGAGTACGCCTCCGATCGCGTCAACACCGCCGGCTCGGCGTTCCTTGGCCTCTCGGTCGGCTGCGCGCGCTGCCACGACCACAAGTTCGATCCGATCACGACCGAGGACTTCTACTCGCTGATCGCATTCTTCAACTCGAACGAGGAGCCGGGGATCTACTCGCAGATCCCCGACGCGAACCGCGCGCTCGAGCCCTTCATTGAAGTTCCGCTGCCCGAGCAGGAGGCCCAGCTCGCGGCGCTCGCCGCCGCCGAGGAACGGGCGCGCGCCGAGCAGACGCAGGCGGGGGAGGCGGAGAAGGTCGAGCTCGCGGCGTTCGTCGACTCGATCCGCGCCGGGTTCACCCCCGCGAAGGCGAGCGTCGTCTCCGCGGCCAGCAGCGGCGGCGCGACGCTCGTGCCGCAGGCGGATGGCTCGGTGCTCGCGCAGGGTGCGAACCCCGATCAGGACGACCACACCATCATCCTCCGCACCGAGGGAACCGATCTACGTCTTCTCATGCTCGAGGCGCTGACCGATCCGAGCAATGGCCAGGGCGGCGTTGGCCGCACGCCGAACGGTAACGCGGTTCTCGGCGCGATCTCGGTCGAGGCCGTCTCCGTCGCCGATCCCTCGCGTCGCGAGCCGGTCGAACTGACGTGGGCGTGGGCCGACTACGAGCAGGCAAACGGCGATTTCCGGGTCGCGAACGCGCTCTCGCACGGCGACGGTCGGTTCTGGGCGGTTGCCGGACACGAGGCCCCCAGCTCGCGCGCCGCGCTGTTCGCCGCCGCTCGTCCCTTCGGGTTCCCCGGCGGCACCGAACTGCGGGTGACGCTCCACTACGACTCGCCCTACACGCAGCACGTCTTCGGTCGCGTTCGGCTGACGCCGATCGCAGCAAGCGACGCCGCACTCGCAGCGCTCCCGGACGCCTCGAGCGTCTGGTACATCGCCGGCCCCTTCTTCGGCGAGCCGAGCACGGCCTACGCGACCGAGTACGGCCCCGAACGCGAGACCTCGGTGGTGCTCGGCAAGCGCTTTGGGCCGGAGGCGAACCCCGGCGAGTGGCGATTCGCACCCGGTGTGCTCGAGGGCACGCCCGTCGGACTCGCCGCGAGCATCGGCAGCGAGTTCATCGCCCGCGAGATCTACGCGCCGAGCGCGCGCACGCTCGACCTCTCCTTCGGCTCGGACGACGGCCTGGTGGTCTATCTGAATGGCCGAAAGGTCCACGAAAGCCAGACGAATCGCGGCGTCGTTCCAGATCAGGACCGCGTCTCGGTCACGCTCGCTCCCGGGCGCAACTTCCTCGTCTGCAAGGTGGTCAACACGGGTGGCCAAGCCGGCTTCTATCACCGATCGATTCCCAACGAGTCGGTCCTCGACCGTGCGATGGTTGCGTTCGTCCTTCCCGAGAACGCGATCCGCCCGGAGGCGCTCGCGTCGGCGCAGAACGCCTGGCGCACGCGATTCTCGCCAAGCTACATCGCGGCAACGCGCAAGCTGAACGAGATCCGAGTCGAGCGTGAGACGATCCTCGCCTCGACTCCGCGCACGATGGTGATGAAGGAACTGCCGATGCCGCGCGAGACCTTCGTCCATGCGCGCGGCGCCTACGACCAGCCCGACAAGAACCGGCCCGTCGTCCGCCGCGTGCCGACGGTGCTCGGCGCGCTGCCCCCCGGCGCACCGCAGAACCGACTCGGTCTCGCGCAGTGGCTGGTGTCGGCTGAAAATCCGCTCACCGCGCGCGTCTCCGTGAATCGGATCTGGGAGATCTTCTTCGGTCGCGGTCTCGTCCGAACAAGCGACGACTTCGGCTTGCAGGGCGAGTGGCCCACGCACCCCGAGTTGCTCGACCACCTCGCCGTGCGCTTCCGCGACGGCGACGGCAGCACTGGCCGAAATCCTTGGGATTTCCGCGGCCTCGTCCGCGACATCGTCACAAGCGCGACCTACCGCCAGTCGTCGCGGCTTCGTCCCGAGGTCGCTGCGGTCGATCCTGAGAACAAGCTGTACTCGTGGTATCCGCGCCAGCGCCTCGGGGCAGAGACGATTCGCGATCAGGCGCTGTACGCCGCCGGGCTTCTCAAGGAGCGCTTCGGTGGCCCAAGCGTGAAGCCGTACCAGCCCGAGGGGCTCTGGCAGGAAGTCGCGATGCCGCAGTCGAACACGCGCGCCTACGAGCAGTCGCAGGGCGACGATCTCTGGCGGCGCAGCCTCTACACCTACTGGAAGCGCGCCGCGCCACCGCCGACCATGCTGACATTCGACGCGCCGACGCGCGAGTTCTGCTCGACGAAGCGGCTGATCACCAATACGCCGCTCCAGTCGCTTGCGCTCTGGAACGACCCGCAGTTCGTCGAAGCTGCGCGGATGGCGGCCGAGCGGACGCTCCGCGTCGCCGGCGATGACCGTTCGCGCGCCGAAGTGCTGTTCCGCCGCGCGACAGGCGTGCGGCCGGCGCCCGCCGTACTCGATCGCCTCGTGGCGACGCTTGAGGCGAACCGGGCGCGCTATGTCGCGGCGCCCGAGGAGGCAGTGAAGCTGCTCGCCGTCGGCATGGCGCCGAAGGCAAGCGATCTCGACCCGGCCGAACTCGCAGCGTGGACGTTGCTTGCCAACGCTGTGCTTTCAAGCGATGCAACGATCGTGAAAGACTGACTGCGTCAAGGAGCGAAGCAAGGAGACGCCCATGCCGAACCAACCACGCATCAGCGCGACGCCGGCCGACGGACTCGAGGAGTACCTCCTCAACATGACGCGTCGTCGCTTCTTCGGCTCGGTCGCTGGGTCGATCGCGGCGGGTATCGGCGGCGCAGCGTTGTCGACGCTCCTCGGCGGCCGGTCCGCGTCGGCCGCGCCGATTCTCGGCGCCGATGGCCAGCCTGCCTCCGGCTTCACGCCCGGCCCGCACTTCGCGCCGAAGGCGAAGCGCGTGATCTACATGCACATGGAGGGGGCGCCAAGCCAGCTCGACCTCTACGACCACAAGCCCGAGCTCGAGAAGCGCTTCAACGAAGACCTTCCCGACTCGATCCGAAACGGCCAGCGCATCACCACGATGACGAGCGGCCAGTCGCGGTTTCCCGTCGCGCCCTCGAAGTTCCGCTTCGATCGCCACGAGAACAACGAGGACGGCGTCTCTCTCTCCGAGCTCTTGCCGCACACCGGCGGCATCGCGAAGGACATGTGCCTCATCCGCTCGATGCACACGCAGGCGATCAACCACGAGCCCGGCATCACGTTCTTCCAGACCGGAAGCGAGCAGCCCGGCCGTCCGAGCTTCGGTTCGTGGATGAGCTATGGCCTCGGCAGCATGAACGCGAATTTGCCGGCATTCGTCGTGATGATCACGCAGGGCGTCGGCAACATGCAGGCGCTCAGCGCGCGCTTCTGGGGCAGCGGGTTCCTTCCGAGCGAGCACCAGGGCTGCCGCCTTCGTTCGGGTCGCGATCCAGTGCTGTACCTTCGCAACCCCGAAGGCGTCTCGCGCGAGGATCGGCGCCGCATGCTCGATCTTGTTGGCGAACTGAACGAAACGGAGTTTGAGGACAGCCTCGACCCCGAGGTGCGCGCACGCCTTGCGCAGCACGAGATGGCGTACCGCATGCAGATGTCGGTGCCCGATCTCACCGACTTCTCCGACGAAGACCCGGCGACGCTCGAGATGTACGGCCCCGACGTGCACAAGCCGGGCTCATTCGCGGCGAACTGCTTGCTGGCGCGGCGTTTGGCGGAGAGGGACGTGCGCTTCATCCAGCTCTACATGCGAGGATGGGATCAGCATGGAAACCTCCCGAGCGAGCTGAGCGCCCAGGCGAAGGCGGTCGATCAGGCGCAGGCTGCGCTCGTCAAGGACCTCAAGCGCCGCGGGCTCCTCGAGGAGACGCTGGTCCTCTGGGGCGGCGAGTTTGGCCGCACGGTGTACTCGCAGGGACAGCTTTCGCGCGACAACTACGGCCGCGACCACCATCCGCGCTGCTTCTCGGCGTGGCTTGCCGGCGGCGGGATCAAACCGGGCATCACTTGGGGGAAGACCGACGACTACTCGTACAACATCGTCGAGAACCCGGTCGAGGTGCACGACCTTCACGCGACGATGCTGCACCTGCTCGGCATCGACCACAAGAAGCTGATCTACCGGGCGCAGGGGCGCGATTATCGCCTCACCGACGTCAAGGGCGAACTTGTGCGCGGCATCATGGCGTGAGCGACCGCCGCCGGCGGCTTTGGCCCTCTTGATCCGACCCTGATCGGTGCCTCCTGATTGGTGCACGGCACGTGCCGTTTGGTGCACGGCACTCCCCGGCACGTGACAGGCACCGTTCCGGGCTCGGCCTCGACCGCGGCGCAGCTGTTTCCCTCATCCGCGCGCCTTCAAGTGCCGATATGTTCGGCTCTATGGCGTCCCCAGAGACCACCCTCATTCTTGACTTCGACTCGACCATCGTGGCCGCGGAAGGCCTCGACGAGATCGCTCGGCTCGCGCTGGCCGATGACCCCGACCGCGAGGCGAAGGTGCTTGCGATCGAGGGCATCACCCGCGACGGCATGGAGGGGCGCATCGGGATCGATGAGTCGCTTCGGCGACGGCTGTCGCAACTGGCGATCGCCCGGTCGCACGTCGATGCCGTCGTCAAGCTGCTCAAGCGGAAGATCGCCCCGAGCTTCCGTCGGCACAAGGCCGCGATCCGCAGGAACGCCGCCCGCATCTACGTCGTCAGCTCGGGCTTTCGCGACTACGTCGTCCCGGTCTGCGCCGAACTAGGCATTCCCGCCGATCACGTGATCGCGAACGAGTTCCACTGGTCGAAGGATGGCAAGAGCGTCGTCGGCTACGACACCGAGAGCCACCTTGCGAAGCCGAAGGGCAAGCCTGCCGCCGTGCGTGCGCTGAAGCTCGCGGGCAAGGTGGTCGCCGTCGGCGACGGCGCGACCGACTGCGAGATTCGCGACGCGGGCGCGGCGAAGGAGTTCGTCGCCTACTGCGAGAACATCGCCCGAGAGAACGTCATCGCGCGCGCGGACCGCGTTGTCCGCAGCGTGGACGAACTCCTCTGGATCTACGACTTGCCCGGCGCGCCGAGCTTCCCGAAGTCGCGCATGGTCGCGCTGCTTCTCGAGAACATCCACGCCGACGCCGCGAACCTGCTGCGCGACGAGGGCTACAAGGTCGAGGCGATCTCCGACGCGCTTCCGGAAGCCGAGCTTGCGCGCGCGCTGAAGGGCGTGTCGCTTCTTGGGATTCGCTCGAAGACGCGCGTCACGGCGACGGCGCTTCAGTCGGCGGATCGCCTTCTCGCGGTCGGCTGCTTCTGCATCGGGACCGAGCAGGTCGACCTCGGGGCCGCCGCATCGCGCGGCGTCGCGGTCTTCAATGCGCCCTATTCGAACACGAGAAGCGTGGTCGAGCTCGTCATCGGCGAGATCGTCATGCTCATGCGACGCGCGGTCGAGAGCGACCGCATCCTGCACGCCGGCGGCTGGCGCAAGAGCGCGCAGGGATGCAGCGAAGTCCGCGGGAAGACGCTTGGAATCGTCGGGTACGGCCACATCGGCTCGCAGCTGTCGGTGCTGGCCGAGGCGATGGGCATGCAGGTCCTCTACCACGACGTGGCGGAGGTCATGCCGCTTGGAAACGCGCGTCGCGCGAAGAGCCTGGCCGATCTTCTCGCGAAGTCCGACGTCGTGAGCCTGCACGTCGACGGCCGCCGCGAGAACACGCACCTCATCGGCGACCGCGAGCTGCGCAAGATGAAGCAGGGCGCGTATCTCCTCAATCTCGCGCGCGGGCACATCGTCGACCTCGAGGCGCTTGCCGCAAGCCTGAAGGCGGGACATCTCGCGGGCGCAGCGGTCGACGTGTTCCCCGCCGAGCCGAACTCAAACAAGGAAGCGTTCGATACGCCGCTGCGCGGTGTTCCGAACGTGATCCTCACCGCGCACATCGGTGGCTCGACCGCCGAGGCGCAGCAGGGGATCGGCACCTTCGTCGCGAACCGGCTCGTCGATCACGTGAACGCGGGTTCGACCGCCGGCAGCGTGAATCTGCCGAACATCGCGCTTCCGCCGACGCCGCGCGCGCATCGCTTCCTGCACCTCCACCGCAACCAGCCGGGCGTCCTTGCCGAGATGAACTCGATTCTCGCAAGGCGCAAAATCAACATTCTCGGCCAGTCGCTCCGGACGGACGAAGCGGTTGGCTACGTCGTCACCGACGTCAACAAGACCTACGACGACGCCGTCGTCGACGAGTTGCGGGCCGTCTCTGGCACGATCCGGTTCCGGGTTCTGTACTAGGCTCTGTCTGACGGATCGCCGGGCTTCAATCCGCGCGGCATCCCGGCTGGCGGCGTCGGGTTCAACTCACTGTATCGCTTCGGATACAGCTTCGTTTCCCCTCCTTGCCAGCCGGGCGCCGATGCGGATTTCGGGCCATCGGCGATCCCTCAGACAGAACCTAGGCTCTGTCTGACGGATCGCCGAAGGCCCATGCAGCCCATGCAGCCCATGAAACCATGAAACCATGAAACCATGAAACCATGAAACCATGAGACCATGAGACCATGAGTTCCAGACACGCCCACTGAGCGTCCTGCGGCCCCAGAGCCGCGCGCAAGCGCGGGATTTCCACCAGATTGTGCATCCAGGACAGTTCTTTCCGATATGGACGCAGCCATGATCCAACGCCCGCTTCGAATGTCGTTCCCCGCCACGCTCGCCCTGACGGTGCTGCTTGCAGCATGTGCCTCCGGCAAGGGAGACGGCGCCGCCGCGCCTCGGACCGGTCCCGCGCCGGCGGCCACGAACGCCGATCCGTCGACCGCACCGGCGCCGACGGGCGCGCGGCCGGACATGGAGCTTCGCGTCATGGTCGAGCCCCAGAAGATGTCCGGGGACCTTCCGGCATCCGACAGCCGTCCCGTTGGCGGGGGAGCGCAGCCGCCCGCAGTGTCGCCTCCGCCAAAGCCCGAGCCGACGAAGCCAGAGCCGACGAAGCCCGAGCCGACGAAGCCCGAGCCGACGAAGGTCGAGTTGCCGCCGCTCGTCGTGCATCCCGAGGCTGAGCTCATCGCCGCGCGCGCGAGAGAGACGCTGAAGGTCATTCAAACGATCCGCTGCGAGACGATGCTCGAGGGCAGCGGCGCGAGTGTCGCCGGCATCGAGATCCTCGGCGTCTGGCATCGGGTGCAGATGCATTTCCATGCGAGGGACGGCATGTCGATCCCGAAGTTCAGGATCACACGGCTCAACCGCTCGGCTGATGGCGAGGTCGCCGCCCCGACGATCGTCTACGGCGGCAGCAGTGCGCTTGAGTTCGATGACCGGACGCAGACCTACACGGACTACGGCAGCAACTGGTTCCGTGCGGTCGGCGCAGCCCTTCCGGCGCTTCCGCAGTGGATCCTCGAGGAGCGCTTCAAGAACGCGCAGCGTGCCCGCATGCCGGCGGGTGCACCGCCGAACCCGCTCGATCCGGTGATCATCGGCGCGCGAATTCTCGGGACAGAGGAGCTCGACGGCCAGATCTGCGATGTCGTCGAGTTCTTCATCGAGCGACCGAAGGTGTCAATGACGGAGGAGGGTGCCCCGGGCGAAGTCGTCGGGCGAGGCCTCGCCATCGAGACGATCCATTACGCCCGCTCGGACTCTCTGCCCCGAAGGATCGTGCGTCAGGAGATCGAGACGCCGGATACTCCGGGCGTGGGTGGCGACAGGATCACGATGAACTATGCGAAGATAGTCCTGAACCCGGGCTACGCCGCGGAGTTCTTCGATGCGAAGCCGCCCGCGGGCTTCAAGCCGCAGGGCGCAGCGAAGCCTTGATGACGCGTGCCTCATGGACGGCGCGCGATTCTGTGCCGCGGAGCCAGACCATGCGGCTGGCCCTCAGGTGCGGCGGCACAGCATCGCCGCCGTGATGTCCGGGTCTCGCCGAGCGCGGCCCGGACGGGCGAGGACCCGCGCCGCCGTACACCGTGCGTTCCCGCTTCGCGCCCCGATTCGAGGCGTTTCCGGCCACTCTGCCCGTGAAACAGCCGGATAAGTCGGTCTGGCGGTTGACAGCGGCGGCAGGCTGGGTGATTCTCCAGCCATGCGCTGCACCCGCAGGAATCGTCGTCCTCGATGTGGAATCGCCTCGGCGGCAATGGGATTCACGCTTGTCGAGCTGCTGGTGGTGATCGCGATCGTCGCGTTGCTTGCGTCGCTCCTCGCCATGGGTGTGCCGCAGATCCGCCGGCATGCGCGCAGCGCGCAGTGCCTGTCGAACCAACGTCAGCTGAACGTGGCCTTCACGCAGTACTACGGCGACAACGCGGGACGTTTCATGGGCGTCGATACCGGCCTCACGCAATGGGACTGGGTGCAGGGACAGACGAACCTCACTCCGCAGGGCTTCGAGACGCTGAACGCGCTTCGCAAGGGCCGCATGTGGTCGTACATCGGCGAGAACCCCGATGTCTATCGCAGCCCCTTTGATCCGTTCTCGCCGTTTCAGCGCCTTCGAACCTACTCGTTCAACGCGTTCATCTCGACGGGCGAGGGCCCGATGTGGGGCGGCCCACCGAGCTGGCAGGTGAACACGATGGGACGCATCGGCGTGCCGTCCGACATCATCGTCACGACGCTCGAGTATGACCATCGCGGCTACAACATCAACGGCTTCGGTATCAGCATGGTGAACAACGGTGACTGGGTCGACAAGATCGCGGCGTGGCACCCCGGCTACTGGAACTTCTCGATGGCCGATGGCTCGACGTACTCGTACCGCCATGCGGCCCGCCAGAGCGAAGTCGACGACTACATGACCCGGAACTACAACGGCGTGTTCTGGCCAGGTCCCGACTTCGAGTGGATGCGCAAGCATCTGGTGGATTTTTGAGCGCTGCATCTATGCCAGCACGCAAGGCGTTCCAACTCATGTCGATCGCGACCGCCGCAACCCTGACGGGCTGCGGCGATGACCGCAACTACCCCGATGACTTCGCAGCACGCGCTGCGATGGACGAGAAGGCCTATGTTGCGGCCGAGGCGGCGCGGGCCGCTGCCGCGCCGACAAGGGCGCCCTCCTCGCAAGCGGCTGCGCCAGCGCCCCTGGCGCCGGTGGCATCGGCCGACGATGCACAGCGGATCGAGGAATCGTCTGGCGCGCGTTCCGAGGACGCCCGAGGCTCCGCACCGGACGGATCGGAGGAGACGGCCGGCGGTGCCGATCCGAACTATCCCGATCCGCGTGTCGTCGAGCAGGTGGCGCAGGAGCTCGGCCTGCCAACGCCGCCTGCGGTGCCCGAGAAGCCAGGCGATGCGTCGTACCAGAAGCTTGCGCGCGATCGCAAGTTCGACGAGTTTCGTCGCATGGCGGCCCGCTACGTGCAGCTGAAGCGGAGCCTGCTGCCGTACGGTGAGAAGCTCGCGCAGGGTGTCGCGACGCCCGAGGAGCGTGCGCTGCACAATCGCATCGAGGACGCGATGGCGGTCGAGTATCCGCGGCTCAACCGATACATCTGGCAGGATCGCTGGACCGACGACGATCGCGCCGCGATGGGCTGGATCATGAGCGTGCAGCCCGATTGAGCGTCGGGCCTTCGCGCAGCAACCGGCATGAAAACAGCCGCTCCGATTGCTCGGAGCGGCTGTCGTGGACACTCAGTTGTGTCAGAGAATCGTCTGGGTCAGTTGCCGTTCCAGGCGCTCAGGAGCGCGCCGAGATCTGCCGAGTCCGTCGTGCCATCGCGGTTGATGTCGCTTCGGCCCGCGTTGCCCCAGTTCGAGAGCAGGATGCCGAGATCCGCCGAGTCGACGACGCCGTCGAGGGTCGGCGAGAGATCGGCCATGCTCGAACCGACGCAGGCCGGGCAGTAGAAAGCGTAGAGCTGGCCGCCCTGCACGAGTTCGCCGGTGATGCCGTAATGGGCCTGCATGTTCTGGATGAACCAGCCGAGTCCGAGCATCTCGCGGGCGTCG
>JBIKXP010000276.1:0-3708 GCA_044355685.1 Phycisphaerales bacterium
CGCACCTGTTCCTGCGCGGCGGCAAGCGACGCCTTCGCGCCGGCCTCGCCCTGCTGCGCGGCGCCCGCCTGCGTGCGCAGCGCGACGGTTTCCGCGCGCGCGGCCGTCAGTTCGACCTGCGCCTGCTCGGCCGCGGCGATCGCCTGCGCCGATGCGCGCGCCTTGAGCATGAAGAACACGGCCGAAGCGGCGGCGCCAAGGGCACAGCCGACGAGGATTCCCACCATCAATGAAGTTCCGTCCATGGCGGCCATCCTAGCGGTCGATGCCGCGCGGGTCGAGCGAAAAAAGGCGACACTGCGGCCGATGCGCCATCACAGCGACCTCACTGGAATACTCGTGCTCGACAAGGAACTCGGCATGAGTTCGATGCGCGCGGTGGAGATCGCGCGTCGCCGTGCGGGCCGCGCGAAGGCCGGCCATGCCGGCACGCTCGATCCCCTCGCGACAGGCGTGCTGGTCGTGGCGTTCGGCCGCGCGACGAAGGCGATCGACCTGCTGATGGCGACGGAAAAGCGCTACGAGACCGACGTCGACCTCTCGGCGTTCACAGCGACCGACGACCGCGAGGGAGAGCGGCGCGAAGTCGCGGTCGCCTCCCCGCCCGCGCGCAAGGACGTCGAGCGCGCGCTCGCTGGATTCGCCGGCGAGATCATGCAGAAGCCCCCGGCGTTCAGCGCGGTGCACGTCGGTGGAAAGCGCGCCTACGCGCTTGCGAGGAACGACGCGCCACCAGACCTGCCGCCGCGCAAGGTGCTCGTGCACGAGATCGCGCTGCTCAGGTACGAGTGGCCCATCGCCACGGTCGCGATCCGCTCGGGCAAGGGCTTCTACGTGCGCAGCCTCGCGCGCGACCTCGGCCTCGCGCTCGGCACGGGCGGTCACTGCGCCACGCTGCGACGCACGGCCGTCGGTCCATTCACGGCCGCGATGGCGCGAACGCTCACGTCTCTCCCCGAGTCGATCGATGAATCGTGCCTGATCCCGCTCGAGCGCGCGCTTGGCGCGATCGGCGCACTCACGCCGAAGAACCCCGCGCCTCCAGCTCGAGGCGACGGGCGCGGCGATCCTCCATGAAGCTCGTCACGATGAAGATCCCCATGCCGCAGAGCAGCATCACGTCGGCGACGTTGAACACCCACGGGAACACGTCGCCCGTGGCGGTGCCCGGCCAGCGCCAGCCGTTGGGAAGCGACCAGCCCGGAAGCATGTGAAGGAAGTCGCGGACCGCGCCGTAGATGATCCGGTCGTAGAGGTTTCCGATGCCGCCGGCGAGGATCAGCCCGATGGCGACATGCGACGCGCGCATGCGCACCCGCGTCGCCCGCGCGAACAGCATCACCGCCGCGACGGTGGCGATGATGGTGAAGACGATGAAGAGCTCGCGCCGCTGCTGGCCGATGCCGAACACGGCGCCGTGGTTCAGCACCAGGCGGAAGTCGAGGAGATCCCACGGGAGCGCCTCGACGCGCGCATGGAACGGAACGTAGAACCCGCGGTCGGAGAGGATCCGCTCGCGCTCGAGTTCGACCGGATAGCCCGCGATCGTGCCGAAGGCCCAGTACTTCGACCAGAGGTCGAGGAAGAGCCCGCCCGCGAAGACACCAGCCAGCGTGCACCACGCCACAGGCGAGCGCCACGCCGGAAGTTCGCCGGCATCGGTTGGAATCGTCGCCACGTCGGCGCGCGGCTTCGCGGCATCGTTGCTCGGGGCAGCTTGCTCTGGTGCGGCGGACATGCGGAAAGAGTAGGTGGAGTCATCGTCCCGCGGATCTTTGGGCTTCCGCGATCCGACGGACAGAAACTAGCGGCCGCCGCTCGACTCGGCAATGCGCTCGGATTCGATCGTGTACTTCGCCCACGGCTTGGCGTCGAGGCGCGCCTTCGTAATCGGCTTGCCGGTCATTTGGCAGACGCCAAACGTCTTGTCCTCGATGCGCTGGAGGGCTGCATCGATCTCGCTGAGGATCACGCGCTCGGCTTCCGCCATGCCGAGCGTGAAGTCCTGCTCGTAGACGTCGGAGCCCATGTCTGCCATATGGACGGGCATGTTCGAGAGGTTTCCACCCGGAGAGCGCAGCGCTTCGTCTTCCATGCCCGAGAGCATGCCGACGAGCTGGCGGCGCTTCGCGAGAAGCAGCGTGCGGTACTCGTCGAGTTCCTTCTTCGCGAGCTTCGTCTTGATCGATGCGATCTGCTGCTCGGTGGGGGCAGCCGCCGCCTCGACAGATGTGTCCTTCGTCTTCTTGGGGACGGTAAGACCCTTGGTCGAAATCGCACGTACGCGACGGCCGTTGATGATGATGAAGTCGCTCGAGTCACCACCGCGCGCGTTGGCGACGGCGGCTGCCGCAGCTGCGACGGACTTGTGCTGGGCAAGATCGATCGGGCCCTTCTTGGGAACCGATGGCGGATCGAGTGGATCGGCCTTCGCCCTGCCGCCCGACTTCTCGCCAGGCTTGGTCTCGACCTTGGAGCCGGGCTTCGACGCGGCGCCCTTCGCGGTGGGCGCACCCTTCGCAGCGGGTACGGCGGGGGCCTTCGCGGGCACGGCGCCATTCTTCCCGTTCGGCTTCGCGGCGGCGGTCGCGGCCGGAGCCTTCGTCGGCGAGGTACTTGCGGGCGAGGCACTTGCGGGCGAGGTCTTCGCAACTGAGGTTGCGGGAGCAGGAGTCTTCGAAACAGGAGTCCTCGAAACAGGAGTCTTCGAAACAGGGGCCTTCGAAGGCAGCGTCTTGGGAGCGGCCACCTTCGCCGAGGGACCGTTCGCGACCTGCTTTGCAGCGGGCGCCTTCGGGGCTGGCTTGGTCGGAGCCTTTGCAGCGGGCTTGACAGCGGGTGCCTTCGGGGCTGGCTTGGTCGGAGCCTTTGCAGCGGGTGCCTTCGGCGCAGAAGCCTTCGAAGGAGATGCCTTCGGCGAAGACGCCTTCGAAGGAGATGCCTTCGAGGGAGATGCCTTCGAGGGAGATGCCTTCGAGGGAGAAACCTTCAAGGGAGAAGCCTTCAAGGGAGAAGCCTTCAAGGGGGAAACCTTGGAGTTGTCTTTCTTGCTCGCCAAAGGAAACTCGCTCTCCCGGGGGGGTCTGGGCGCGGACGAGCGCCCCAATCTCAGGGGCCGGGAGCGTAGCAAGGCCGGGCGATAGCGTCAAAGGAACGGCGTAAATCCGCGCAGAATCGCGGGTTTTCACGCATTCGCCGCCGCAAGCTCGTCGCGGAAGGCGCCCATGCGGCGGAACTTGTCGAGACGTTGGCGCACCAGCGTCTCCGGGTTCACCCGGGAAAGCTCCCTCAGCCGGTCCACGATCCAGTTCTGGAGGAAGTCGGCGGCTTTGCGGGGGTCTCGGTGCGCGCCCCCGAGCGGCTCGGGGATGACTTCATCGATGAGGGCGTTCTCGAGGTTGCGGCGGGCGGTCAACGCCAGGCACTCGGCGGCCCGATTGTTCGTCTCCTCGTTCGCTTCCTTCCAGAGGATGGCGGCGCAGCCTTCGGGTGAGATCACCGAGTACCACGCGTGCTCGAGCATGCCCACCCGGTCGGCGACGGCGATGCCCAGCGCGCCACCCGAACCGCCCTCGCCGATGACCACCGAAACGATGGGCGTCCGGAGCCGGCTCATCTCCATCAGGTTGACGGCAATCGCCTGCGCCTGCCCTCGTTGCTCGCTACCGACGCCGGGAT
The DNA here is from genome assembly GCA_044355685.1 of Phycisphaerales bacterium. Taxonomy (GTDB): domain Bacteria; phylum Planctomycetota; class Phycisphaerae; order Phycisphaerales; family SM1A02; genus QWPT01. The sequence goes on from JBIKXP010000276.1 coordinate 3,679, forward strand.
ACGCGCCGGGCGTGTCCACCAGGGTCACGA
>JBIKXP010000277.1:0-3704 GCA_044355685.1 Phycisphaerales bacterium
GTTTGCGCGGAGGAATGCGTTCTGGCGCTTCATGTGCCAGCTGTTCTCGATTGTCCGGTAGCCGGTGGCGAAGTGGCCGTGCCAGAAGAGCGTCAGCTTCTCCTCGAGCGGTCGGCCGGTCGAGATCATGCGCGCGAGCCACCAGCGCTGCATGGCCGCGAGCTGCTCGCGGTCGTCGCGCTCGCGCATCTGCCGCTCGCGCTGGAGGCGGAGAATCGTCTCCTCGTCGCCAGCGGCGCGCGCGCGGCGCAGCGTCTCGCGTTCTTCTGGCGTCTCGGGGCGCATGACGTCCGGCTTGAAGTCGCTTGCGCGTGCGTCGATCGCGCCAGCCGCCTCGTCGCCCTTGAAGTCGACGAGGTAGTCGACCGCGTCGTTGAGCCCCATCTCGACGAGCGCGCGCACTTGCGCAGGCGTGCCGCCGAAACCCGCGCGATTCAGCAGGTGCTGCGCCGCCGCGTAGTCGAAGTCCTTCTTGGCAAGCGGCTGGATCGGGTTCGCCATGGGGAGACCTGTCATGAGAACGCGGGGTCGATGCGCACCGTTCCGACGGATGTCACTATCGGAAAACTACGCGCTGAGGCCAACGCAGCAAGGCGGTTTCCGCGGTGGATTCCCGAAAGTCAGGTGGATTTCGCCCGGCGGCCGATCAGCGCCACGGCCGCAAGCGGCAGGATGACCGCAAGCGGGGCCGCCGGCCCTGGGCCGTTCAGGAAGGCGTCGTCGATGATGGGCACGACCGCCGCCACCACGACGCCGAGGCCGAGGATCGCCCACAGGCTCGGACGGCCAACCGTACGGAGCGCGAGCGCCGCATACGCCGGGAACACCAGCCCGTAGAGGCCGAGGAAGCGGAGGTACGTGTCCTCGAGCGGCGCGAGCACCGCAGCGCCGAGGCCGACCACGAGGGCCAGGAAGATCAGCACGCCGCGGGTGCGGCCGCCGAGCGCTGTCGCCCGGATCTCCGAGAGGTGGAGTGCGGAGGTCAGGATCAACTGCAGCACGATGTGCGCGCGCACCGCCGGATTCGTGAGCCCCTGCGGCGACTTCAGGTAGCACACGGTCAGCAGCAGCATGGTGGCGAACGCGAACCCGAACACGAGGAAGTTCGTCGGCCGCGCGCCCTCGGGAACCTCTTGCCGCGCGCGATGGAACGTGAGGTCGAGGTTCGGCGACAGCATGAAGCCGAAGACGATCGTCGGCAGCACGAAGCCGAGTTGCGCGAGCGTGAACTCGCCCGTCGCGGGAAGCGGATTCATCCGTCCCCAGGGCAGGAACGCGAAGGTCGCGAGGCTTGCGACGAAGCCAAGCGCCGCCAGCGCCCAAAGCATGGGCCGCGGAAGATGCGCGAGGGCAAGCGCCGCACCGAACACCACGAAGACTCCAAGCAGCGCGCCGTCGCTCCGCTCGGTCGCCATGGCCTCTGCCAGCACGGGGCCGCCGAGCCAACCGACGAAGAACAGTTGGTACGCAACCGTCGCCGCCGAGAAGCAGGCCATCGCGAAGGCGTGGTCGTGCGTCTCGGCCATCGAGCGCCGACGCGAGCGCAGGTAGCCGAAGAGCGCGCAGCCGAGCACGTTCGGGATTGCGAAGGCGAGGATGCCCGGCCAACCGAACATCTGGCCGATCACGATCGGCGCGAACATGCCGATGCACCAGGTCCAGCTGGTTGCGAGGCCGAGGCCAGAGAGCACGGTCTGGACGCTGCGCGTCATCGGCCCGGCGCACCCTCGCTCGACCCGGGCGTCGCGCTGTCAAGGGCCTTGCGCTTCTCGCGCACGGCCCGGCGGCGCTCCTCGCGATCGCGCACCATCGACTTCGGCGTGCAGTGGAAGGTGATGTCGCAGCGGCCCACGAGGATCTCGCTGTCCTTGCGCACCAGCTGCTGCTGGTAGATCTCCATCTCGAGCGAGACGTTGAACTCGCCGCCCGCCGCGACCTTCTCTTCGACATCCTGGCTCTTCACGACGCGGTAGACGGCAGGGCCGAGGCATGGACGCAGGAACCGGTACTTCATCTCCTTGCAAACGACGGTGTAGTCGCCGCCACAGATCGAGAAGAGGTACATGCCGGCCGCGACCTCGGAGTTCCCGAGGAGCGCCGCGCCCGCCATGGCGTCGTAGAAGTTCCGGTTGAAGCGGCGGAACGGGAGAATCGCCGCGAAGCGCTCGGCGCTCAGCGCCTTCTTCCCGTACATCTTGATTCCCGAGCGCGCCGCGTAGGGCAGCCACACGAGCGAGAAGATCTTGTGGAAGAAGTTGTTCTTGATCGAGAGCCGCGACGCCCACGCCTCGAGCCGCTCAAGCCGCGTGGGGGGGCGCATGGGGCGACGCGCGGGCGCCGGCGGCCGAAGCGCGTCGACCGCCGCGGGCAGCGGCGATTCGGGCGGATCGGGGTTGAGCGGCACGGTGTCCATCGAGTCAGGATCGGGCTCGGGCTCGGAAACGGGTCGGGCATGGTAGTCCAGCAGCGCCCCTCTTGGAACGGTGTAGAGTGCGGTGATGCCCATTGCCCGCGCCCCGGTTGCAGTCTGTTCCTGGAGCCTCCGCGCGGAAAATCCCGCGCAACTTGTCGAGTGCGTACGCGCAACCGGCGCCCGCGCCGTCCAACTGGCGCTGACGGGAGTTGCGGAGAACCCGGCGGTGTGGTCCGAGACCTTCGCCCGCCTGGCCGACGCTGGCGTCGAGGTCGCAAGCGGCATGCTCGAGACGGTCGGCGAAGACTACTCCACCCTCGACACGATCCGCGCGACGGGCGGCGTCGTTCCCGACGCAACGTGGCCGGCGACACAGGCGCGCGCGGTCGAGGTCGCGCGCATCGCGGGGGCGCACGGCGTCCGGCTCGTCACCTTCCACGCGGGGTTCATCCCCCATGAGAGCGGGGCAGAGCGCGACAAGCTCTTCGCGCGGCTTCGCGAGATCGCGCGCATCTATCGCGACCACGGCGCGCGCATCGCCTTCGAGACGGGGCAGGAATCGGCCGACACGCTCGCCCACGCGCTCGACCTTCTCGGTGACGACACGATCGGCGTGAACTTCGACCCCGCCAACATGATCCTCTACGGGATGGGCGACCCGGTCGCTGCCGTCGCGCGCCTTGCGCCACGCATCGCGCAGGTGCACGTCAAGGACGCGCTCCCGACCGCGACCGCGGGCACCTGGGGCAGCGAAGTGCGCGTCGGCACGGGCTCTGTCGACTGGAGTGCATTCCTCGCGGCGATCGGCCGCGTGCCCGCCACCGTGCGGCTCGCCGTCGAACGCGAGGCAGGCGACGACCGCGTGGGCGACATCCGCGCGGCGATCGAACTGCTCGCGCGCCACAGCGTGGCGTGAAGGTTGACGAGCGCGCAGCGCGAGCGCAAGCCGCCCGAGTCGACAGCCCACATGGATGCCACCACTTCCAGTGGTGGTTCCGCACGCGTATCGGCAACCGCTCCGATCCCGGCCACTCCGACTTCGCACGACTAGAAGTAGTGGCACCCAGAAAGGACAACCGACCCCGACGGTGAACTGCTCGCGCTGCGCGCTCGTCGAGGGCGAAGCCCGAGCACAGCCCCGTCCGAGTCGACAGCCAAAACGGGTGCCACCACTTCCAGTGGTGGTTCCGCACGCGTATCGGCAACCGCTCCGATCCCGGCCACTCCGACTTCGCACGACTAGAAGTAGTGGCACCCAGAAAGGACAACCGACCCCGACGGTGAACTGCTC
>JBIKXP010000087.1:0-12258 GCA_044355685.1 Phycisphaerales bacterium
CCGTCGACAAGCTGCGTGCGTCGCTCGTGTCGATCGAGGACCTCCCCTCCGACACGCAGGTGCTTCCTGGCCACGGCGCCGGCAGCGAGTGCGGCAAGGCCATCTGCAACATTCCGGCGACGACGATCGGGATCGAGCGCGTCATCAACCGCGCGCTCAAGGCGCAGGTCGAAGGCGGCGATTTCAAGGACGCGGTTCTGGCCGGAGCGACGGAGCCCCCGCCCTATTTCGCCCGCGTGAAGCGCATGAACGAGGCGGGCGCCCGCGGCTTTGACGCAATGCCCGTGGTCCGCGCGCTGTCGGCCGCGGAGTTCGGCGAGTTCTGCCAGAGGCCCGAGTACACCGTGATCGACACGCGCGCGTGGAACGACTATCTCGACGCGCGCCTCCCCTACTCGATCAGCGCGCCGTTCGAGAAATCCTTTGGGCCGACGGTCGCGAACTACCTCGAGGAAGACGATCGCATCGTGCTGATCGCAGACCCAGCGAAGGTCACCGACATCACCCGCGTCCTCCTCCGCGTCGGCGTGGCGCCCGAGTCGATCGTCGGTTTCGTCGACCCGCGCGTGGTGTCGGCGCTTGCCGTGGGAAGCTTTGCGACGATCGGCGTCGACGATATCTCGCCCGTCCGGGCGCATGAACTGGTCGAGCGGAGCGACGTGACGGTGCTCGACGTCCGTACCTGCAGCGAGTTCGCGGCAGGCCATCTGCCTGGCGCGCAGCACATCCCGTACACGCATCTGCGCGCGCGTCTCGACGAGGTCGCCCGGGGCAAGCCCGTCCTCTGCTATTGCCGCAGCGGAAACCGCAGCGCGCGCGCCGCCGCCTTCCTCGCGCGCTCTGGGTTCGAGGCGTTCAACATGCGCGGGGGCTTCTGGCCCTACGCAGGCCGCGGCTACCGCGTCGAGCGATGATGCCGCTTTGATTCCTGCCTCCACCGCGATCGCGTGGTCGCGTGCTTGAATGGTCGAACTGTGCGTCAATCCACGTTGTAGTCGAGGGTCACGACCACGCGTGCGGTCTTGTCGATCGTGGAGGTGTCGTACTCGCCGCCCCACTCGCTCGAACTCGTCGAGCCGCGCGCAAGGATCTGGAACGTGCCCTGCGATGCGTTCGCGAGCTTGCCGACCGAGTTGCCCGACCCACGTGCGAGCGTCTTCGCGCGCTCGAGGGCATTCGCAGTTGCCTGCTCGAGCAGGCGCAGCTTCGCATCCTCGATGGTGCTGACCTTGAACACCGGATCGCCGCTCTCGACCTCGACCCCCTGCTTGATGAGCGCGGTGGCGTCGTTTGCGATGGCGCGAACAACCTGCACGTTCGGCGACGTGATGCCGATACTCTGCGAGAGCACGAACCGCTCGACCTCGTTGGTCGCGTTCCCCTTCTCGTCGCGCTTCATCTCGCGGCTGATCGAGACGCTGGCGACCGTGATGAGATCGGCCGGGATGCCGCGCTCGACGACGAACGAGCGCAGCGACTCCGCAGAATTCTCGAGGTTCGCATAGGCCTCGGGCAGCGTGGCGGCGCGCGCGCGCACGACCCCCCACCACGACCCGCGGTCGCTGGTGAGATCCATCTCTGCGACGCCCTTCACGGAGATCTGATTCACCTGCCGCATGCTGCGCAACGCTGTGCCGAGGCGCTCGCTCGCACCAAGGACGCCGAAGGCGAGCGCTGCGCCGAGGAGGAACAGGCCGACGCCGGGACGCCCCATCCACGCAGCGACGCGCGAAAGCGTGCCGCGCCGCGGGCCGCGGCCACGGCCGCCGCCACGCGCAGCGTGCGAGTCCACCGCGCGGGTGAACTCGGGCGCCGATGCAACCTTCATCCCATCCTTCATCCCATCCTTCATCCCATCCTTCATCCCATCCTTCATTTCCACCGAACTGCCACCACGAACGTCCGACATGACGCCTCCCTGCTGCCATCGGAATGGCACGACGCGTTGCACGCGCGACCTTGCGCATGCGTTTCCCACCGCGTGTGTGTGATCAAACCAACGGACGCCGTCAGGGTACGGGAAGCGCGACCGGGGTCAAGCGGTTGAACGAGATCAAGGCCGGTATCGTCGCCGCGGACAGCCGCGGTCGAGTGCTGAGGTCGGGGTCGGGGCCGAAGCCGGGGCCGGGGCCGGAACCGGGACCGGAACCGGAACCGGGGCCATCGGGACGGCAAACCCGAAGACCGCTCACGGCGCGGTTCGCCGGGGCCCTGCGCGGCGCCCGGCTGCAGGAAGGCGAGACGGGGCCGTACTCCACATGATCCAGTCACGCGATACGGCGAGTTGAAGCCGACCAAGGCGGGTCACGGCCGGCCGGGATGCCGCGCGATTCGACGGCCGGGGATCCGTCAGACGGAACCTAGCGCTCCAACGCCAGTTCCCGGAATAGGAAGCGGGCGCGCCGTAGGTTTCCATATTCGCTCTCCGCGATCCCGTGCCCCCCCGTTGGGAACGACCAGCAGCTCGAAGTCCTTCCCGGCGTCGATCAGTTTCTGCACCACCTGCATCGTGCTCGAAGGATCGACGTTGTCGTCAAGCGCGCCAACCACCAGCATGAGCGCGCCGCCGAGCCGCGCGGCATCCTCGGTGTTCGAGCTCCTGGCGTAGCTCTCGTCGACAGGCCAGCCCATCCACTGCTCGTTCCACCAGATCTTGTCCATGCGGTTGTCGTGGCAGCCGCAGTCGGCGACCGCGGCCTTGTAGAAGTCCGCGTGGTCGAGCACCGCGCGCATCGCGTTCTGCCCACCGGCGCTGCCGCCGAAGATGCCCACGCGGGCGAGATCGAGCCCGGGCTGCTCGGCGGCAAGCGCGCGGATCCATGCGATCCTGTCGGGAAATCCCGCATCGGCGAGGTTCTTCGCGGCGACGTCGTGGAACGCCTTCGAGCGCCAATTGGTGCCCATGCCGTCGATCTGGACGACCACGGCGCCAAGTTCCGCGTACTCGCGGCTGCGGCCGCCGAGCTCGAACCACTTCGGCACGTGCTGGCCATGCGGACCCGCGTAGATGTTCTCGATGACCGGGTACGAGCGGGACGGATCGAAGTCGGTCGGGAAGTACGCGAGCCCCCAGATGTCGGTCACGCCATCGCGGCCCTTGGCCTTGAAGCGCTTCGGCGCGCGCCAACCCGCCGCGCGCATCGCACCGTCGTCGGCGCGACCGAGTTCGGCCACCAAGGCGCCATCCGACGTGCGGCGCACCTCGTAGACGGGCGGCATGTCGGCGCGCGCGCGCACCGAGACAAGCGCCTCGCGCGTCGGCGAGAAGTCGACGCGGCACGTTCCATCGCCCTCGGTCAGCATGGTGACGCGGCCATCGTCGATCGAGACGCGCGCATGATGGACGTGGTACGGATCCTGCATCGGGTCCCGCCCCATCACCGCAAGGTCCACCGTGCGCACCTTCTCGTCGACGGCATGCACGCGCCGCACAAGCCACTCGCCCTCTGTCACCGCGCGCTTCACGCGCCCCGTCGCAACATCGACAAGCACAATGTGGTTCCAGCCGCTCCGCTCGGTCATCCAAAGCAGTTCGCCGGTTGCATCGAGCCAGTGCATCCAGACTTTGTTCGTGTAGTCGACGAACGTCGGAAACGACTCCTCCGCGACCGTGCGCGCCGCGCCGCTCTCGAGATCGACCGCCACAAGCCGCACCACGCGATGTCCGCGCTCGTTGTAGAGAAACGCGACCTCGCGACCGCCAGGCAGCACGCGCACGCGGTCGATCGACCAGGGATTCGCGAAGAGCGCGTTGTCGAGCGCGATCTCGCGCATCGCGGGCGCAGCCGGGCCCCCGGTCGCACCGCCGAGCCGGAAGAGCCGCGGCGCAGCGCGGTCGACCTCGTCACCCGGCTTCAGGTAGTTGAACGCGCGCAGCTTCGGCTGCAGCTGGTCGCTCGGCGCGCTCTCGACAAGATGCACGTCGCGACGCTGGCCGTCCTTCACCTTCAGCGCAAAGACGGCGTCCTGCGCCGGCGAAATCCAATGCGCGCGATAGGCGTCGCCCGCCATCCCGTCATTCGTGCGGAAGATCTCGACGCCCTCTCGTCTGATGACGAGATTCGGCCCGTCGCGATCAACCTCGAGGCCAGTGCTCGTCACGTCACCCGTCGCGTCGACCGTCGCAATCCCCGACACACGTCCCGACACGTCCTGCGTCTCCTTCTGACCATCAAGCGCTTCCGTGCTTTCGGGCTCGGTTGGCACCGAAACACCGTTCGATGGCGACGCTCCGTCGCCGTCAAGCCGCTGCACGATCGGCTGCTCCATTCCATCGAGCACGATGCGAACGGAAACCCCGCCGTCCGCACCGACGACAGAGACATCCTTCACGGGCAATCGGCTCTCGGATGCGGTGCGTCCTGCCGCCGCGAGTTCTCGAGCCACCGCTGCGTGATCGAAGAGCGGCGTCTTCGCTTGGGCGCCCTGCTTCGCGGCATCGACCAACCACCATCGGCGCGTGCCGTCGCGCGCCTGCTCGCGGTACCAAAGTCGCGTTCCATCGATCCAGGTCCGCGGGCCGATGGGGTCGTGGTGCTGCGCCACCTGCCCGCCGATGCGCACGCGCGCGGCGTCGAGCGCCGCACGCACGTCCTCAAGGGAGTGTGGAGGAACGCCAGTCGCAGTGGCACACGAGAGGAAACCGATCGATGCCCAGCGCCAGGAGTCAGCCATGCCCTGAACGTACCTCAAATCCCCTGACAACACGACGGCGCCATGTCAACCTGCACCGCGCATGATCTCGGCAAAGAATCGGCCAACCGTCCCGCAATGGCGACATCTAAACCGCATCGCAACCGAGAACTTCGCTCGGCATCACACGAATCCAATGATCGGCGGCGAACGTCCTTGCCTCGCGCCGTTCCGCATCCATCATCCAAGGAGTCCTGATGAAACCCCGTCTTTGCTCTCTCCTCCTTCTCTCGGCAAGCGTCGTCTCGGTCGCAGCCTCGCCCGCGCTCTCGCAACCCACCACCGACTTCCGGGTGCTGCCCTACCAGCTGAACCCCACCACGGACGGGATGCTGTTCACCTGGTTCACGACCGGCGAAACCCCCGGCAGCCTGACCGTCGCCGGCCCCGGCCTCAAGAGCCCTCTGAGCTACACCAGCACGCCCGCGCTCGTGCCGGTCCTCGACTACCAGATCGCCGGCGAACTCAATGCGACCGGCGCGTTTCCCTTCAGCACCACGGCGATCTTCTCCGCGCCGGGCGTGCCGGCACGCAACTATCGCCATCGCGTGACGATCAGCGGCCTCGCGCCCGACACTGAGTACACCTACACGGTCACGCAGGGCGCATCGACCTACTCGAACACGTTCCGCACGGCACCAACGCCTCAGATCAACCGCTCGCTCCGTTTCATCGCCATCTCGGACAGCGAGACGCTCGTCTCGGGCCGCACGCGCAACCGCGAGTGGGCACGAACGACGCCGCAGACTTCGGGGAGCACGGGCCGTCCCGCGGGCACTGGTCGAGGCAAGGACCAGTACTTCCTCACCGAGACCGTCGGCTATCAGGAGAACATCAAGAACATCGAGTCGCGCAACGCCGACATGCTCATCTTCGCGGGCGACCTGATCGAGGGAACGGGAACAGAGTGCCAGCGCCGCTGGGATGAGTTCTGGCGCCACAATGCGGGTGAGTACGACGATCTCTTCAGCGGCATGCCGTTCGTCGCCGCGATCGGGAACAACTGCATCTACAACGGCGGCGGAAACGGCACGGCAAACCCGCTGGTTCAGTACGCCCGCAACCAGTGGTCGGCCTACTTCGATTTCCCCGCGAACAGCGATCCGCTCGCGAAGGATCTCTACTATCGAACCGACTACGGCCCGATCACGATCATCACGCTCTGCTCGGTTGGTTCACTCGGCGCCAACGACAACGTCTCGCCGCCGCAGGGACAGTTCCTCAACGTCAACTTCCCGTTCAACCGCGACACGAACCGCGCCTGGCTGCTGAACTACCCGTACGGCGACCTGCCCGACTTCAACATCGGCACGGCGCAGTGGAACTGGGCCGTCAAGCAACTCGCCGCTGCGCGCGCCGCCGGCCAGATCATCTTCGTCCAGTGGCATCACACGCCGTTCAGCCGCGGCGTCCATGGCACCAGCGTCACCAGCACGCAGTCGGGCGAGGCCATGCGCATCTACGCGCCGCTCATGGAGCAGTACCGCGTTGCCGGCGTGTTCACCGGCCACAGCGAGGTCGCTGAGATGAGCTTCTTCGACCTCGACAACGATGGCTACGGCGTGCACCTTTGGGACGTCGGCGCTGCGGGCGACGGCCTGCGCGGCGTCGAGGATGCGCCGGGCGCGACGAACGCCGCCATCACAGCGTGGCGCTCGAATTCGCTGAATCCTCAAGGCGCCGCGTGGAACCCGAACCCATACCACCGCTGGAGCGCCGACCAGAGCGAACCGGAGAACTGGAGCGGCAACCAGCTGATCGGCGGCGGAAAGCACTACGGATTCCTCGAGTTCGACGTCGAGCGACTGAAGAACGGCGAGTATCGGATCAGCTTCCAGAACTGGCACACGTTCCCGATCAACCAGGGCGACACGAACTTCACGGTCACTGGATACGAACTGCGCCAGTACTCGAACCGCGTCGTGCTCGAGGGCCCGGCCGACGATCTGCGTCCGGTCGCGCTCCCGCCAGCCTGCGCCGACATCGATCTGAACCAGGATGCGCGCATCGACTCGGCCGATCTCGGCATCGTGCTGAGCGGTTGGGGCACGCCCGCGGGCGACGTGAACGGCGACGGCACGACCGATTCGGCCGATCTCGGCGTGCTGCTCTCCGCGTGGGACACGAGCTGCACGGGGTGAGTGTCGTCCGCAGGTCGATCCACGACCTGCACGACCGCCCCTGACGAACCCTTTGCACACCGCGGCGTCCGGCTCAATGCCTGGCGCCGCGGTGTTGCTTTTGGGCTCCGCTCGAAGTCGTTGGTTCGTGATGCTTGCACGTTCCCCATCTGAGATTCAACGACACAGATCGCTACGTGCACCGCAACTGAACACGTCCGTGCTCAGATTCCTTCGCCCTCAAACCACACGGAGATCCGATGCCTGTGAAGACCAAGTCCTGCGTTCGAGTCCTGATCGCATCTCACCTCGCCTTCGCCGCGCCGAGTCTTGCACAAGAGACGCTGCCCCGGGTCGGGGTCGGCGACGTGATCGGCGGAAGCGCCGTCGTGGTCGTTCGACCAGCGAGCGGCACGGGATCTGTCACCGTGACCATCGCTCGCGACGCGGCCTTCACCGACGTCGTCTCGTCGCATGCGCTCGACGTCGCGAATGCGCTCGTGCCGGGCAAGATCCTGCTGTCGGGCCTTGATCTCAACCGCCGCTACTTCGTGCGCGTCAACGATGGAAAGCGGGTGCGTAACGCCTCCTTCCTGAGCGGTGCCGCGCCTATCGGCATCGATGCTGCCCCCGCGGGACTCCGGTTCGGCGTCACCGGCGACTGGCGCGGCGACGTCGGCATCTACAACGCCATCCTGAACGCCGACGAGCGCGAGCTCGACTTCTTCGTCAAGCTCGGCGACACCGTCTACGCCGATGTCGCGAGCCCGGCCGTCCCGGCAGGCCCCGCCGCGACGCTCGATGAGTTCCGCGCGAAGCACGTCGAGAACTACCAGCCCGCGCACGGCATCGACCCGTGGGGAGAGCTCGCCGCGAGCACGCAGACCTTCTCGATGATCGACGACCACGAGGTCACGAACGACTTCGACGGAGGTGCGTTCAGCCCCTCGACCGGCTGGTTCAACCAGAGCTCGCTGTATGTCAACGGCCTTCAGGCGTTCGTCGAGCACAACGCCTTGCGGCCGACGACGTGGCCCGCGCTCGGCGATCCGCGCGTCGACGCGCGGCCGGACCTCTACCGCTCGTTCCAGTGGGGCCGCGACGCCGCCGTCTTCATGGTCGACGCGCGCAGCTTCCGCGATGCGAGCCTGCCGCCGGTCTCGAATCCATTCGACCCCGTTCAGGTCGCCGCCTTCATTCAGGCAAGCTTCAACCCGAGCCGGACCATGCTCGGGCAACCTCAGCTCGCGAGACTCCTGCAGGACCTCGTTGCCGCGGAGGCCGCAGGTGTCACGTGGAAGTTCCTCATGACGTCCATGCCGATGCAGAACTTCGGTCCGTTGGCGGCGGAGGACCGCTGGGAAGGGTACGCGGCGGAGCGGGCATTCCTTCTCTCGCAGATCGTGGCGCTCGGCATCAAGAACGTGGTGTTCGTCACAGCCGACTTCCACGGCACGATCGTGAACGACATCACCGTGCCGAACCCTTCGAATCCGACCCAGCAGCTCTTCACGGGCGCATTCGAGATCATCACTGGATCGGTGGCCTACTCAGCGCCGGCTGGCCCGACGTTCGCCCAACTCGGCCTCGCCACGGGCGCCATCACGGCGCAGCAGTACGCGTTCTACCTCTCGCTTCCAAACCCCGGTAAGGACGGGTTCATCCGCAGCGTGCTCGACGGCGTGATCTCTGGATACGGCTACTCGCCCACAGGCATTCAGGATCCGTCGATCAGCGCGACCTTCACCGTCGGCGGGCCCGTTGCGGCCCATCACTATGGATGGACCGAGTTCGACATCGATCCACAGTCGAAGGGACTGACGCTCACGACGTACGGGGTCGACTGGTACACGCCGCAAGAGGCGGCCGCGAATCCGCAGGCGATCATCGCCCGTCCGATCGCCATCCGCCAGCAGATCGTCGTGACGCCCCGTCCGGGCGCGTGCGCGTCGGACCTCAACCGCGATGGAACCGTGAACAGCGCTGATCTTGCAAGAATTCTCTCCGCGTGGGGGCCGTGCGCGGCGACGTGTGCGGAAGACCTGAACAGCGATGGCGAAATCGACTCTGCAGACCTCGGCATTCTGCTCTCCGCCTGGGGCGACTGCTGATGGCTGCGGATCGCTTACGCACAACACGCTCCTTGCACAAACTCCACGGAACGTATGCCTCGCCCACTTGAACTTCCGCTGGGATCTATGCCGTTTCGCTCAAGGAGGTTGTCTGTGCCCGCTTCATCCGCCGTCTCGATTCTCTGCGCTCTCGCGCTCGCCGCAATTCCTGCCAGCATCGCCCGCGCCAATCTTGTCGTCTTCGACGAGGCGCGCGACGGCGACGCCTCGGACGACCGCTTCAACCCTACGACGGTCACGCTCGGTGCCGGCGTGAACACGATCCGCGGGTTCTCAGGTCAGTCGCCGACGCCCGATGTCCACGACCTTGACTACATCACCTTCACGGTGGCGGAGGGATTCCGCCTCGACAGCTTCGTGCTTCAATCCGCGAGCGTCGGCGGTGCATTCAGTTTCGTCGGGATGCAGGAGGGACCGATCGTGACGATTCCGGCCGACTGGACCTCGATCGAGACGCCGCTTCTCGGCTGGGCGCACTTCGGATCGGCTGATGTCGGCGTTGATCTCCTGCCCGTGATGTCCGCTTCACCGGGATCGGTCGGTTTCAGCGGACCGCTCGCGGCCGGAACCTATGCGCTCTGGATCATGGAGCTCGATACAAGCGAGGCGCACACCTACTCGTTCGGCCTCGGCGTGACGGCCGTACCTGCTCCGCCAGCGCTTCTCGCCTTCCTCATCTTCGGCTTGCGTGGGCGCCGCCGCTCGCGGTCACTCAGAGTGAACTGAGGAACGCAAGCAACGCCGCGCGCTCGTCGGCCGACATCAATGCGAACGCATCGCGCGAGCGCTGTGCCTCGCCGCCGTGCCAGAGCACAGCCTCCTCGATCGTCCGCGCGCGGCCATCGTGCAGGTAGTTCTGGTTGCCGTTCACCGTCTCGAGCAAGCCGATTCCCCACAGCGGCGGGGTGCGCCACTCGCGTCCCGAGGCGTCGCCATCGCGACGGTCGTCGGCGAGACCCTCGCCCATGTCGTGCAGGAGGAGATCGGTGTACGGATGGATGGTTGCGCCCCGAAGCTGCGCGAGCTGCGATGCGCCTCCCGTGCGCGCCTCGGGCAGATGGCACGCGGTGCAGCGCGCGGCCTCGAACAGCGCACGACCTCGAGCAACGTCCGCATCGACGCTCCGCCGCTGGTTCGGCACCGCGAGCGCCCGCATGTAGTGCGCGATGCGGCCGACTTTGTGGGCGTCGATCTCGGGAGATCCGCCCGAAGGCGCATTGATCGCGGCGCGCTGGTCCGATGTGAGATCTTCGTCCGGGCGACGAGGGCTCGTGATCCCGATGTCGCCATGCAGCGCAGCGATCACCTGTCCTTCGAGGGTCGGCTGCGACGCCTTCCATCCGAAGCGCCCGATGCCGACCGTTCCGTCGGCGCCCGTGACGCGATGCGCGCGGCCGCTGATGCCGTCGCCATCGCGGTCTTCCGGGTCTTCCTGCGCAAGAATCGTCCGGTCGTCGATCGCCTCAAGGAGGCCCATGCCGACGAGCTGCTGCCCAATGCGCATCGAGAGGCGAACGTCGCCGAGCGGGCCATACGCCGCATCCTCGAGCGCGATCTTCCAACGGCGGAGTTCGTACGGGGTGCCATCTGCATAGCGCCCCGCGATGTACTCAGGCTCCACCGCGATCCGCGCCTCGGGCGCGACGCCGGGAACGGCCTGATCCTGCAGCTGGCCACCGTAGACCGGATGCGGCGCGCCATCGTCGTCCCACGGGCTCACGAAGACGACCATGCCCTTCCCAACATCGTGGCGGTCGGCCGGCGGCCGTCCGCGGCCGTCATCCTGATGGCACGCGCTGCAGCTGTTTGCGTTGAAGACGGGGCCGAGTCCGTCGCGCCCCTCGGCGCTTGCGGGAGCCACGATCCAGTTGTCGCGGAAAAACGAGTTTCCGACTGCGAATGCACGGCGATCCTCGCGCGAGATACCGGGCAACGGCAGGCTGAATGCCGTCGGGCCGTCCATCTCGATGGCGGCGGGTCCGCCCATCCGCGCCCAGTCGCGCGAGGCGTTGACCGCGCACGCGCCGGCCGATGCCGCTGCGACGAGCCCCGCGATCGCAACTGTTCGGACGCGCGAATTCATCCCGTCGGCTCCGTAGGAAGCGACCATCCCAGCGCCCGACCCGCACGCGCGATCTCTTCGCCGAGCGTCTCGAGCGCCTCGAGCGCGGCCTGCATCTTCACGCGCTGCGCTGACCCATCCGCGGCGCGGATCGCGGTGTCAAACGGCACCGGCATCTCATGCACGGCCTTGTACGCCGTAGCAAGCGCCGCCTCGAGCGTCGCGGCACGCGCGGAATCGACCGCGCGCACGACCTCGATCACGCCTGGCCCACCGCGGCCGCGCAGCACCGCGTCGACTCCCTTGATGTTCGAGGTGAAGTCGATGTGCGTCGTATCGCTGAAGCAGCTGTGCTCCTCTTCCTGGTCGCGCGTCTCGAGCGGCACGGCGAGGCGCTCGCCCGTCATCTCGAACCCGACGAGAAGCGATGGCCCCGTGATGATCGAGCGCATCGAGCGCTCGGGCTCGGCGACGAAGCGCTTGCGGTGGTTGTCGGCGTCCGGCGCCCATGCCTTCTCGAGGCGTACGAGGTCCTCGCACAGCATGTCGGTGATCTCGAGGAGATACTCGCGGCGGCGCGCGGCGTGCGGCGACGACGTATCGAGGAAGTCGCTCGCCGCCCGCGTGCCCGGGCCGGTCTCGCTCAGATCCTGCCCCCACAGCATGAACGCGATCGGGTGCCAGCCCGTGCACACATTCGTCTCGCCGCCGCGTTGGTTGTGAAGGCGGACGACGGCGCCCGCCACCGACGGATAGCGCGCGGAGTCGCGGATGATCCCGCTCTTCAGCGACGGATCCGCGGGCTCGATGTACTCCTCGTCGACCGGCCACGCGTTGAGGAAGGTCTCGACGCCCCCTTGCCTCGTGTCGATCGGCCCGCCGCCAAAGCGGAACACCTCGGTCCGCCCATACACGGTCCGGGCCGCGGTCCAGGCTTCCCGCGCGCGCGCGAGGCCGGCCTCGGTCGGTTCGGCGCAGAACGCGCGGATGGCGGCGCGCATGCGCTCCGCCTGCTCGCGGCTCGCCGTGTATTCGTCGAAGACCTGCCGCGCGTAGCCCTCGACGACGGCGCCGATGACCGGCCGATGCTGCAGGAGATCGACCTTCGCGGCCGCGGCGCGTGGCGGGGATGGAAGCGTCGACGACGCGCTTGCCAACGACAGACCGAGCACGAGAAGTGATGCGGGGGCCATTCGCGCATTGAACCCGCTTCCGCATGCGCCTCATCCGAGCGCGGGCGCACCTCACGAAC
>JBIKXP010000278.1:0-3683 GCA_044355685.1 Phycisphaerales bacterium
ATCGGGCTCGAAGGCAAACGATCGCGCGCGGCGATGCGGTTTTTCGCGCTCGATCCGCGCCGACAGCCGCCGAGCGGCCCCAGGGTCGCGCGCAACGAGCAGCATGAAGCCGCCGCCTCCGGCGCCCGCGAAGCACCACGAGGAAAGCTCGCGCCTCCACCGCGACGCGAGTTCGTCAAACGCGGGAGGGCAGCTCCCGGGGTCGATCTGCCGCTTGCAGAGGCGGTACTCGTCGAGTTCAGCGAGGACCGCGCGCACGTCGCCGGCGCCGAGCGCCTCGCGCATGCGCTCGGCGTTGCCGCGCAGGCGGCGCACCGCGTCGAGCGCGGCCGGCTCGTGCGCGAGGTAGTTCCACACCACGTTCTCGAGGATGTTCTTCGCCATGCGCCGCTCGCCCGTGAAGTAGAGGAGCGATCGCGACGACAGCTCGCGCAGGCACGTATCCGGCACGGGAATCCGCTCGACCGACGGCCGCTGCTCGGGACCGGGCGTCGTCCGCGCGATCTTGAAGCCACCGGCGACGCCGCCCACTTGATCCTGCCAGCCGCCGCGCGAGCCGAGCATCTGCTCGAGCGCGCTGGTCGCCGCGAAGAGCTCGCCGTGCGTGCGCTCGCGGCCGAACACGCGATCGAGCGCATAGATGGTGGCGGCGCCGAGGATCGAACTTGTGCCGAGGCCAGAGCCCTTCGGCACCGCACTGAACAGCGTGAGCGAGATGCCGCCGCCGATCGCATCGAGCCATCGCGCGAGCGACGCCTTCGGGTCCGCTGGCGCCGCGCCGGTCAGCACGAGCGCGTTCTCGGCGAGGCTCGACCACCGCGTCGGGTCGCCGCGCTGCGCGAGGTCGCGCACCGAGCGGATCACCCGCGTTTCGCCGAGATCGGTGCTCGTGATGCGGATGACGGGCTCGTCATCGAGCTTCGCGACGACCTGCACCGGAAGTTGTCCGCGAAGCGTCAGTGCGACATTCACGACCGACCCGCCGACTTCATTGCAGATCGGCGGCGTATCCGTCCAACCGCCCGCGAGATCGACGCGCACCGGCATCGATGTCCACACGGCCTGATCGTGCAGGATCGCCGCGCGCACGGGGTGCTCCGGAAGCGCGAAGCGCGAGAGCACCGACTCGCCCACCGCCGTGAACGCAGCCGCGCGATGCGCGCGCGCGGTGAGTTCGGACGCGCGCCCGAGGCTCGCCGCGACGCACGACATCGTCGCGAATGCGTGCGCCCTGGTGATCGGCGAGGCAATCATGCCGACGGGAAGCGACGCCTCGTTCCGCACGATCGCGCGTCGCGCCGCGACCGGACGCCGCAGCATGCCGCGATGCATGTCTGGCAGGCTTCCATCCGTCGCCGCGCACGCGAGCGCAAGCGTCGGATACGACTCGGCGAGAGTCGACGCGCTCATCGCGCGCGCAACGGAGCGCGCCATGCGATCGCCACGCGCCACGATCTCGCCGAGCGACATCCGACGCGCGCTGCGCCACGCGGCCGGCGCGCGCTCGCCGCGCCACATCCACGCAAGCGCACGATGCGGTTCGGCGCGCTGCGTGCCCTCCAGTGGCCCGGGCACCCAGAGTCGCGCGTCCCACAGCGTGCCGTCGCCAGTCACGACGTCGCGTGCGTCGAGGCGTGCCGCCCGCAGAAATGCCTCAAACGGGCGGCCGAAAAACGTTCCGCCGCGATCAAGCCGCGTCTTGAAGTCATCGTCGACTCCGCAGGCGACGAGGACGGGCGCAGCGCCGGCGCGGCCGCCTTCGATCGACAGCGTGAAGAGCGCAACACCGCGCGGCAGCGTCAGTCGATCGGCGTGCACGCCGCAGACGATGTTGTCGCCGCCGAGGCGCGCGCGACCAATCGCGCACGCGTCGATGACCGCGCGTCCGCGCTCGACGCCCGCATGCGCCACGCGCCCATCGAGCACCACCGGCTCGCGCCCAGGCGCGGCGGCGAGCGCCGGCACCGGCATCGAGCCAGGCTCGACGCCGAAGCGCGCGATCTCCGCCGTCGGGCCGCAGAGCGCCGCGAGCATCTCGCGCATCGAGCCGATATGCAGGAAATCGCCGACATTCGCGACCTCGACCCGGAAGTCGGTGCCGCGCATGGCGTCGAAGAGTTCGCCAAGCGGTTTCGCGCGCGCGCCGCGCGCCGCGTCGCCCGCGCACGCAGCGAGGTATCGCGCACGCGTCGTGCGCTGTGGAAGCGCCATCGCGATCTCACGGTAGAGGTCGATCGGCGGCAACTCCGCACGCGAGGCGCGATCGGCGAGCCCGCCGCGCACGAAGGAGATGCGCCGCGCGCGCAGACGCACGCCGGCGCCCGCGAGGAGCGCCGCGATCGAATCCGGGTCGAACGAGAAGAGCCCGAGATCGACGAGCGCGCGTCCGTCGCGTGCGCGCGCACCCGCCGCGCGCAGTTCGTCCGCGCCCGGCTTCTGCAGAAACGCCGCGACCGAATCGCCGCGCCCGCGCACGAATACGCCATGCCGCGACGCGCGCTCCGCGTTCGTCCACTGCGCGACGCCGATCACGCCCTTGCCTTCGAAGCGCACGGGATCGCGCGCGAGGCCGATCACCGCGTCGCCTGCGCCGACGAGTGCCTCGCCACCTTCGCGTGGCGCAAGCGACGCGAGATCGCCGAGCAGGAGGTCGAGGACGCACGCGCATGCGCCGCCGCGCGTCGACTTTGGAACCGGCGCGAAGATCTTTCCCTCGACCGCGTACATCGGCAGCCGGCGCGAGTCGCCGCCCGAGTGAAGGATGAGGACCCGCTCCCCCGCGAAGAGCTCCGCGAGGTTGCGCGCGGACTTCGCACGCGAGAGCCGCCGCGCGACCTCCGCAAGCGCCAGCACCGTCGCCGCGCCCGAGCCGATGCGTGCGTCGCGCGCGTCGGGAACCGCAAACACGCCCTTTGCGCCAGCGAGCGGACCTCGCCCGGCGCGCTCCGCAAGCTGTGCCTCGTAGGCCTCCGCCTGGCGCGCGTTCGCGGCGGTCAGCACGAGCCAGTCGAAGGTGGAGTTGCGCGCCGCAAACGAATCCATCGTTCGCAAGGTATCCGATCGCCGCATTTCTCCGGCGATTGCGATACCCTCTCTCCATGCGCGTGTTTGCCCAAGCCATCGACCTTGCCGACGACCCCGCGCGGATCGACGAGTACCTGCGCCATCACCGCGCCGTCTGGCCCGAGGTGACGGATGGACTGCGCGCGATCGGCATTCACGGCATGCGCATCTGGCGCGGAGGAACGAGGCTCTTCATGGTGGTCGAAGCCGACGACGCCTTCGATCCCTCGCGATACCAAGAGTACGCGGCGAACCCGCGCACGCAGCAGTGGGACGCGCTGATGCGCACGTTCCAGCGGTCGGCGCCGTTCGCGCGGCCGGGCGAATGGTGGGCGCAGCTCGAGGAGGTCTTCGACCTCGCGTGGTTCCCGCAACGCACAGAGGCGACCGCCGCGACGCTTCGAGGAAGGGCCACCCCATGACGATCGGCGCAACGCTCGAGTTCCACGGCGCGGCAGGCGAGGTGACGGGAAGCTGCACCCTCGTCCGCACCGACAAGGCGCGCATCCTCATCGACTTCGGCATGTTCCAGGGTTCGCCCGAGGACGAGGCGCGCAACGCGGTCGCGCCGACGATCGACTTCGCGTCGCTCGACGCGGTCGTCGTCACGCACGCGCACA
>JBIKXP010000279.1:0-3662 GCA_044355685.1 Phycisphaerales bacterium
GTCGAGACGGGCGTGGCGCGATTCGTCGAGTGGTACCGCGGGTACTACGGGATCTGACGATTGTCGGCTACGCTGCCCGCATGGCAAGCGTCTGCTTCTACTTCGAGTTCCACCAGCCCTACCGGCTGCGGCGCTACTCGGTCTTCTCGACCGACCCGTTCTACTTCGACAACGAGGCGAACGAGAAGATCATGCGCAAGGTCGCCGACAAGTGCTACCGCCCTGCGACGGCCAAGATGCTCGACCTCGTGAAGCGGCACGACAAGCGCTTCCGCTGCTCGTACTCGATCACGGGCACCGCGCTCTCGCAGCTCGAGCTGTGGGCGCCCGACGTCGTCGACACGCTCAAGCGCCTCGTCGACACGGGCGCATGTGAACTCGTGGGCGAGACGAGCCACCACTCGCTTTCTTTCCTGTTCTCCCGCGCGGAGTTCGACGCACAGGTCGATCTCCACCAGAAGCGCATGCAGGAGGTCTTCGGCGTGACGCCGAAGGTGTTCCGCAACACCGAGCTCATCTATTCGAACGAGCTCGCCGCGCACATGGCGCGGCGCGGTCAGCACCGCGCGATCATCTGCGAGGGCGTCGACCGGCTGCTCGGATTCCGCTCGCCGAACTACATCTACACGCCGCCCGGCGAAGGCGACCTCGCGGACCGGCCGATCAAGCTCCTCCTCAAGAACTACCGGCTGAGCGACGACATCGCCTTCCGCTTCTCGAACCGAGGCTGGAAGGAATGGCCGCTTTCCGCCGAGAAGTTCGCGGGCTGGGTCAACCAGATCAACGGCGACGGCTTCTGCTGCAACCTTTTCATGGACTACGAGACCTTCGGCGAGCACCAGTGGGCCGACACGGGGATCTTCGAGTTCCTCGATGCGCTGCCCGGCGCGATCTATGACACGAATCACGGCCACAACGACTTCCTGACGCCCTCGCAGTTGCTCGACTGCTACGAGCCCGTGGGCGAGTACGACGTACCGCAGTGGATCTCGTGGGCCGACAGCGAGCGCGATCTCTCGGCGTGGCTCGGAAACCCGATCCAGGACGGCGCCGCCAAGGAACTCTACGACCTCGAGGCTCCGGTGAAGGCGCGGCATGCTGCGGGCGACCCCTACATCCTCGAGGACTGGCGCAAGCTCACGACGAGCGATCACCTCTACTACATGTGCACGAAGTACTGGTCGGACGGCGACGTCCACAAGTACTTCTCGCCGTACGACTCGCCGTACGACGCCTACATCAACTTCATGAACGTGATCGACCACCTCAAGACGCGCGCAGGCGTCGGCGCGTCGCTGCGCGCGCGAGCCTCGACGTAAGGACCTCTCGACGTAAGGAAATCGAGGCGCGTCCCGCGCGGTCCTCGCCCCGCGTCCCGCGCGGTCCTCGCCCCGCGTCCCGCGCGGTCCTCGCCCCGCGTCCCGCACGCGGGCCTGCTTACGCTCCGGCGCCGGCAAGCGCGCGCTTCGGCTCGGCCTTCGGCCGCGCAAGATGCGGGAAGTAGTCCTGGATCGCGGTCACGTTCCACGCGCCGGCGCGCAGCGCGGCGATCGCGTCGACCGTCGCGCGGGCCGCCGAGACCGTGGTGATCATCGGGATTCCAGCGCGGACCGCGTTCGCGCGGATCTTGCCCTCGTCGGTCTTCGCGCCCTTCTTCGTGGGCGTGTTGATGATGAGGTGGATCTCGCCGTTGGCGATCAGGTCGAGCACGGTCGGCCGCGCGCCTTCGCTCAGTTTGTGGACCTGCTTCGTCTCGACGCCGCGCTCGGCGAGGAACGCGGAGGTTCCGCGCGAGGTGTAGACGAGGAAGCCCATCTCCTTGAGGTCGCGCGCGATGCCCACGATTCCTTCGCGGTCGCCTTCGCGCACCGAGAGGAAGACGTTGCCCGCGGTCGGCAGGTGGATGCCTGCGCCCATCTGCGCCTTCGCGAAGGCAATTGGCAGCGAGCGATCCGCGCCCATGACCTCGCCGGTCGAGCGCATCTCGGGGCCCAGCACCACGTCGACGCCGGGGAACTTCGAGAACGGGAAGACCGACTCCTTCACCGCGTAGAAGCCGGTGTCGGGAATCTCCTTCGTCCCTAGCCGCGCGAGCGAACGGCCCATCATCACCTGCGCCGCGACGAACGGCCACGCCACGCCCTTCGCCTTGCCGACGAACGGCGACGTGCGCGACGCGCGCGGGTTGACCTCGAGGATGTAGACGGTGCCATCCTTCACCGCGAACTGCACGTTCATCAGGCCGCGCACGCGCAGCTTCTCGGCAAGGCGGCGCGCCGTGGTGCGGATCTCGTCGACCAGCGCGGGCGACAGCGAGAACGGCGGCACGATGCAGGTCGAGTCGCCGGAGTGGATTCCGGCCTCTTCGATGTGCTCCATGACGCCGCAGACGATCGAGCGCGGCGCGTCGGAATCGTGCGCGATCATGCGGGCGCGCGTGCCCTCGCTCGGCTCGAAGTCGGCGACGACGTCGACGTCGACCTCGGTCGCGTCGTTGAGGAAGCGGTCGATGAGAACCGGCGCGTTCGCCAGATCGCTGACGTTGACGGCGGTCGTCATGTACGTTCGCAGCGCCGATTCGTCGGGGCAGATCTCCATGCCGCGCCCGCCAAGCACGTAGCTCGGGCGCACCAGCACCGGATAGCCGATCGCATTCGCGCAGGAGACCGCCTGATCGAGCGAGCGTGCGATGCCGCTCGGCGGCTGCTTCAGGCCCATCTCGTCGAGAAGCGCCTTGAAGCGGTCACGGTCCTCGGCGATGTCGATCGAGTCGAGACCAGTTCCGACAAGCGGCACTCCGGCTTTCGCCAGGCCATGCGCGAGGTTGAGCGGCGTCTGGCCGCCGAACTGGACGATCGCGCCGACGACCTTGCCCGAGCG
The DNA here is from genome assembly GCA_044355685.1 of Phycisphaerales bacterium. Taxonomy (GTDB): domain Bacteria; phylum Planctomycetota; class Phycisphaerae; order Phycisphaerales; family SM1A02; genus QWPT01. Next base: position 2,881 of record JBIKXP010000279.1, read on the forward strand.
ATCGGCGCGGTCGATGCCGCCGCCGTTCAATCGCTCGATCACGTTCAGCACGTCCTCGAGCGTGAGCGGCTCGAAGAAGAGAAGATCGCTCGTGTCGTAGTCGGTCGACACGGTCTCGGGGTTCGAGTTGATCATCACGCTCTCGAAGCCCATCGACTCGCACGCGAACGCCGCCTGGCAGCAGCAGTAGTCGAACTCGATGCCCTGGCCGATGCGGTTCGGGCCGCCGCCGAGAATCACGATCTTCGGACGGTCGGTGATGCGGATCTCGTCGTCGACCATCGGCTTGCCGTCGACGGTGAACGGCGCCTCGTAGGTCGAGTAATAGTACGGCGTCACCGCCTCGAACTCGGCGGCGCAGGTGTCGACGAGCTTGTACACCGGCTCGATGCCGAGCGACTTCCGGTGCGCGCGCACGGCGAGGATCGTCTCGGCCGAGATCGAGCCGAGGTAGAGGTTCGCGAGCTGCGCGTCGGAGTAGCCGAGGCGCTTCGCCTCGAAGAGCACCTCGCGCGGCACGGACTCGAGCTTCGGAAACGACGCAAGCTCGTCCTCGAAGGCGACGAGCTGACGGAACTCCTCGAGGAACCAGGGGTCGATCTTCGACAGCGCGTGGATCTCGGCGAGCGTCCAGCCCATCTTCAGCGCGTAGCGAACGTAGTAGAGCCGCCCCTGCGACGGAACCGCGAGCTTTCGCGTGAGCGTGTCGTGCGGAATCGGCCACACCGCCTGCGAGCGGTCGGCCACCTGCACGCCCTTCGCGAGATCGGCGGCGCTCGCGC
>JBIKXP010000088.1:0-12154 GCA_044355685.1 Phycisphaerales bacterium
CGTCGCTCGGCTTCAAGGGCCGCATCTACGCGACCACCGCGACGCACGAGCTCCTCGGCCGCGTGCTCCGCTCGAGCGCGCGGCTCCAGCGCGGCCGCGTCTACGAGCGCGCGAGCGGCACCTCGCCTTGGTCGCGCGCGCTCTTCGCGGGAGAGGAGCCAGGGCCCGCGCCCAAGTTCCCGCCCGCGCAGCGGCTCTTCGACATTCCCGACGTGCGCGACACCATGGACGCGATCGAAGGCGTGCCCCTCGACCGCGAGGTCAAGATCGCGCCGCTCGTGTCGCTTGTCTTCCGCAACGCGGGCCATACTCCCGGGGCCGCGGGTGCGGAGCTCACGATCGGCGCGGGCGCGGCGCGGCGAAGGCTCTACTTCACGGGCGACCTCGGGCCGCACCGCGCGGGCGCCGTGTCGCTCCTCGCGGCGCCGCATCACCCCGTCGACGCCGATGTCGTGGTGGTCGAGTCGACCAACGGCGAACGCCCGCGCAAGGTGCACGCCGACACGGACGAGACCCTCGCCGCGATCGTCGCCGACGCCGCGCGGCGCAAGCTCAAGGTGCTTGCGCCCGTGTTCGCGCTCGGCCGCGCGCAGCTTCTCGTCCATCGCCTCGCGCGGCTCCATGCGCGAGGGCTCATGCACGGGCTCAACGTCTACGTCGACTCGCCCATGGCCGTCCACGGCATCGAGTCGCTCTACCGCCATCCCGAGTATCTCGCGCCCGACATGGCGGCGGCGGTGCGCGCGGGCGAGGCGCCGCTCTGGTTCCCCGAGCTTCACTATGTCCTCTCGAAGCGCGAGTCGATGGCGATCGACCGCATGGTGCACGGCGGCATCATCCTCGCGGGAAGCGGCTTCATGGACGCGGGACCGATGCTGCGCCATCTCGAGGAGTCGATCGACCGGCCCGACTGCCTGCTTCTTCTCGGCGGATACCAGCCCGAGGACGGGTTCGCGTCGCGCATCGAGCGCGGCGCGGACCGCGCGCAGTTCTCGAGCGGCAAGGTGATTCCGATCCGCGCGACGACGGCGCGTGTCGAGGGGCTGTCGGGCCACGCCTACCAGGAGGACCTCGTCGAGTGGTTCCGCCGCTTCAAGGCGAAGCCCTCGCGTGTCGTGCTGAACCACGGCACGGAGCCTGCGCGGGCCGCGTTGGCCGCGAAGCTCAAGACAGAGCTCGGGCTCGAGAGCGTGCTGCCCGCGCGCGCGGTTCCCGTCGAGATCTGACCGATGGCGACGCGCACCGCAGCCGATTTTGCGCTGCCCCCGCTTCCCACCGATGCGCGGCGGGTGCTTGTCTTTGTCGCGATGGAAAGCGAGGCGACGCCCATTGCTGATGCGCTGCGACTCGCGCGCGCAGACGGCGCCCGCGTCGGCGGCATGGCAGGAGCGGAGATCGTGCTTGTCACGCCGGGCATCGATCTGGCGACCCAGGTCGACCGCATCGGTCCCGTGCATGCCGCGGTCGCGCTCTCACGCGCGCTTCTCGCCACACGAGAGCCGTTCGATCTCGTCGTGAACGCCGGTACCGCCGGCGGCTTTGAAGCGCAGGGCCAGCGCATCGCCGATCTCGTCGTCGCACGCGACACGATGTTTCACGATGCGCGCGTGGCGATCGACGGATTCGACCGCACGGCGCGCGCGCACACGCGGCTCTCAGCCGACGAGTCGATGCTCGCGCGCATGGCCGCCGCGCTCGACGCGCGCGTGGGACTCGTGTCGACGGGCTCGAGCCTCGACGCGACCGGCGACGAACTCGCCTTCTTCGCGCGCACAGGCGCCCTTGGGAAGGAGATGGAACTCGCCGCGCTCGCCCTCGTCTGTCGCGAGCACGGGCTCCCGCTCGTCGCGCTCAAGGGAATCACCGATCTCGTCGACCACCACGAGCCGACACACGAGGCGTTCCTGCGCAACCTCTCGCGCACATCCGCGCGCGTTGCAAACGCGGTCGGGGTGCTCCTCGCGGAGTGCGTGGCTTGAGTGGTGTGGCTTGAGTGGTGTGGCTTAAGCGGTGTGGCTTGAGCGGTGTGGCTTGAGCGGTGTGGCTTGAACGGTGAGTCCAAACGCAACCCTCGCTCCAGAGGGAGCGACCGCAGACGCGACCGCTCAATCCACGTCGATCTTGCCGCCGCGCTCGACGCGCGTGATCGTCACATCGAACGCGCTCGCACCGCCATTCATGCGCGATCCGACGATCAATCGCAGTGGCTCGATCGAGGCCTTGCCGCCGTTCACGGCCACGCGGTCCTGCGTCACCAGCCAGCGCTCTGTCACGTCGCCCCGCGCAAGCGCCAGGTCGACGGCGCCCCAATCGCCGAAGCGAAGCACCGCGATGCCGTCTTCATCAGTGGTCGCGGCCACCGGCGTCCCGCCGCGTGCGCGCGCGCCCGCACCCGACGCCGTGAGCGCGAGTCCCTCGACCGGCCGGCCCGTGCCCGCATCGACCACGGTGACCATGTAGCTGCCGGCGCCGCGCGGCACCGAACTGCAACCGACGCCCTGCGGCAGGAAAACAGCGACAGCGACAAGAAGAAGGGCGCGGCGGACGAGAGTGAGCATCGTTGCAGTTTCGTTCATGGATGGAATTGAAGCGTTGGGCACAGGCGGACGAGGCCGGCCGGCCGAGTGTAGGCGGCGACTTCCCCTACTTCTCCGTGAAGTCGAGGTCCGTGCCATACGTCTCGCGCAGGCCGAACGTGGCGATGATCGCGATCGGCATCACGATCGCGGCCACGATGGCGGCCGCTGCCCACGCGGACATGTGCGACGACATCAGGAGCCAGAGGCCACCGGTCCAGGCCGCCGACCACCGCACGACGTTCGGCGCGGTGGTGGCAGCGGTCGCCCGCAGATTCGTGCCAAACTGCTCGGCGCCGATCGTGGCGAACACGGCCCAGTAGCCGCTTGCGAAGCCCGCGAAGCAGATGACCGCATAGAACGCGGCGAGGCTGTTCGCGCCGACGAGGAAGTAGAGCGCGATCGCCGCGAGGGTGAGCCCGTGGAAGATCCAGATCGCCCGCTTGCGCGACTTCAGCAGCTGGCTGAGAAGGCCGCTTCCCAGGTCGCCCGCCGCGAGGCCGACGTAGCACCACATGATGGCGCGCGCGGGGCTCGGCTGCTCCGCACCCTCGAGCCCAAGCGATGGCATGATCCGATCGCAGTACTTGACGAGCGTGCCGACGACGAACCAGATCGGCACCGCGATGAGCACGGTCGAGGCATATCGCTTCAGCCGCTCGCGCGGCCAGAAGAGCTTCCAGAATGCGCCCTGGCCGCGGACCTTCTGCTCCTTCGCGTGCACGAAGAGCCCGCTCTCGACGACGCCCACGCGCAGCGCGAGGAGCGCGAGCCCGAGTACGCCGCCGATCACGAACGCCGTCCGCCAGCCGACGAACTGCGTGGTGAAGTAGCCGGCGACGGCGCCAAGGATCCCGACTGCGGCGACCACGGTGGTGGCGAGACCGCGGCGCTCCTTGCTGACGAGTTCGGCGACCAGCGTGATGCCGGCGCCGAGCTCGCCCGCGAGGCCGAAGCCGGCGATGAAGCGCAGCACGCCGTACTGGTTGAACGCGCTACCAAGTCCAATGGCGTGCATGAACCCAAGCGGCCCGTTGGGGTCGACGTCCATCACCGCTGCGTTCAGGAGGTTTGCAAGCGAGTAGCAGAGAATCGAACCAAAGAGGACGCTGAGGCGACCGCGCCTGTCCGCGATGATTCCCCAGACGAGTCCGCCGACGAGGAGCCCGGTGGTCTGCAGGATGTTGTCGAGGAGGATGCCGGATTCCGACAGGATCTTGTCGACTTCGACGGCCGACTTCCCTTCGAGGCTCGGACCGAGGATCTCGGTGAGCGATGTCCGGCGCACCAGCGCGAACAGAAGCAGATCGAAGATGTCGACGAAGTAGCCGAGCGCCGCGACGACGATGACGAGTCCGACGGCGCGACGTGAAGGCGCCGTGGCTCGCGGCGGCACCTGCGCGGCGGCGCCTCCTGTGGGCGCGTCGTCTCTGCGTTCGTCGGCCATGTGGGAAACATACGGCCCGATCGGAAGCGCTGCGCGCCGATCCGCGTTCGAGAACCGCTGAATCTCGTCGATGACCGCGGAACTCGCCGTGCCGCCACAGGGATGCCAAAGGGACGCCGCAGGGATGCCACAGGGATGCCGCGTGGATTGAGGCCCGGCGGATCCATCAGACGGAACCTAAGGGTTCCTCAGCCATTCCCTGTTTCTTGAAATGAGGTCCTCTCCCATGAACCACCCACTGCATCGCTCATCTCCCAGCCGGCCCTCCGCCAGCCGCATGTCCCTGCGCGCCGCTCTCTGCGCGCTCACCTGCCTTGGCGCGAGCCTCGCGCTGGCCGGCACCTCGCACGCCCAGGTCACGCTCGAGTATCTCTCCGCACCGCCGGGCGACTGGAGCGCGGCGGCGTACGGATGCAGCGCCAACGGGCTCACAGGAGCCGTCACCGTCTTCGCGCCACGATCCAAGGCCGTCCGCTGGAACAGCGCCGGCGAGGGCACCACGCTCGCGGTGCCTGTCTCGACGCACAGCGCCTACGGCTGGTCCGTCAGCGGCGATGGCGGCACCGTCATCGGCTGGAGCGAGTTTTCCGGAGGCGGCCCACCGGTACGGCGCCCCTTGATCTGGCGAGGCGCGCTTCCTCCGCTCGATCTCGGCAACCTTCCCGGCATGACGGCAGGCAAGGCCACTGCGTCGAACCATGCGGGCACGGTGATCGTGGGTTCGTCAGAGCCCTTCGCCTTCTCGAACACCTTCTCCGGCTTCCGCTGGACGCTGAAGGGCGGAATGGTGGCGCTCCCCGGTCCGGGCGGCCAGCCGTCGATGATTCCAAGCGACATCAGCGACAACGGCGACATCATCTGCGGAACCGCCGCCAACGTCGCATGCAGGGTCGTCGCCGACCTCGACCAGCTCACCGCGCAGTCGCTTGGCGTCCTCCCAGGCATGAACTCTTCCATCGCCAACGCTGTCAGCGGCGATGGCACCGCCATCGTCGGATCGAGTTCATCGTTCTTCGACGAGAAGCCCTTCAAGTGGACGAGCAACGTCGGGATGGTCGCGCTTCCGCTTCCTTCCGGCTTCGGTCGCGCCCTCGACGCGAGCGGCGACGGAAGCACCATCGTCGGCGAGCGCTCGGCGTCCGGCGGCACCCACGCCGCCGCGTGGACGACCAACCTCGGCTTCGTGAATCTCAACACCTATCTCGTCGACGCGGGCGTCTCGCTTGGCGGCGACACGCTCGCGACCGCAACCGGCGTCTCGCGCGACGGCCGCGTGATCGTCGGATTCACAACCGATGGCAAGGCGTTCCGCATCCGGAACTTCAACGCCCCGCCGCCGGTTCCCGGCGACATCGATGGCGACGGCGTCGTCGACTCGACCGATCTCGGCGTCGTGCTCTCGAACTGGGGCGGTTCGGGCGCGGGTGACCTCAACGGCGATGGCATCGTGAACTCCGCAGACCTCGGAATCCTGCTCTCGGCCTGGACCTGACCCCGCTCGAGGCTCTGTCTGACGGATCGGGCGGGCTTCACGAGGCGGCATCCAATCCACACGCGCGCACCGAAGGTGGTTCCAACCCGTGCGCCTCTCTCGTGCGCCTTTCCCATGCGCCTCTCTCGTGCGCCTTTCCGGACGCACGCACGCGGTTTCGGCCGGAAACCCCGTTGGACATCTGGATCGGGCCGGGAAACCTGTGAGGACACTTTGATTTCCCTCCAATGAAGGGGCTTCGATCTTGTGGAAGGCGTAGTAAACTCTGTTGCCATCTTTGGCATCAGGAGCCGACATGACGACGTCACCGACGCCGCGCCAACTCGACCGCAACAGCCGTGCAACCGCAAGGTCGTCCCGAACCAACGGAGCGTTCACGCTCGTTGAGCTGCTGCTCACGATCTCGATCATCGCGCTCGTACTTGCGCTGGTCCTCGTCGCAGTCGGCCAACTGCAGACCCGCGCGCGCGCCACGGCGTGCCTCTCCAACCAGCGGCAGATCGCGCTCGCCAACCAGACCTACGCGGCGGACAACGACGGTCGCTTCGTGAATCCACGGACAGATCCCTACCCGCCGACCGGCGGCATGCGAGGTGTGTCGAACTGCTGGGTGAACACCGGCGCGACCAATGGCACCACGCTCTTCGCCGGCCCCGGCCTCACCGAACGCCGTGAGACCGTGCGCGCGCTCGAAGGTGGCGCGATGTGGCGCTACCTCGGCGAGAACCCTGCGGCGTATCAGTCGCCCATGGATCCGACCGGGCGACTGCGCTCCTACTCGCTGAGTTCGTTCGTCGGCGTCGGCGACAACACGCCCGGCCGCTGCGCCGACGACTTCTTCGCCTTCCCGGACAACTTCAGCACCGATGCGCCCGAAGGCGTGCGCGACACCCAGTTCAAGACCGTCACGCTCTCGCAGATTCCCCAGCCTTCGCGCACGCTCTTCTCGATCACCGAGGACGACCGCGAGGTCATCAGCTCGAGCGAACGTCTCGGCTTCAACCTGCATGGATTCGCCGTGCAGGTGTCGCCGCCCCTTGGCGCCTCGGGCATCTGGATCGACACGCCCGCCCTGTGGAACACCGGTCGCATCAACATCTCGTTCGTCGACGGATCGATCGATGCGCCGAACATCATCTACGAGGAGCTCGCGAACACCTTCGCCTCCGACGCGGATGGACACGACGTGACCGAGGTCGGCTCGCGGCCGGCCTTCCGCTACCTCACCACGATCCTGCTTCCCGGCGTGATTCGCCCCGAACTGCAGTGAGTTCGCTCGTCACTTGACGAGCTTCTCGAGGCCGGCGTCGTCGAGCGATGTGATGACGTCCCACGTGCGGCGTTCTTCGTCGCTGAGCCCAGCCTGCTGAAGCGCCGCAGAGAGCGCGTCGGATGCGGCGCGCGACGCAGCAAACGGCGTCAGCGGCTTGCCAGCGTCGTCCGTCTTCTTCGCAAGTCCCGAGAAGTCGCCCTTCGCAGCGCGACGCTGCGCGAGGAGCGCCTTGATGAGCGGCTGGAACTTCGGCGCAGCCGCCTTCGTCATTTCCTCCGCGGGTGGAACGTACGCCGGCGGCGGCGGCGGGTATCCGCCGGTCGTGCCGTCGCACGCAGCCAGAACGGCGGCGGCCGGCAAGGCGAGCAGCGAGATCGACCGAACGGCACGGGTGCGTGAAGTCATGCCGACAGGATAACGCCGCCCGGTTCCGCACGGAAGATGCGCTTCTTGATTGTTGCGGGTTCCCTCCGAGCCCGGTCGATACTCGCGCGTGCTCAGTGAACGAACAAGCCCTGGCGGCGTCGTCACGCTCGAAAGCCCCCTGCTAACAGGCGCCGGATTCGCGCATGCGTTCTCGACGCGGCATGGCGGCCTCAGCGCGGCGCCGTTCGACACGCTGAACCTCCAGTCGACGCAGGCGAACGCGCGCATTCCCGAAGGCGATCCGCGCGACCTCGACCAGAACATCCGCGAGAACCACGCGCGCTTCGCGGCGGCCGCGGGCTTGGCGCGCGACGCGGTGGTTGCGGACCTCAGTCAGGTGCACAGTTGCTCGGTGGCGCGGGCGGTCGAGGCGCTCGCCGCGCGCGTGCCGGCCGACGCCGTGACAAGTCCGCGTGGTGGATGTGCGGTGTTGATCCGCGTGGCAGACTGCGTGCCGGTACTGATCGCGGATGCGGGAACCGGCCATGTCGCGGCAGTCCACGCTGGCTGGCGCGGCGTCGTCAGCGGCATCGTGCCTGCGGCGGTCGATGCGCTGCGCGCGCTTGGCGTCGATCCGAGCCGCGCGGTCGCGGCGGTCGGGCCCTGCATCTCCGCGACGCACTTTGAGATCGGCCCGGAGGTGGCGGATGCGCTGGTCGCCGCCGACCTCGCCACGTGTGTCGTCGCGCCGGGCGTGCATGGACCGAAGCACCACGCCGATCTCGTCGCGGCCGTCGCGATGCAGCTTGCGCGCGCAGGCGTGCCGCGCGCGAACATCGATGCAGAGCCGCCGTGCACCTACGCCGACCGCGCGCGGTTCTTCAGCTATCGCCGCGACGGCGTGGCGAGCGGGCGGCTGGCGGCGATCATCGCGCCGAACGGCGCGTAGCACGCCACGACTTGCGACCCCGAGGCCTCCCGCTCAGGCTTCGCGGCGCTCCGGCTTCGATTCAACTACCCGCGCGCTTCGCGCGCTCACGCGCGATCACATCGACCGTCTCCGCCACGGCGTCGCGCAGTTTCCAGCCAATCTCAAGCGGCTTGTCGAGCGCAGGAACGAGCACGTCCAGCAGATTCAACGGCGCCGCGAGGATGCCGTCCATGCGCTCGCGATACGTGCCCATGCGCGCGTCGAACTCCTCACGCGTCGTGGCGTTGGCAACGGCAATGGCGGACTCGTAGCAGGCATCGAGCCGATCCGTGATCTCCCGACGCGATGGAAACGCCGTCGCCGCGGCCGGTCCCGCAAGGAACTCGACCGCTGCGAGTGTCGTGGGCCCTTCGCGGGAAGCAGAGAGATCCGACATCTCCACGAGCGCGCGCCCCCACGCCTGCGGGAGCAGCACGCCATCGCCGTTCCCATCGTCGCTGAAGCAACGCTGGATGAAATCGCGCATCATCAAGCGTTCGCCTTCGATCCCGCTCGCAAGCCCGCTCTTCTGGGCGCGTACCAGCTCATCCAGCCGCGCGAAGTGCGCATCGCTGAATGCCGTTGGCGTTTGCTCGACCGCGCGCCGCACCTCGTCGAGCACGAAACGCTGGACGCTGAGCTTGACAAGCTCGGTGATCAGGAACGGAAACTCGCCGACATGGCGCGCCGCCATGTCCGCGGCTTCGATCGACGCGATGAAGTCGTCGCCACGGCCGTCCTTCGCGGCGATGCGCGCGTCGAAGCACATGAGCTTCGCGCTGCGGCGCAACACGGTCGCCTGCGGCAGCAGGACCGAGAAGAGCGAGGACGCGAGCGGTCCGTCCTCATCGTGCGCATCCACCATGGTCCAACGTTCGAGCCCGAAGAACCGGGCCGCGGCCTCATCGGTCATCCCGTTCGCCTCGATTCCGAGCCCGAAGACCGGCCTCGTGCGAACCTCGCGCAGCGACTCGATCGTTCCACGCATCTCGGCAAGCGCCGCACGCGCGGCCGCCTCCGCGGCTGGATCGTCATCGACGCGGAGCAAGGCTTCCTCGATTGCATCGACGCTCTTGCTCGACCACTCCTCGCGGTACCGCCCGTTCTCATCGGCGAGCGCGGCGATGTAGAGGTCGAGCGCCCGCCCCTCCGGCCCGGGCTCGGGAAGCCGCGCGTTCACGGCGGCGCGCGCGTCGAAGGAAGTGACCGGCTCGCGCAGGTAGAGCACCGTCGCCGAGCCGAGATACACGGCAAGCACGGCCGCGACGCCGATCGACGACCACCGGACGAGCGTGCCGGTCGCGCGATCGAGCGGGCCGCGCTTTGCGATCGCGCTCGCACGCAGCTCGCAAGCGCTCTGGCGCACGTCGCCATACGACGCGATGAGCGTCTCCGTCGACTTTCCTGCCGCGAGGCCCTCGCTGAAGTGCGAGGCCAACTCCGCGGCGATGTCGAGCTGCTCCGCGCGGCGCAGCTTCGTGCGGGCGACAAGCGAGGCGATGAATGCGCGCAGTTCCGTGGGAAGCGGCGTCGCATCAAGCCGTGCGCGCACCGCGCTCCGTGTTCGTCCGAGCATGTCGCCTCCGATCACTTCACCGGCTTGTTCGCCAGCAGATCCTGCAGATGTTGGAAATCATCGACCGACTCATTGAAGCGCACCTGCATGTCGACCGGCTTCGTGACAGTGAGGCCTTCGAGCGCGGTGCCGCCATCTGGGGCGTTCGCCAGCGCCGCATCCTGCATCCGCTCGCGCAGCTTCGGCTCCTGCGCCATTGACGCCGCAAACGCCTTCGCATCGAAGAGCGGCCGCACCTCGAGGAGCGGTCCGTCATAGGGGCAGTTGCAGAGCTCCGGCTTCAATGCCGGGCGCGCGTACGAAAGCGCGGCGGTGAGGAACGCGATCGAATCGGGAGAGAAGTTGGCGAGTCGTGCGCGGGAGAACGGCGACCTGTCCGAATCAGGCGCGTACCGCCTCCCGGCGCTGTAGGAAATCCGGATGCGCTCGGTCCGGATCGCCCGCCTCAATCCGAACGGGTCGTCGGGCTTCAGCTGTCCGATTTCCTTGGCGATCCGCTCTCGCGCTGCCACATCGAGCAACCCCCTTGCATCGAGATCGGCGAGCACACGGGCAAGATCGCGCGAGAACCGCTGCGCGATGAGCGCGCGTCCAAGACCCGCTTCCTGCGCGAGATGGCGAATCGCGATGGCCCCCGCGACGCACGCATCGACGGCGCTCGGCGCGCCCTCGGGCCGCGTCTCCGGAAGCAGCGGATCGTAGAGCATCACGCGCAGCGCTCCTAGGATTCCCTCGCTCCCCGCAGGCAGCAGATCGGTCTGATTGCGCGGCTCCTGATCGAAGACGCAGCGCGAGATCGCCGACGCCCGCATGACGTTGTCGATCACGCGCGCGCGCAGCGACTCGATCGCACGTCGCGCTTCCCGGCGGTCGGCGTCTGCCAATCCGCCGGGGTCGACGCGGAGCACCTCGATCGTCCGCTGCTGATCGACCGAGAGCGCCTCCACCGCCATCGCCGCCGCCTCGTAGTACCGGGCCGCGTTGAGAAGGTCCTCGGGCTTCGTCTTGCCTCGGACGATGTCGCCAAGCAGCGCGTCCTGACGGGCGAGCTCGGCCTCGACGACGTCCATCCGCAGGAGCGCCTGGCCCAGATCGGCGTTGAACAGCTTGAGGAAGTCGCCGAACTCCCCCGCTGCGACGCGCGCGGAGAGCGCCTCGATCGCCGCACGCATCTCCTTCGGATCCGGGTTCGCCACCGCAGCCTTCATCGCCTCGTTGTAGCTCTCTGCCTGCGTCTTCCACTTGTCCACGCTGGCCGCATCCGAACCGATGGGCTGGTTGATGCCGAGCAGCGCCAGCCGCGCATTCCGCTCCGATTCGTCGAGCGCAACCAGCTTGTCGACTTCCTGCACCACGATCGACGCCTCCATCTCGATGGCCGAGGCAAGTTGCGCGCGAAGCGATGCGGCAAGTCCATCGCGCGACTTGACGAGCGTCTCGGCCGCCGCGCGGTCGATCAAGCCGTAGCCGAGAATCTCGTCGAGCGCCATGACGCTCAACCGCACCACGCCCTGGGAGACCAGCGAACCGATGACGACGCGCTCGCCGCCAGCCTGACGCGCGATCATGATCTGGGCGCCGAGGAAGTCGACCGCAAGCGCCGCGTCCCCGCGCTGCGCCGCGTCGTGTGCGAGCAGGCGTGCGGTCTTCGCGAGGTGGCGCTGCCCGGCGTAATGCGGCAGCAGCAGATCAAAGCCCTGCGAATAGTCGAGGTTTCGCACGTACGGCCGACGCGACGCGGCGATGAGTTCTCGTCCAAGGGGACGGGCCTGATCGAGCCAGCGCTGCATCGACTCGTCCGCATATCCCATGAACATGAACGCCTCGCGCGACTCGTCGGGCGCGAGATCGTAGAGCTCGGTGAAGCGCCCGTTGAGCCGCTCGTACGCGTCCGCCGCACCTTCTGCGGGTGCCTGCGCACTCTGCCGTGGTGCGGCACTCGCCGATGGCACCAAGACGACGAACGCCGTGAACGTCGCGAACATCACGAGCGCGAGCACCGACGCGCGCAGCCATGCTGCACGCTCGAGCCCAAGCGACGCCATCGCGCGTGTGATCGCGCTCCACTCGTCGGCATCGTCGGCAAGCCGCGTCTTCCCGGCCTTTGTCAGCGAGTAGTACTTGCGCGGCCGCGGGCCCGACTCGTCCCAGCGCGCCTTCACCAGACCCTTCGCCTCCAGGTTGTAGAGCATCGGGTAGACGGTCGCCTGCCCCAGATGGAGCGCGTCGCCCTTGGTCTTCGCCAGCGCCTCGACGATCGCGTAGCCGTAGAGCTCGCCGCGCTCGAGGACCTTGAGGACCGCCAGCATGCCTGCACCGCGGATGAACTGACTTTCGCTCGCCATGAGAACCTCCATCGACAGGGCAGAACCCCGCCGCGCATACTTTGTCGCACAAAGTATACGGCTCTCGCAAGCCTCCATTCGAGGAATCTTCATACTTTGTCGCACAAAG
>JBIKXP010000280.1:0-3641 GCA_044355685.1 Phycisphaerales bacterium
CGCGCTCGATCACAAGGTGCCGATCGGTCTTGTCGACATCTCATGGGGCGGCACGCGCATCGAGCCGTGGATTCCGCTTGATGCGATGGCGAAGTCGGACTTCAAGCAGACGGCCGATGATCTCGCCGCGCGGATCGCGGCGTTCGAGGCCGATCGGCCGAACGGCGGCAAGGCGCCCGGCACGGAACCGCATGAACCCGCGGCGATCTATAACGCAATGATGGCGCCGTGGATCGCGTATCCCGTGCGCGGCGCGATCTGGTACCAGGGCGAGTCGAACTCGGGCGAGCCCGACAACTACCGCACGCTGCTGCCGCTCCTGATCCGCTCGTGGCGCGAGAAGTCTGGAAACGCCGACATGGCCTGGGGCGTGGTGCAGCTTGCCGCATTCCAGCCCTTTGTCGAGGGCGAGCCGGCGCAGGGAGCGTGGGCGCTCTTGCGCGAGGCGCAGTTGCGTGGCGCGCGCGAGGCCGGCAACGCTGGCATGGTGAGCGCGATCGACCTCGGCGACGCTGGCGACATCCATCCGCGCCGCAAGCGCGAGGTCGGCGAGCGGCTTGCGATGTGGGCTCGCAACACCGTCTATGGCGAGGCGTCGGTGGCCTGGCAGGGGCCGGAACTCGCGAGCGCCGGGCGCGAGAATGGCGCGATGGTGCGCCTGCGCTTCCGGCACGCGGAGGGCCTGCGCGCGACTGGCGGCAAGGCGGGCGGCTTCGCGTTGGCTGGCGCCGACGGAACGTTCGTGTGGGCCGAAGCCACGATCATGGACGAGGGCCGCGACGGCATCGTGCTGACCGCGCCAGGCGTGGCAGATCCCGTCGAGGTCGTGTACGCCTGGCAGAACAACCCCGAGCGCGCCAACGTTGTGAATGGCGCAGGGCTTCCCATGGTTCCGTTCCGCGCGAAGATCGCGCCAGCGGGGAGGTAGCGATGGGCTTGCGGATCCGAGCGCTCGCGGCAACGCTCTTCCTCGCGTGCGGTGCCGCCGCGCGTGGCGAGGAGGTGGTCATCCCGGCGTCGCTCAAGCCGCTCCTTGAGACGCACTGCGTGGCGTGCCACGAGGGCGCGAAGCCAAAGGGCGGCCTCGATCTCGCGGGGCCGCTTGCATCGGGCCGCATCGACGATGAGTCGCTGCGCGCGCTGCGCAGGCGCCTCGTGAAGCGCGACATGCCGCCGGCCGAGGAGACGGAGCGGCCGACGGAAGCCGAGTATGCAGCCGCGGTCGTGGCGATCGACGCATGCGTGCCGCCCGCCGCGCGCGAAGTCTCGGCGGTACGCCGGCTGAACCGCGTGCAGTATGCAAGCGCCGTGCGCGACGTGTTCGGCGTGGAGCTCGACATGCGCGCGCGACTTCCGCGCGACGAGATCGGCGAGGGCTTCGATACCACCGCGGACACGCTCGTCTTGCCGCCGCTTCTCCTCGAGCGCTATCTGATCGCCGCGGAAGAGATCGCCGCCGAACTGGTTCCATCGGCCGGCCCCGCCGAGCCGATCGTGGTGGCGCCCGAACGCCTCGAGCGCCGCGGACAAGGCAACACGCGCGACGGCTTCGCGTGGCTCTGGACCAACGGCGCATTGACGGCGAGCTTCGAGATCAAGCGCGCGGGTCGCTATCGCATCACGCTCGAGGCCGCGGCGCAGCAGGCGGGACAGGACATGGCTCGGCTCGCGTTCCTACTCGATGGCATCGTGGTAGGCGAGCATGAGGTGCGCGCGACGCCGGACAAGCCGATGACGATCGCGTGGGAGGGCACGCTTGCCGCGGGCGAGCGTCGCGCCGGCGCGCGCTTTCTCAACGATTTCTACGATCCGAACGCAGGCGAACGCGCGAACCGCGACCGCAACCTCGCGGTCGGCTTCGTACGGATCGAAGGTCCGCTCGACGCGCCCGCATCGTCGCCGTTTCTCGAGCGCGCGACTGCGATTGCCGGCGACGGCGCGGCGACGCGGCGGCTCGGCAGGGCGGCGGCGGCGTTCGGCGAGGAGCTCTTCCGGCGGCCGCTCAGCGAAGCGGAGCGCGATGCGTTGGTGCGCCTCGCGCGAGAGGCGTCTGCGCCCGAGAAGGACCGCAAGGAGCGCGATCGCACGCGCGACCGCGAGCAGAACCGCGAGCAGAACCGCGAGCAGAACCACGAGAAGAACCACGAGAAGAACCACGAGCGCGAGTGGCGCGACGGCCTGCGCGTCCTCGTCACGGCGCTCTTGGTCGATCCACGCTTCCTGCTGCGGGTCGAGAAGCCCTGCAAGCCCGACGAGGCCACGCGCGTGCTTGACGGCAGCGAGATCGCATCGCGCCTCTCCTTCTTCCTCTGGTCGAGCGTGCCCGATGCCGAACTGCGCCGCGCCGCGCGCGCTGGCGAGCTCGCGTCGCGCGATGGCGTGCGCGCCCATGCGCGACGCATGCTGCAGGATCCACGCGCGCGGAGTCTCTCGCAGCGCTTCGCCACCCAGTGGCTCGGGATCGACGGCCTCGAGTACCGGCAGATGGACCCGAAGGTGTACCCGGGACTCGATGCGGACGTGCTTGCTTCGATGCGGCTCGAGACGGAACGACTGTTCGATGCGGTGGTCCGCGGCGAGCGGCCGGTGCGGGCGATCATCACCGCGCGCGAGACGGAGATCGACGCCGCGCTCGCGCGGATCTACGGTCTTGATCCGCCTGCAGCCGGACGCGTCGAGCGCCGCGCGATCGACGAGGCGCGCGCGGGGGGCGTGCTCGGCCATGCGAGCGTGCTGCTTGCCACCAGCAATCCGACGCGCACAAGCCCGGTCAAGCGCGGCAAGTGGGTGCTCGAGTCGTTGCTCGACGAGGCGCCGCCGCCTCCGCCGCCCGGCGTACCGCAGCTTCCCGAGACGAAGGACGCGCGCCACGGACTATCGGTGCGCGAACTCATGGCCGAGCACCGCAACAACCCCGACTGCATCTCGTGCCATGTGCGCATGGATGCCATCGGTCTTGCCTTCGAGCGGCTCGATGCGGATGGCCGCATGCGCAGCGAGTTCGACGGCCTTTCCATTGACGACTCCACGGAGATGCCCGATGGCAGCGTGCTGCGCGGCGCGCGTGGCGTCGAGGCGATGCTGGTGGGAGGCACGCGGTTCGAGCGATCGCTCGCGCGGCATCTTCTTGTCTACGCGCTCGGTCGCGGCACCGCCGACGCCGACGACGCGCTGGTGGACCGGCTGGCGGCAGACCTCGCCGCAAAGGGCGACTTCCAGACGCTCGTCGAGGGAATCGTGACGTCCGACGCGTTCCGCCTTCGGACGAATCTGCGCGAATCGGCAAGTCCGAAGTTGCTCTCGCCGCCTCGGTCTGTAGAGTGAATCCGGAGGATCCATGCGCGAACCCTTGATCGACCGTCGGACCGTGCTGCGTGGCGCAGGAGCCGTCATCGCGCTGCCGTGGCTCGAGGCCATGCTGCCGCGCGGGATCGCGTCGAGCGCGCTGGCCGCGACGACCGTGGCCGAGGCGGCGCCGCCGCTGCGCGTGGCGTACCTCTTCTTCCCGAACGGTGTGAACGTCGACGCGTGGCGTCCGACCGCCGACGCGCGCGGTCTGTGGGTACCTTCGCCGACACTGGCGCCGCTTGCCGACTTCCACGGCGACATCGATGTCTACACCGGGTTGCGCCACCGCAACG
>JBIKXP010000281.1:0-3608 GCA_044355685.1 Phycisphaerales bacterium
GCCCCCGGATGGGGCTTGGTTCAGCGTCGCCGGCACTGGTCCGGACCTGCGCTGCGATCCACCCGACCCAACGGGTCGGACGCGCCACCAATACGGACGGTGGCAAGTCCCGTATTCATATCCGAAATCAGGGTGATTCCGCAAGGAGAGCGTCGGCCACTCCGGCGGGAGTTGCGGACGCCAAACGCCGTCGCCGCCGAGACATACGAGCGCGGCGCCGCGAAACCGGCCCGGCGGCGATCCAACGAAGTTCGACAGCGCCCCCGACGGCGGCGGGGCTGGCCGAGCGTCGGCGGAGTTCAGAATCTGCCGGGTTCAGCGCCGGTGAAGTTCAGCGCGGCGCATGGCCGCAGGGATCAACCACCGCCAGTGCCCGACTTCTCCACGTCGAGACCGTTCGCCTGCGCGATCGTGTCGAACTCCTTCAGGGTCTTCGCCTTCAGGATGAGAACCGCAAGCTCGAGCTGCGGGTCGATTCCCGAGACGAGGAGTTCCTGCACGTTCGGGCGCTCCTTCTGGTCTGCGACATCCTTCCACTCCTCGATCACGTCTGCGTTCTGACGGAGCGTGAGCGACTTCTCAATCTGCGCCGGCATCATCTTCATGACGAGATCGGGATTGACGCCCCAGTCGGTCGAGCCGGGGCGCTTGTGCACGAGGCGCGCCTCGGTCTCGCCCACGCCCGGCGGAATGACGTAGTACTGCGTCGTCAACTTCAGCTGCGCATCGGCGCGCTGATCGCCGCACGGGTGCACGGTCTGCACAGAGCCCTTGCCGAAGGTTCGATCGCCGATGACCACGGCCGCGTCGTGCGCCTTGAGCGCGCCCGAGACGATCTCGCTGGCGCTTGCGGAGCCCTGGTTCACGAGGACGACGAGCGGGAGGTCCTTGAGCGTCGCGCGGCTCGGATCGGCCGCCATCTGCCAGACCTGCCGTCCGTTGCGGTCCTGTCCTGCCACGAGCCGACCCCGCTCGATGAACGCGTTCGAGAAGTCGACCGCGCCCTTCAGGAGTCCGCCCGGGTTGTGCCGGAGGTCGAGGACCAGCCCGCGCAGATCACGCTCGGCGCGCATCTGACGGATGGCGGTCACGAAGTCGTCGAAGCTGTCGTCGTTGAAGCTGCTCAGGCGCACGTAGCCGATGCCGAACTCAGGCGCGACGTACCAATCCCACATCGGGATGCCCTTGTCGGTGAGGCCCTTCTTCCACCAGCCGTTCACCGAGCGGATCTTGATCTGCTCGCGGACGAGCGTGAGTTCGATCGGCTCGGGCACGCCTTCGCGGCGAACGGTCAGCCGCACGTTCTCGCCAGCTGGGCCGGTGATCGCGTCGACGGCCTTGTTGAGCGTCCATCCAACGGTGGACTTGCCGTCGACCGCGAGGATGCGGTCGTCGCTCTTCACGCCGAAGCGCGAGGCCGGGCTGCCCTCGAGGGGGTTGATGACCTGGATGTCGCGCTTGTCGTCGTGGCGGATCATGATTCCGACTCCGACGAAGTTGCCCTTGATGGTCTGCTCGAAGCGACGCAGCTGGTCAGGCCAGATGATCTGCGTGAACTCGTCCTCGAAGCGCGTGGCGAGCTCTCCGACGGCGCCGTCGCCGAACTCACGGTAGATCACGGTCTCGGGAAGCTTCGGCCCCTGCGCGTTGGCGCTGAGGACGTCGCGGAGCGCGGCGTTGTACTGCGGCCGCCCCACCTGATCGCGGTTCATGCGCGCGATGTTCTCCTCGGCCTTCGCGACCGCGTCGACGAGCATCTTCGTCTTCTCTGCGTCGGCGAGCCCGGGGAAGTTCTCCTTGAGCGCGCCCGTGGTCGCCATCACCCGGATCGACTCAAGGCCGCCGGAGACGAGCGGCTCCCACCCGCCGGAACTGATGTGATCATTCGCCGCCGTGTTCAGCGCGCTCGTCAGCATGCCCTTCGACACGCCGTCGAGGACTTCCTTCCAGTCGTCCGCGAACGCCTCGTTGAAGTCGGGGAACTCGCGCTCGGGCTCGATGCGCTTCGCGTACGCCTTTCGGAGCCTCCAGAGCTCGCGTGGCGCGTACTGGGCAAGCAGCTCGATGCGCTTGTTCACGATGTCGAGCATCCCGTCGTAGCGACGGAACGCCGCTGCGTCGCCCGACTCCTCGAACAGCGTGCGCAGCCGGAAGAGAATCTCTTGCGCCGTGAGCCAATCGCCCTCGGCGGCGGCCTTCTCCTCTGCCTTCTCGGCCGCGGCCACCAGCTCCACGATTTCAGGGAGCTTCAGCGCCTCGGCCCAGTTGTCGGAGAGCGTCTGCAGGCGCACCGAGTCGGTGAGCGCCTTGGTGATCTCCCCCTTGGCGAAGTTCGCCTTGAGGTCGCCGAGCGCCTTCTGACGGTCTGCGTCGCGGGTCTTGGTGCCTTCATCGACGTGCTGGGCCCGCACGGCGATGAGATGCCGCAGCTGCTTCGCCTGTGCGGACGCTCGCGAGTCGGGGACGACCTTCAGCGCGTTCTCGACCGCGGGCAGATCGCCGGACTTCGCCGCAGACCAGACCGCATCCGACCAACGGCCGACGTCATTGGCTTCCTCCGCTGCAATTGCGGCGGGAACCGAAGCCGGCGCGTACATCCCAGCAACGGCGGTCGACGGGAACTCGACGGACGCAGCGCCCATTACCGCCGCCGCCAGCGACACAGCCACGAGACGACGCCCCCAGTCGATCCCTGTCGATCGGCCTCCCAGGAGTCCTGTGCTTCGGGTGGCGTTCAAGGTCGGGCGATCGTGGCGCATGGTTGTGCTCCGCCGGAGTATGTCCGGAACTGCGCGCCCGCCCCTGTTCGGCGCGTCGGCGCCTTGGGGCGGGCAAAGGGTCTTTCGAAGGTTTCGGCGTAAACTCGCCGCCGGTTCAGAGTGTCTCAGAATTGCCCCTTGTGGGGGATGCGTTCTGTACCGTTTCTATCGGCCCGGGGTTCAGATGCCGACAGAAGTGCTGAGATTTTGGTGAGGTCGCGGCCCGATGGAACACGAGACGCCTCAACCACACCCTGAACAGCCGATCAAGCCGGCGTGGCCCCCGGCCGCGCCGAGCCGCGAGCCTGCTGCCGAAGGGGGAGTTCGGCTTGGTGGCCGACCAAAGCCCGACCCCGAAGATGAAGTCGTTCGACTGCTCGAGGAGGCACCCGCGCGTCGGGAGCCGCTGCACGTGCAAGCGACTCCTGTTTCGCCGCCTCGAATCGATCGCCCGGCGGCGCACGAGCCCCCCGCTCCCGCACAAGGCGCGGCGATCCCGGTGATCGATGATCGACCGACTGGCGCCCGGTCGCCCGACATCGAGACACCGGACGACGTGCCCTTCCCTTGCCCGACCTGCAAGTACGACCTCCGCGGAAGGCCCGGCGGCGCGCGCTGCCCGGAGTGCGGATCGAAGATCCCCATCCGGAAGCGGGCCGACTTGCCTCCGGCGGGAAGCCTCGTCAACACCGGCGCCGATGAGTCGAATCCGAGGCTCAATCTCTTCAACAGCTGGCACGGCCTGTCGACCTGGTGCGCCCCGAGTCCCGTCCTGATCTCGCCGCTTCCGTATCTCCTCCCGATCGGGGTCGGCATCGCCGCGTGCCTGGCGTTCTGCCCCGCCTTCCG
>JBIKXP010000282.1:0-3603 GCA_044355685.1 Phycisphaerales bacterium
GAGCGCGCCTTCTTCCACGCCTCGACGGTGCCGTCGCCGACCTTGCGCGTTGCGAGCGCGCCCGACACCCCGGCACGCGCGCCCTGCCAATCGATCGCAATGCGGCGCACCGCGACATCGAAGAGGAAGAACGCAGCGGCGAGGATCGCCATGAGATCCCACACGCGGCGCGTACTGAGCGGAACCGGCAGACCCTCCCGCAGGAACGCGTCGATCGACTGCGTGGCCGACTTGAGCGACAGCACGCGTCCGCCGGTGCGGTCGGCGATCTGCTCGAGCAGCGCGCGATTGTCGCGCACCGTGCGGAACTCCTTCGGATACGGCACGCTCACAGACGCCTGCACCGTGGCGCGGCGACCGTCTTCGCCGGTGCCGAGGCCGAAGTTCATGAGGTAGGACCCGGCCTCAGACGCGGGGAACTCGACGCGCCAGCGGCCCGGGCCCGTCTGTACGGCGGTCATCGGCGTCGCGCGGCCATCGGGCGAGACCAGCGTGGCCTCGGGATTCAAGTCGTTCGCGAATCCACCGACCGCGTTCGTGGCCTCGAGGTCGACGATGGCCATGTCGCCCTCGACGCGCGTACGGACCTGCGCATTCGACGGAACCGCGGGCCGCAGGAGCCAGCGGACCGACTGCTCCCAGAACGCGCGGTACTCGCCCCACGTCGTCCAGTTCCCGAGCCAGCGCGTGCCAGTATCCGAGGTGAACGCGATCGAGCGGCCGAGGCCGTGATTCCAGTAGGCGAAGATCGGGTCGAGCCCCTCTTCGGTTCGATTCGAGATCGCAACCTGCGCAAGCCCCTCGCGCGGCACGGTGAGCACGTAGCCGGCGAGGCCGGGCACGCCCGTCAGTCCGCGCGTCGGACCCGTAACCGACGGCACCACGCCCGGCGTGAACTCGCCCTCGACGATCAGCGAGCGCGAGACGACCGAGGCTTCCTTCGTGAAGATCTTCGGGAGATTCTTCGGGTTCGTGACTTCGTAGAAGCGACCGCCCGTGGACTCGGCCATGAACTTCATGTTCACGTAGTCCTGCTGCGTGCCGTGGCCGCTCACCATGACGGTGGTGATGGTGATCTTCGCGGCAATCGCTGCGTCGAGCGTGGCCTTCGTCGGCGGCGAGGGGTCGCCGTCCGAGATGATGATGATGTGGCGCTGGCCGGCGCGCGACTCGGCGAGACCCTTCGTCGCCATCGCCACCGTCTCCTCGAATTCGAAGAAGTCGCCGACGATCATCGATCGCGCCGATGCAATGGCGGCGCTCTTGTCGCCGGCCTCGCGCAGCGGATGCGACCACGTGGGCCGATTGACGAGCGTGATGATGCCGATCAGGTCGAGCCGCGTGAGCGCCTCGATCGCCGCGATCGACACCTGCTGCGCCCAGTAGTTGCCCTGCGGCATCTCGCACGAATGGACGATGAGGACGAGGCCGCCGCGCACCATCTGCCGCGTGGCCGGCGGATCGAGCTTCACGGGCAGCACCTGCGCCACTTCGGAATCGATCCAGCCGCCCGCACCGAAACTCTGGTCGCCGCCGACCATCATGAGGCCGCCACCGAGGTCGTGGACGTACGCGCGGAGGAGACGGTCCGTCTCGCCGTCGATGGTCCAGCGCGGCACGTTCACCAGGATCACGGCGTCGAAGCCGGAGAGGAACGCGCCGTCGCTCGCGAGGCGATCGGGTGGCACGACCACGACGTCCATCTGGCTGCGCTCGAGCGCATCGACGAGCGGCGCCGACTCGATGCCGGCCGAGCTGTCGACAACGAGCACCTGACCGCTGCCGTCGACGAAGGTGATCGCCGTGGCGCGATTGTTCTGGAGCATGCCGTCCTGCTCGGCGTCTGCGGGCTCGAACACGGCCTCGAAGCGGCGGGTGCCCGCGCCCTCGAGAGGGAACGGGACGGGAATCGTGCGCGGGCCCGCTTCGAGGTCGATCGCGAGACCGTCGCCGGGCGCGTCCGGGTCGAGGTCGATCGGCTTGCCGCCGTCGCGAAGGAACACGGTGCCGCGCGCGGGGCCTTGGCTTCGGAGGAGAAGCCGGAGATCGGCGGTCTGGCCTGGGCGCGCGCGGGTGGGCGCCTTCAGCGACTCGAACACGACCTCGTTCGGCGACTCGTACTCGATCGGGACCACGTCGATGGGAATGCCGTTCGCGCGGGCGATCTCCGCCTCGGCGAGCGCGTTGCCCACGTTCTCGTTGCCATCGGAGACAAGCACGATGCGCTTCGCCGTATCGGGCGGCAAGATCGAGAGCGCCTGACGGATGCCGGCGGCGATGTTGCTGCCGTCGCGGTCGCCGGCGTGCTCGTTGTCGGGGACGATCGACCGCGTGTCCGGCTGCGAGGCGATCTCGGCCTCCTTGCCGAAGGTGAGCGCCGCCACGCGGTCGTCGGGTTCGCGCTTCTCCTCGACAAGCCGCTGGACGAAGTCGCGCGACGACGCGAGGAGCGGAACCGGGATCGACTGGCTCCGGTCGAGGATGAAGGCAGTCGTCAGCGCCTCGCCGCGCCGGACGAGCGACGGCTGCGCGAGCGAACCGACGAGCGCGAGGACGACGAGCGTGCGCAGCGCGAGGCTCGCGTACCACTTCCAGCGCTCCTCGCTGTTGCGGCTGCGCCACGCGAGCACGAGCACGGGCACGAGGAGCGCCAGGAGAAGGAGGAAGATGGGCCGCTCAAACTGCATGCTGGACTTCTACGAACGTCGATGCGCGGAAGCCGGTCAACGACTCACTGGCCGCGTGGAAACTCAAACAGCACGATCCTGGCGTTGCCATGATCGCAGACGGCGAAGCGCTGCCCGCCGCGCGCCCCGATCCCTGCGGGCTCCAGTGCCCAAGGATACTTCAATCGCCCCCCACCGGCACCAAGACCACCGAGGACTCCGAGCACGGCACCGGTCTCGGCGTCGAGCCGCTGGACGCGGTGATTCCCATGCTCGGCAACCACGATCGTCCGTTGCTGGCCGCCCTCGCCGGCGGACGCGGCGTGGGGCTCTGTGATCGCGGTGACGGCGACGCCGCCGATCTCAAGGACCAAACCAAACGGGTATGCGAACTGGCCCTCGCCAGTGCCCGGACGACCGATGGCGCGGCGAAACTCGCCGTCGCCAGTGACCACCTGGATGCGGTGGTTGCCGACATCGGCGATGTAGAGTTCGTCGCGCTCTGCGTCGTAGATGATCGACTGGGGACGGAGGAACTCGACCGGCCCAGAGCCTGCGCGGCCGAAGGCGTAGAGGAACTTCCGCTCCCGGTCGAAGACCTGGATGCGGTCGTTCCCGCCGTACTCGGCGACGAACATGCGCCCGTCCGGCGCGAAGGCGGCGTCGGTCGGATAGATGAACTCGCCGAGACCAAGACCATACGAACCGAGCGTCCAGCGGATCTCGCCGGTCGGGCTGTACGCGACGAAGCGATGCTCGTGGGTGTCGGCAACCACGAACGATCCGTCGGGGCCGACAGAGCCGCCCACGGGCTTGCCGCGCGCGAAGGCCGGCATCGGCCACTCGCAGATGTGACGACCTTCGCGGTCGAAGCGCTGGACGCGGGCATCCTTGTCGATGACGTAGATGTCGCCCGACGTCGGATCGGCGGCGAGGA
>JBIKXP010000089.1:0-11979 GCA_044355685.1 Phycisphaerales bacterium
ACGCCGTCGATCCACGTCACGAAGTCGCCCTGTCGGCCGTTCTCCCGCATGTTGGCCCGGCCATCGGTCGCGCCGACGCTCGACGCAGCCTGCAGATTGTTGGCACCGAGGGAGAAGCCGACGAAGTTGTGGCCGACGATGCTCTGGCCGCCCGTCATCTTCAGGCCGAGGCCGAAAATCAGGTTGCCATTCTGGAACACGCCCGGCGAGTTGCTGCCTGCGGCGAAGCCGCGCGGGCCATAGCCAAACTGGTTTGGGCTACCCGACACGGTGTTGTTGTTGAAGGTGAAGACGGTCGTATAGATCTCGAAGTTGCGTGCCGTGCTTCCGCCGGCCCAGATGCCTGTCGAGACGGATTGACCCCGCGCGTTCCAGCCACCCCACGAGGTGCCGCCGTTGATGTCGACGCTGGCAGTCGCCGAACCTGCCGTAGCCACTGTCGCCATGGCGCCCAGGGTGAGAAGATAAGAAAGTCGCATGTCGTGCCTCTTGGGCCGTGCCCCGGAAATGGCCGCACTGCATGTACGGACCGCGTCACCCATGGATCAACGGAGCCGGTCGGCCTCGTTGGTGCGGTGCTCGCTCGGCGCGCCGCCGAGGCGATCGCACTCGCTTCGGAAGGGAAGGCGTAGTTCGCCACCAATGAATGTCAAGTGCCTTAGATCCTCGCGGCAAATCTCGTTGATCGGCCTTTGACGCCACCTAAACGGATGCTGTCGTCCCATACCGATCTCGCGCATCGGTCGCGCGCCGGGCCGCGTGCGACTGTCGCGCCATGCATCACGTGTCCGACAGTCATGTGTCCTGGTCGACGCCCGCGCACGTGCGCCAAGGAGAGTCGGGGAATCAGCCTCATAGACACGCTCGATGGCTTCTACGACAATCCATGCTCGATGCCGAGCGTGTGCTCGATCGCATTGTCCTCCCCGGGCTTCGGATCGGTCTCTGAAGGCAGACCGAAGCTCCCAACGAAAGGACTTCCCTTGATTCGGTGTATCGCAACAGCAGGCATTGCCTGCTCGTCTATGCTTGTCGCATGCACGACGGCTCCCAAGACGGAGCAAGGCAAATCGGACATCCGCGACGCGGCGGCGGCAGCGCTGGTGAAGGCGGAACGCAACGACCCAACGCTCTCGCCGTTCCTTCGCGATGCCAAGGGCTACGCGGTCTTCCCGACGGTCGGCAAGGGCGCAGCAGGTGTCGGCGGCGCCTACGGCAAGGGCGTGCTGTATGACGCGGGCAACTTCGCGGGCTATTGCGACCTCACGCAAGTCTCGATCGGTCTCCAGCTCGGCGGGCAGGCGTACTCCGAGATCATCTGCTTCTCGACCTTGGATGCGCTGACTCGCTTCAAGACAGGCAACTTCGCCTTCGACGCGCAGGCGACGGCCGTGGCGCTCAAGTCAGGGGCCGGGGCGAACGCCAAGTACTCCGACGGCGTGGCGGTGTTCACGATGGACGAGTCGGGCCTGATGTTCGAGGCCTCGATCGGTGGGCAGAAGTTCAGCTACCAGGCCAAGTGAGCGGGTACGAGGCGTGCCTGAGGGCACGGCGCATTCCGTGTCACTGGAATCCAGGTCATTCCATTCTCTGTCATTCGCAAACACGAGGAGATGAACCATGCTTCGTTGGGCCTTTGCCTTTCTCGTTCTCGCGCTGATCGCCGGACTACTCGGTTTCACCGGGCTTGCTGGCGAGTCGTTCTTTGTCGCGAGGATCCTGTTCTTTGTGTTCCTCGTCGTCTTCCTCGCGGGGCTGGTGTACAGCCTGGTCACAGGGAGGCGGCTCAAGGGGGTGTAGAGGCTTGGCTGCGTCCGCGCCGTCGGCCCGCGCCCTTCGTTGGGCCGACGGTATGTGGCCGACGCGCTGCGGAAAGTGGGCGGAGTGGGAATCTGCATTCGTGCGTTTGGCGAGGGCTGCTGTTCGCAACGCCTCGGGCGTTCCATTTCAGCCTCTGGCTGAAAGCAAAGAACCCCAAAGCGAAGACCCCCAAAGCGAAGACCCCAAAGCGAAGACCCCCAAAGCAAAGAACCCAAAGCAAAGAACCCCGGCGTTGCGGCCGGGGTTCTTCGTGAAGTAGCCCGAGCGAAACAGGTTTCGAACAGGCGAGTTGAGGTTCGAATCACTTGGAGAGCAAGACGCCCATCTGGCGCGCTCAGAATGGGTTTCCGGCTCGCTTGGAGAGAGCGAGACACCCTCTCCGGACCACTCCCGGGATCTCCGGCCGCGCCGAAGTCGCCGGCGAGCAGCAGCCGCCATGGGCCGTGTCCGCTTCGCGGTGGTGCGGCAACCGCCGACGGAGATCGCGGGGCCTCGAACCGTGCACTTCCGCGATGGCAACGCGGGCTTCCGAATCGATGGCCGTCTCAGGCAGTGCCCCACTTGGGGGGCTTCGAAACGCGGATCTCCGCGCACCTTCCCGAAAGTGCCGCAAAGTCTGAAGCATCGTGAGGGGTGGGGTGGGGGATTTCTCGTTGCTACCTGCGGAGAGCCATCCGGTCGGCCAGTGGGAACTGCAGCCGACCAGCTCACCTTGGAGTCGCCGCCTGATGTTCAGGCGGCAACGGAAGAAGGCCGCTTGCCGACGGACTCGGCAATGTGAGGTGCCAGCACGGGAGTGTGGGCCGATGTTCGGGGCATGGCCCCAAGGATTCGAAAGATGCGAGACAACATTCTTGGCATGTGCAGTGTCGTGGCCAGCGTGGCCGTGGCGGGTTCGGCGAGTGCCTCGTTGGTCAATGCATCCACCGCGATGTTCGACTACACGACCTTGGCGGGTTACGGCGTGGCAACGTCGGACGTCTTCAACATGAACAGTACCGGGTGGGCCGGCTGGTCGGTTCCGGCGGGCAAGGTCGTCCTGGGCGCCAAGGTCACCACGTTCGGTGGGGGCGCCCTCTCCGTTTCGGCTCCTGGCATGCCGAGCACCGCCTATCCGCACGTCACCTATGGCTCGGGTGAGTATGGCTGGGTGATCCAGAACGGCGGAACCACGCAGCAGGTCCAGATGGAGGTCTACTACGCGGATGCCATGGAGGGGTACACCATCACCAAGAGCGCCCAGTTGAACTACGGCAACAACGATTGGGGCGGTTGGTCCGCTCCGGCGGGCCATGTCGTGGTCGGTGGTGGCTATCAGTTCCTCAACGGCGGCCTGGCCGGTGTTTCGAACATCGGTACGCCCGGCTCGTCGTGGCCGCACTACACGTTCGGTAGCGATGCGGGCTGGGTCGTGCAGGCCGGCGGCGTCGGTGGGCCGGCTCACGTGTACACGATCTCGTTCGTGCCCGCGCCCGGTGCGATTGCGCTGCTTGGCGTGGCCGGCCTCGCGGGCGGCCGTCGTCGCCGCGGTTGACAGCTGCACTTTGACGCGTCTGCCCGCCGCGCACGCGCGGACTGGAACCTCCAAGCCCCTCGGCGTTCGCTCGCCGAGGGGCTTTGTCGTGTGGGCTGCGTCCCATGCACGTCCCATGCACGTCTCGGCACGGAAGCGCGGGATTCGCCTCGGCTCGCCACCATCCCCGGCCGGGGAGGGGCTGCGGCACAATCTGACGGAAACGCCGACGGCATGACCTGATTCGTGACGGGCCTACGCCTTCACGGATGCAGGGCGCTCTCGGCCTCAGCTGCGGAATCACCTGCAGTGCGCAGCCTCTTGTCGAGGCGGTGTGCAATCAAGGCGCGTGTCCGAAGTCTTCAGTCGCGCGGGCGGCGGATGCGACAACTGATCTCCGGGCGAGGTCCCAAAGGAACTCAAGATGCGTAGCAATGCGATGAAGTCGTGCGCCGTGGGCGCGATGCTGTTCGGTGGAACCCTTGGCGCCACGAGCGCGGCGGAAGCCGGGCTCGTGGTCTGGGACTGCAATATCTCGGTGAGCAAGTATGTCGGTGGCAACTACAACTACGGCGTGTTCGTGAACCTCGAACTGCAGCAGTTCAGCAACGACATCACGAACACTCCTCCGGCGGGCTGGGATCTCAGGTTCGGCTCGAATGCCTCCGATGGCCTCATGTCGATGTTCTCCGCCGATCCGGCTGGAGGCCTCGCTGAAGGCCTCGTCTGCCTGCGCGACTCGGCAGGCAATCCCTTCGGTGTCGCGAGGCTCGGAAGCGGTGAGACCATCGGCGCTTCGTTGGGAACGGGTCTCGTGTACGGCTTAGGCAGCGGCCTGGGAGCCTCGGTTTCGAGCCCGTACCGGTGGCAGAATGGCGACACGGGCTACTTCGGCTTCCAGTTCAAGAATGCCCTCGGTCAGATTCGCTACGGATGGGGTGAGCTGGCGCTCAACGCAGGACAGAGAGCAGAGGGCACCATCCTGCGCTTTGTCTACGACGACTCTGGTGCTGCAGTCGTCACGGGCGTCATCCCCGCCCCCGGCGCGCTCGCACTCCTCGGCGCAGCGGGCCTCGTGAGCGGTCGTCGCCGCCGGTCGTGAATGCGCCGCTCCAAAGCGACTTCCCGCCGCGCACGCGCGGCTCGGAATCTTCCAGCCCCTCGGCGTTCGTGCGCCGGGGGGCTTTACCGTGCATGCGGCGTGCATGTGACGTGCATGCGACGTGCATGCGATGATCGGGGCGACTGCGTACGCTGCACCACAGGCCTCCCATGAAACATCCGCAGAAGTCCTCGCGTGCCATCCAATCCGCGGGTGCCGCCCGTCAGGCGCTCCGTGATCGACTCAGCCTGCTGACACGCGAGGGCAAGCTCGACGAAGCGACCGCGCTCACCGAGCCGCATGTGCGCGTGGGAAGCCGTGACGCCGAGATGCTGCGGTACCGCGCCATGCTTGAGCAGCGGGCAGGGCGCATCGGGCTCGCCATTGCCTTCGCCGAACGAGCCGAGGCACTGGAGACGCACGCCAGCACGCTGATGCTGATCGCGCAGGGCAAGGCGAATGCCGGCGAGACGGATGCCGCGCTCGATCGCTGCAGGACGGTGCTGCAGATGCTGCCGGGGAGTGTTTCGGCGCGCCTGCTGATGGCGCAGGCGCTCGAATCGGCCGTGCGCACCGATGAAGCCACCGAAGTGCTCGAGTCGCTCTTGCGCGAGGTGCGCGGTAAGGATGTCCGCGTGGAGGCGCAGGTGCAGCATCTGCGCGCCGCGGTGTTGGTGCACCAGAAGCGCGACGGCGAGGCGGTGGAGCTGCTCGACACCGAGGTGCTGAAGCCGGGGCTGCCGGATGCCTCGCGGCGCACGAGCCTGTACCTGCGTGCGAAGGCCTGCGATCGGCTGAAGCGCTTCGACGAGGCGTGGGAGAGCGCCGCGCAGGCGAACGCGATCGGTGAGCCGCAGTTTGACCCAGCGCGCTACACGGAAGCGGTGGGGGCGCTCATGCAGCACTGGACCCGCGGGGCGATGCAGGACTTTCCCTCGAGCCGCAGCACCAGCGACGTGCCGGTGTTCATCGCGGGCATGCCGCGCAGCGGCACGAGCCTGCTCGACCAGATCATCGACGCGCACGCACACGCTGCGGGCGTGGGCGAGATGGCCGGCATCGAGCACTTTGCTCGGCAGCTGGAAGGCGTGTGGGATGCGAGCCTTCCCGCGCCCGAGAGCTTCGGCCCCATGCGCGACCGCGCCTTCAAGAACATGGCGGCGGCCTATGTCTCGGCATGCCAGCAGGAGGCACCGGGTGCGAAGCGCATCGTGAACAAGGCGCTCGGAAACAACCGCGTGGTGGGGCTCTTGGCGCGGCTCTTCCCGAAGACGCGCATCATTCACGCGATCCGCGATCCGCGCGACGTGGCGGTCAGCTGCTTCATGGGCGGCTTCAACAACGACTACTACCCGTGGACCGCGCGTCCCGAGTGGATCGCCGTGGCGTGGGAACAGAGCCGCCGACTCATGGAGCACTGGAAGCGCGAGACCGACCTCCCGATCCTCGATGTGCGCTACGAAGACGTGGTGACCGATCCGGGCACGCAGTTCCCGCGCTTCATCGACTTCCTCGGGCTGCCGTGGGACGAGGGCTGCACGCGCTTCCACGAGTCGAAGCGCACGGTGCGCACGCTGAGCTACGACCAGGTGAACAAGCCGCTCTACGCAAGCAGCGTGAACCGCTGGCAGCGGTACGAGAAGTTCCTCAAGGGCGTGGGTTGGCCGGCCTACCGCTGACGGACACGATGCGTGTGCGGCCAAATGGGCGGATGCGAGCTGAAGCTCCTCGGCCAACGCCGCTGAGGCCCGGTGCCTGGGTGCCCCCGGTGCCCGGCCATACTTGGACAGAGCCCGATAGCACCGCACTTCGGGCGGATTCACATGAAAGCGCTCGTTCCCCTTGACCAACAAGGGGAACGCGATAGACTTCCCTTGCGTAACAAGGGGAAGCCTTCATCCCCGCCATCACGAGATGTGCGGTTCGAGAGTTGAGGTTCGAGAGTTGAGGTTCGAGAGTTGAGGTTCGCGCGGCGTCCCCGGCGAACCGAACAGGAGCATCCAAGCCATGCCGCGCGCACCCGAACGCGATCCACGCCCCGAGATTCCGCCCGGAACGCTCGACCTCCTCATCCTCCGCAGCATCTCGCGCGAGCCCATGCACGGCTACGCGATCGTGCGCGCCATCAAGGAGCAGTCCGGCTCGACGCTCCTGGTCGAGGAAGGCTCGCTCTACCCGGCCTTGCACCGGTTGGTCCGGCTGAAGCACGTCGCCGCCGAGTGGGGCGTCAGCGAGAACAATCGCAAGGCCCGCTTCTATCGCGTCACGCCTGCCGGCCGAAAGCGTCTTGCCGCCGACACCGACATGTGGAAGCGCGTGTCGAGCGCGGTCACGGCCGTTCTCGAGGGACGCAGACTTCCGCCGGGCGAAGGAGCGACGGCATGCTGAGCCTCATCCACAGGACCGGCGATGCCGCCGCGCTCGAGCGCGCCATCGACGAGGAGTTCGAGTCCCACATCGGCGAGTGCGCTGCGGATCTCGTCGCGGCGGGCCATTCCGAGGCCGAGGCGACGGCGCTCGCGCGCCAACGCTTTGGTGACTTCGCGGTCCATGCCGGCGCATGCCGGCGTGAGGCGCCGGACGAGCGGTTTCCCTCGGTCAATCACTGCTTGCGCTCGATCCACCGCGCGAGGTCGAGCACAGGGTTGCAGCTCCTCGCCGTCTGCATGCGCTACGGCCTCGGCGGCGTGCTCGTGCTCGGCGCCTGCCTCATGTCGATCATTTCGGTCGAGCCGGGCGCGGGCTTGGGTGGCCCCGAATCCGACCGGCTGCGAACGCTGTTCCCGATCGCGCAGCTCGCCGAGGCCGTCATCGGCTCATCGCTGCTCTGGGCGTTCCTCGGCGCCGTGCAGGCGTTCGCGGGCGCGCTTCTCATCACGCAGCGGTTCGCGAAGATCGGCGCGGTCATCGCGTTCGCGATCCTGCTGAATCTCCTCGTCGTCGCACTCGCGTTCAATCTCGAGCGGATCGGTGCCGTCTTCGCGCTGCTGCTGATCGCCGACCTGTCGCTCCTCATCTGGGACCTCGACTCGTTCCAGCCGCTCTTCCGCAAGCCGAACCGGATCATCGCGTGCGAGCCTGAGGCCGGTGCCCTTGCGGACGCGCGCTGGTCGTGGATCGGAATCGCGATGGTGCTCGCGACCGCGGGTGGATACGCGATGCAGCTGAGTCCGCTCCTCATGCTCGCCTTCGGCTTTCTGATCGCGGCGGTCGGCGTGGTCGCGTTCCCCTTCTCGAGCAACTCAACTCGGAGTCTTCGCGCCCATGCACGCCCACAACACGACTGATCGATGGAGCCTCGCGAAGCGGCTCGCGTTCCGCTTCCTGTTCCTCTCGTTCGTTCTGACATTCGCATCTTCGCTCGTCTCGCTGCTTCCGTGGGTCGGAAGCGTCGGCGGCTGGCTCGACGAAGCGGTGCAGCCCTTCTACCTCTGGGTCGGGCGCGCCGTGTTTGGCGTCGAGATCGTCATCACCCCGACGGGATCGGGCGACACGACCTACGGCTGGGTGCAGTTCGCGACGAATCTCGCGCTGGCGATCGCCGGCACCGCGGTCTGGAGCGTCGTCGACCGGCGGCGGCCGTCGTATCCGTGGCTGCGCGACGGCCTCTGGATCGCGATGCGGTTCGTGCTGGCGGGCGCGATGTTCAGCTACGGGTTCTCCAAGGTGTACGGACTCCAGTTCCCCGAGCCCGATTTCTGGAGGCTGACCAGCGAGTACGGGCAGTCGTCGCCGATGGGGCTGCTCTGGACCTTCATGGGCTCGAGCCAGCCGTACTCGATGTTCGGCGGCTGGATGGAGGTGATCGGCGGGCTGCTGCTCTGCTTCCGCCGCACGCAGCTTGCGGGCGCCCTGTTCACTTCGGGGGTGATGACCAATGTGTTCGTGCTGAACCTCTGCTACGACGTTCCGGTCAAGCTGTACTCGTTCCAGCTCCTGGCGATGGGGCTGGTGATCGCGGCGCCCGACATGCCGCGTCTCCTGCGGATGTTCATTCTGAACCGGGAAGCGGCGCCCGCGGACCTTCTGGGGCCGTGGACCAAGCCGGTTCTGAGGCGCGTGGCAGTCGTCACCAAGCTCGTGTGGCTCGTCGTGACGCTGTCGCTGGTCGTTTCGGAAACCGCCTCCGCGCGCGAGCAGATCCGGGCGGGGAGTCCGAAGGGAGACCTCGCCGGGTCATGGGAAGTCATCGAGCACCGGATCGACGGAGTCGAGCTTCCTACGCTCGGGACGGATGCGCGGCGGTGGAAGTACCTCGTCCTCGCGGAGAATCAAGGGCAGCAGTTCGCGGTCGCGACAGCGATCCAGGGCGTGCGGAAGGCGTGGCGCGTCGAGCGATCCGATTCAGGCCTCAAGTTTCGGGCCATGCGGCCGGCGCAGCCGCAGGATCCGGCCGGTGATCCAGTCGTCGGCACGCTCGAGGTCGAGTTCGAGTCCGCGCTTGAGGTCGCGCGCGAGGGCGAGAAGAGGCTGCGGCTGACGGGCATGCTCGAGGGCGTGCGCGTCGAGGCGGCATGCGAACTCCGTGAAGCGCGGGATTTCCCGCTGATGAGCCGAGGATTCCATTGGATCAACGAGCACCCGTTCAACCGTTGACCTGAGCCTGATGCGGCCGTGCGCCGCGAAGAACACCTTGCGACGCGCGACGCATCCTCCGCGCGACATGGCCGCGACGCCCGTCGGGGCGCCGTGATGTCCATTGGCTGATTCACCAACCTTCGGAGCACTACATGAATGCATTTCTCGACTGGCTTCTTCGCGTCGTGGAGCGGGTGCGATCCTTCAGGATCCTCCAACTGTTCACGATCGGCACGCGCTATCTCATCGGCGGCGGATTCGTCATGGCGTCATTCAACATGGGGAAGTTCTCGGGTCCGTGGACGCCGGGATTCTCACAGGAGCAGCTGGACTTCCTCGCGCGCAACGGAGTCGAAGTCGCTCCGATCGGCGACCTCGACCCCTTCCTGCAGTTCTGGCGCGTGATGGCGACTTCGGGGATGTACTGGAAGTTCATCGGCGCCACGCAGTTGCTTGCGGGCGCGATGCTGATGACCCAGCGCTTCGCGAAGCTCGGTGCCGCGATGTTTCTCGGGATCATCCTGAACATCTTCGTGATCACGGTGGCGTACAGCTTCGGAGGTACCCCACGCATCACAGGCCTCATGCTTCTCGCCGTGATCTATCTGATCGTGTGGGACCTCGACTCCTTCCAGTACCTGCTGCGGCCGCACGGGCGCGCGCTGCAGATCGCGCCTGAGTCGGGGTGGATCGCGAACCGCTACTGGGGTTGGCTCGGCGCCATCATGATGACGGCCGTCATCGTGCAGTTTTCCCTGAGCATCGGCCTCGTCGTCCAGCTCTACACGGCGCTCGCGATCGGCGTCGCCGGATTCCTCGCGTTCCTTGTATCTCTCGCGTTCCCCGGCCGCCGGGACCGCGAGCGACGCGCGTGACGCGCGCTGCCGAAGCCATCGTCAGCTTCGTCGGGGCGAGCGACGGCAATCTACCGGCGGGTTTGGGACAACTTCAGCAGCATGTGATGCTCAGCGACTTCCGAGCCGTTGACCCGAAGCGAATCCGGCTCGGTTCCCCAGGTGACGAAGCCAAGAGACTCGTAGAGAGCCTTCGCTGCGGTTCTGTCCGCAGAAACGCTGAGCGCCACCGACTCGATGCCGGGCCATGTCCATGCGTGATGTACGCATGCCTCGACCACCGCGCGTCCAAACCCGCGTCCCCGGTGGCTCTCTGAGACATAGACGCCCCAGATGCTCGAGCGGTGCTGCTGCTTCTTGCGCGTTTCCCGGATGATCCCCGCCATCGCCACGAGTTGTTCTGGTCGGTCAGCATCGGAGATCGCAAAGGCGGCACGATCGGGATCCGCGAGGTACGCGTTCACCGCGGCCAGATCCTGGAAGCGGCAGTCGTCGGGAGATGCCCCGAATGCCGTCGGCTCCGCGGACAGGGCTTCGCGCCGGAGGGCGTGGAGGCGCGGGGCGTCCTCGCGTGTCAGTCGTCGTGCGTGGCTCATGTCGGCCGATACCCTAGCGGATCGATTCGACCGCCTGCGCTCGCCCACCCGTCGAAACGCCGCGTAGAACGCGAAGGACGCGCCCCCGTCATGTGGATCAGGACGACGCGTCTCCCGTGCGTTTGGCGCGGGCTGCTGTGCGCAACGCCTCGTAGTTCCATTTCAGCCTCTGGCTGAAAGCGAAGAACCCCAAAGCAAAGAACCCCAGCCTTGCGGCCGGGGTTCTTCTTGAAGTAGTCCTGGAGCGACACCGTTCGGATTGCGCAACGCTCGCGGCGCGAGAACCGCTGTCAAGGCAGCAGGGGCATAACCCGCGCGCGATGTCGCAAATCGCTCAACACGCCGAGCGCAGCGCCGCGAGCAGCGCGGGCAGCCGTGTTCGCGCGAGCCCGAACACAAGCCTCGGGTCCACCACGTCGTACCCATGGGCGAGCACGTTCCGAAAGTCGATGACGCGGCGATGTTCGGGTATCCGCGCAGCCACTTCTGGAAAGTCGCGTGCGAGCCTTGCGAGGGCCTCCCCGACAATCTCGAACGATCGCTCGATCGCCCGCTGCGTTCGGAGGTCCTCGATGAACTGGCTTTCCGTCATGTCGCCGAGCAATGCGACGATGTCCTCCGCGGCGCGGATCGCATCTTGAAGGACGGTCTGCGGGTCACGCCGCATAGAGCCGCACCGCATCGCGTCGCAGCGATTCGAGGAAGAGGGGGTTCCTGATGCCGCGCAGCGTGATCACATCGACCGGGCGCCCGAGGATCTCTGCGAGATCCTCGCGCAGCCCCATGTATGCGCCGAACACGTCGGGCGTGTGGTCGGGGAAGTCGACCAGCACATCGATGTCGCTGCGCGCCGGGTCGAAGTCATCGCGCGCAGCCGAACCCACGAGTTCAAGGAACGACACGCCGCGTCGCGCGCAAGCGGACCGAATGCGGTTGAGATTGTCGGATACGAGGCCGACCATGTGAGAATGCTACCGCACGGCGCGACAGATCGGAACCTGCGGTCTCGCTACCGGGGGGCGAAGCAGGAGCGGGCATCACGAGCGTTGGCCGGGGCGCTCCATGGCCACCTCCGACACCTTGAAGCCCAGCTTCTCGTAGAACGCGGAGACACCGTTCCTCCCGGCGCGGAGCACCCAGGTCATCTCTGCGCGGCTACCCATGGCGGCCCTGACCAAGGCTGTACCGATGCCTCGACCGCGGTGCGATTCGGCGACGACGACCATGGAGATGTAGCCGTTGAAGATGCCGTCGGTGATCGCGCGGAGAAAGCCGACGACTTGAGTTCCCTCGACGGCGACCAAGGCGATCTGTGAGCGGGCGACCAACTCTGCGAACATCGCGGGGTCGGAAACTCGCGCGCCCCACCCGTTCGCCTGGAGAAGGCAGCGGGCTGGCTCGAGCTCGGCGGGAGCGACGGGACGGATGGTCGCGCGATGCCGAACCGGTGATCGTTCGGAATCAACGAGTTCCACTGCGCAAGGCGCTGATGATTCGCGGTGCATTTCGCGGCGC
>JBIKXP010000090.1:0-11946 GCA_044355685.1 Phycisphaerales bacterium
TCTGGCTCCAGAGCGCGGCCACCGCGCCCGGGTCGAAGAAGCCCTCGCGGGCGATGCGCTCGCGTGCGAGCAGCGACTCGGCCCACGGGCGCAGCGGGCCGCGAAGCCAGTCCGCGAGGGGGACGCCGAAGCCCATCTTGGGGCGCTCGAACAACGTGCGCGGCACGCGGCGCTCGAGCACGCGCCGCAGGACCCACTTCCGCTCACCGTCGCGGATCTTCATCGAGAGCGGCAGGGCGAACGCAAGCTCGGCCAGGCGCGAGTCGAGCAGCGGCTCGCGCGCCTCGAGCGACACCGCCATGCTCGCGCGGTCGACCTTCGTCAGGATGTCGTCGACGAGGTAGCTCGCAATGTCGGCCTGCATCATGCGCGTCTGCATGTCGAGTTCGAACGCGAGTTCGGCAGGATCGGTGAGTGCCGTCACCGGCCGCGACGCGCCGATCACCAGCGTCTCCGGCTGCTGGCTGATCGCGACAAGGTCGAGGTAGATCGCCCACGCGTCTTCGTGCCCGAGAAGATCGGCGAGTCGATGCGCGCGATCGCCCGCGCGGTCGACCGAGTAGCGTGCGGGGAGGATCTTCGACAGCGCATGGCCCGTGCGGTTTGCGATTCCGCGCGGCGTCGCGCGCAGGAGCGCCGACATCAGCGCCCGCACCGGTCGCGGCACGCGGCGCGAGCGATGCGCGATCGACTCCGCCCACGCGTAGCGGTAGTAGCCGCCGAAGAGTTCGTCGCCGCCATCGCCCGAAAGCGACACGGTCACGCTGCGACGCGCGACCTCGCTCACGAGAAGCGTCGGGATCTGCGAACTGTCGGCGAACGGTTCGTCCCAGATCGAGGCCAACCGTGGGATGACCGCAAGCGCCTCGTCGCCTGAGACATACACCTCGGTGTGATCGGTGCCGAGGTGCTTCGCGACCGCGCGCGCATGCGGCGCCTCGTCGAACTCCTTCGGGCCGAAGCCGATCGTGAAGGTGCGCACCGGCCTCGCCGATTGCGCTTGCATCGCCGCGACGACCGCGCTCGAGTCGATGCCGCCCGAGAGAAATGCGCCGAGCGGCACATCGGCCACCATGCGCAGGCGCACGCTCTCGAGAAGCGCAGCATCGACCGCGTCGATCGCCTCTGCGTCGCTGCCCGTGAAGCGGTGCGCTGCGCCGCGCCGCACGAGGTCGCGCGAGTGCCACCAGCATCGCTCCTCCGCGTGCGCCTTCGCAAGATCGACGCGCAGCAGGTGCCCGGGCCGCAGCTTGCGCGCCTCGGAATGGATCGAAAGCGGCCCAGGTACATAGCCGTGCCGCATGAAGAGCGTGAGCGCGCCGCGATCGACCGAGCCCGACCACGCGGGGCACGCGCGCAGCGCCTTGAGTTCGCTGGCGAAGACGAGCGCACGGCCCTCTGGCAGCGTGAACGCGCCGCCCGGCACGCACGTCGCGTGCGTCAGCCCGTAGTAGAGCGGCTTCACGCCGAATCGATCGCGCACGAGCCACAGGACGCGTTCGACTCGGTCGAGCACCGCGAACGCGAACATGCCCTCGAAACGCGCAATCGCCCGCTCGACGCCCCATTCCTCGAATGCCGCGAGCATCGCCTCTGTGTCGGAATGGCCGCGGAACGTGTGGCCGAGCGCGCGCAGCTCATCGCGAATCGCCGCGTGGTTGTAGACCTCTCCGTTGAAGGCGATCGCGTAGCGGCCGCGCGCCGAATCCATCGGCTGGTGGCCAGCAGGCGAGAGGTCGAGGATCGCGAGTCGCCGGAACGCGAGCCCGACGCCATGCCGCGCGTCGAACGCGATGCCATCGTCATCGGGCCCTCGATGGACGAGCGTCTTCGCCATCGAGCGCAGCATCGCCTCTGCGGCGGCGGGCGAGTTCGCAAGCCGCGCGCGAGGATCGATGAAGCCGGCGAAGCCGCACATGACCTGAGCGTATCACACGCGTCGCGGCGGCAGCGCCCAACCATCGGCCCGTGGCAACGCCGCGATCGCGATCGCGACTGCGGCGGGTGCATACGCGACGTTCATGAGTTCGACGCATTCCCCGGCCGTTGCGAGCGCCACGAAGACGACAGCCGCCGTTGCGCCCGCGATGATCGGATCCCGTCCGATGCGCGCGAGGCCGCAGCGCAGACAGGCGAGAAGCGCGCCGCCGACAAGGGAGAAACCGATCGCGCCGATCTCCGTCAGCGCGCGGATGTAGGTCGAGTGCGGGTGCTTCGGAGTCATCTCTTCGCGGCTGATGCCGCTTGCCGCGATGAACTCCGCCGTGTCTGGGTGGGAAGCGACGAGATCGCGGAAACTCCCGAGGCCTCCGCCGTGCAACGGGTGCGTCAGCCAGTCCTCGATGCTGATTCGCCACCAGAAGAGCCGGGCGTGGATCGAGGAGAATCCCGTGTCGCCGCGCCGTGCCGCGATCGCGTCCCGGAACGCGCCCTCGAGATACGGGATGAAGTCGCGGCCGAACGCCGCAAGCGCAGCGGCCGCGAGCAAGGCGAACGTGGCGGCGGTCGCGACGACTGCCCGCAGCCGGACGTGGCCGCCGTTCACGAGGAGAGTCGGAAGGACCATCATCGCGACCATGAGCGAAAGCGAGGGATGCCGCGAGGAACTGAGCACGACTCCCGCGGCGCAGAGGCCGACGAGGCCAGACAGCGCGATCCGCGCCGGCCAGCGCGCGCCGACCAGAAGCGCGAAGGCGAACAGGATCGCAATGCCTGCATTGATGGCGGCCACCGCTGGAATCGCAACGATGCCGCTCGGCCGCCACGTCGGTCCATTGGGCGGCTCCATCCATCCCATGCGCTGGAGAATCTGCGCCGATGCGTTGGTCGCCGCCGCGAACACCAGCGTCCACGCGAGAAGCCGTGCCCGGTCGATGACCGGAAAGAGCGCGATGACCGCGAGCAGGGCCCGCTGCGTCGTGAGCATGCCGGCGACTTCCGCGCCGCGCGGCGACCAGAGCATGCTGAGCGCGCTCCACGCCACCCACCCGAGGCCAAGCCAGAACGGCGGCCAGCGCAGGAGCGGCGTCAGCAGCACGGGGAAGAACGCGAAGCGCACGCATGCGACCAGGATCAGGATTCCGTACGCGATTGAGTTCGGCGCCTGGTCGAGCGCCGAGAGGAACACGAAGAGGACCGCCGCGATGAAGTGCATCGCGTCGCCGTGGCGATCGCGCGCTCGAACGTCGCGCATCGCCGCCGCAAGCGCTGCGCCCGAGGGCGGCGGCCACGCGCGTGTCAGCGCGGCGCTGCCGTCAAACCATGGGGTGGCGGGCAGCTTCATGCGCCCAGCGCCTCCATGATGACCGCGTTCACGATGCGCACATCGAACTGCTCGACCGCGCGGCGCCGCGCATGTGCGCCCATCTTGGCCCGCATCTCGGCATCGTCGCCAAGCCGCAGGCACGCATCGGCCAACGCCCGTGCGTCGCGCGGCGGCACCAGCAGCCCTTCGACCCGATCGCGAATCGTCTCGCGGCAGCCGATCGCGTCGGTCGTGATGACCGGCCGCGCCGAAGCCATCGCCTCAAGCGTGCTCTTCGGCGTGCCCTCGCGGTAGGAAGGCAGCACGAACACGCTCGCGCGGGCGAGTTCGTCGCGCACGTCGTCGAGTCGGCCCGCATACTCGACGGCGCCGTCGCGCACCCACGCGTCGAGTTCATCGCGACGAATCGCGGCAGGATTCGCATCGATCCATCCGACGAGGCGAAATCGCCAGGTCGGACGCTCGGTCCGCACGAGCCGTGCGGCCTCTGCGAACTCGCGCACGCCCTTGTCGCCGAGGAGGCGCGCCACCATCAGGAAGACAGGCTCGCCCGCGCACGGCGGCTGCGCCGTGAACAGGTCGAGGTCGACGCCGCTTCCGGCCACGAGTCTCGGCTCGGGCGCGTTCACGAGCGCGCCGCGACGCGCGAGTTCGTCGCGGTCGTCTGGATTCTGGAGGAACACCGCGGTCGCGTCGCCGAGCGCGCGGCGATAGAGGCGCGAGGCGATCGTGCGCAGCACGCGCGCCTTGAACGAAGAACCGGTGAACGCATAGCCAAGGCCCGTCACCATGGCGACGCGGCGCGCGACACCCGCGGCGCGGGCCGCAGGAATCGCGTGGAAGATCGGCTTCGGGTTCGACACGAACACGGCATCGGGATGCAGTTCGCGGAAGAGCGCGAGATAGTGCGCGCGGGCGCGGCGCTCCGACATCGGGTTCAGGCTGGCGCGGTCGAGCGGCGAGAACACGCAGTGCGCGCCGAGCGCCTCGACCGCGCGTGCGACGCCCGCGGGTTCGACTTCGACCGGCGTTGGCGTCGAGACGGTCACGGCGTGTCCGCGCGCCACGAGGTCGCGTACGAGCGCACCTCGAAATGCGACGACGTTGTCGCCGATGCCGTTGACGATGACGACCGAGGCCATGCCGCCACTGTACGGGAGCAGCGTGGCGCGGAGGAGGTGCAGGCGCGCGCAGCCCGCGAGATCACGACGCCGCGACGGGCTCGGAATCGAGGGCCTTCGCGGCAAGCGCGGTCGACGCGTCGCGCGGCGGATCCGACACGGCTTCGCCGCGGCCGCGCCGCTCGTTCACGATGTCGCGATAGAGACGCGCGTACTGCGACGCGACGTGCTCGATCGTGAATCGCATCCGCACGCGCTCGCGGGCCGCCGCGCCCAGCGCCGCGCGGTCCGCAAGAGGAAGCGATGCGATCTCCGAGATCGCCAGCGCAAGTCGCTCGCGGTCGCGCGGAGGCACCACGATTCCGCACGGCCCGATCACCTCGGCCGTGTCGCCCACGTCGGTGCCGATCACAGGCAGTCCAGTCGACATGGCCTCGCCGACGGCGTTCGGACAGCCTTCGCCCCAGCTGCTCGACGACACCGCGACGTCGATGGCCTGCAGCACGGTCTCGACATCGTCGCGTTCGCCGAGCGTCCACAGGCGTCCGCGCAGCGGGCCTCGCGTCGCAGCATCGATCACCGGGTCGGTCTTCGTGCCTCGGCCGACAAGCAGGAACGCGAGACGTGGATCGCGCGCGGCGGCGATCGCCGCGGCTGCGAGGAATCCAGCGTGGTCCTTCTGCGGGTGCACGCGCGCCGCCATGCCGACGACGAGGGCGTCGTTCGGAATGCCAAGCGCAGCGCGCACGACCTCGCCCTTCGCGCGGTCAGGGCGAAAGCGGTCGACCTCAAAGCCGTTCGAGATCACGAGGCTCCGTCGGTTCAGATAGCCGATCTTCGCATGCTGCTCCCGGCTGACCCACGAGTTGTTCACGAGCGCATCGGCGTACGGCGCGAGTACGCGGCCCGAGCGGATCACGGCCTGCGTGAGGAAACGCTCCTTCGAGATGTCGTAGAGCGACTGGCGGATGTTCCACACGATGCCCGTGCGGCGGGGCAGCCAGGGGCGCGCCAGCATCGCCGCGGTGTTCGCGTGGTACATCCACGACTGCACGATGTCGGGCCGGCTGTCGCGCACGATGGTGATCAGCCGCCGCAGCGCGCGGGGGCTCACCTCGCCGCGGCGGAGGTCGAGGCTGCACACCTCGATGCCCAAGTCGCGGATCACCTCGATCAGCGGTCCATCGT
Organism: Phycisphaerales bacterium; assembly: GCA_044355685.1. Lineage (GTDB taxonomy): Bacteria > Planctomycetota > Phycisphaerae > Phycisphaerales > SM1A02 > QWPT01. The sequence goes on from JBIKXP010000090.1 coordinate 5,575, forward strand.
TCACGAGCGTCACCACCGTCGGAGCGAACTCCGAGCGGTCCATCGTCCGCAGCAGCTTCACGAGCATCCGCTCGGCTCCGCCGATCGCCAGGGTGGTGATGAGATGGACGATGCGCATGGCGGCCTGTGCGAGCGCACAGTCTATCCGCGCCGATGCCACGGCTCAATCAAGCACCGCGCAAGCACCGCGCAATCGCCGCGCAAGCACCGCGCAAACGCCGTGCGTGGACCGATCAAGACCGCCGCGATCGCAGCCACAACTCCAGGATAAGCATCGGCCACAGCCGGTAGATCGAGAACAGGTTCGGGTTGCGCTGCTCGTTGACGAAGCGATCGAGCGCCTCACCATCGAGGTGGTCGCGAAGGGCGGCATCGCTTCCGAGGCAATCGCCGGCAAGCCGCAGCAGCGCATCCTGCGACCAGCAGCGCGTCGGAAGTCCGAAGCCCATCTTGCGCCGCTCCATCCACTCGCGCGGCAGGTACTCCATCGCAAGTTCCTTCAGGATCCACTTCGTCCCTTGCGGCGGCTTCCAGAGAAGCGTGTCGGGCAGCGTCGCGGCGAACGCGCCGAGATCCTTGTCAAGGAGCGGACAGCGCACCTCGAGCGAGCACTGCATGCTCATGCGGTCGACCTTCGTCAGCACCGCGCCCGGCATGTACGTCCGCACGTCGAGCGCGCGCATGCGCTGGAGCGGCGTGCGCCGCTTGTCGCCAAGCAGCTTGCGCCAGCCCTTGAGCTCGGCCGCTGCGCGGGCGGGAAGAGGCGTTCCCAGCAACTGCGCCACCTGCTCGGGCTGAAACATGAGCCAGCGTGGCGAGAGGTAGCGGTCGGCGACGGTCGCGGCGCGCTGGCCGCGCAGCAAGAGCGCAAGCCGCGAGAACACGCCGCGCGCGCCCGCCGCCGTCTCGTTCAGCGTGTCGCGGTAGCGGCCGTAGCCGCCGAAGAGTTCGTCGCCACCGTCGCCCGAGAGCGCGACCGTGACAAACTGCCGCGTAAACCGCGACAAAAGCAAGGTCGGCAGGCACGAGGAGTCGCCGTTCGGCTCGTCGAGGCACGACGCGATCTCGGGCAGCATCGAGAGCGCATTGGGCGACAGCACCTCGTCATGGTGGTTGGTGCCGAGCATGCGCGCGGTCTCTCGCGCGAAGAGATGCTCGGTCGCCTCGGGGTCGTTGAAGCCGATCGAGAAGGTGTCGACCCGGCGGCCGAAATCCTTCGCCATCACCGCGACGACAAGCGAACTATCGACGCCGCCCGAAAGAAACGCGCCGAGCGGCACATCGCTCTCGAGGCGCTTCTCGACGGCGCTGCGCACGAGCTCGCGCAGCCGCGACTTCGCATCCTCGGGCGTCAGACGCACCTCGAAGTCGCGGCGAGGCTCGAAGCCGAAGAAGGGCCTGCGCTCCCAGCCGCGCTCGGCGAAGTCGATCGCGACTGCCTCTCCCGAGTCGATCTTGGCGACGCCCTCGTAGATCGCGAGTTCCGTCGGCACGTACTGGACGAGGAGATACGCCGCGATCGCGTCGCGCGAGATCTTCCGCTCGAAGAAGGGCAGCGCCTCGAGCGCCTGCAGCTCGCTCGCGAACGCGAAGTAGCCGTCGCCTTCCGCGACGTAGAGCGGCTTCTTCCCAAACGCGTCGCGCGCAAGGATCAGCTTCCTTTCCCGCGCGTTCCACGCGGCGAAGGCGAACATCCCCGACAGCCGCGCGCACTGCCCGAGGTCGCAGGTCTCGAACATGTGGCAGAGGACCTCGGTGTCGCTCATGGAGCGGAACACATGGCCCTCGCGCTCGAGTTCGGCGCGCAGCGCACGGTGGTTGTAGATCTCGCCGTTGAAGACGACCTGCACCGAGCCGTCCTCGTTCGCCATCGGTTGCCGCCCCTCGGGCCGCAGGTCGATGATCGAGAGGCGGCGGTGCGCGAGCGCAACCATGCCGTCGTCCGAGGTCCAGGTCGCGCCGTCATCGGGGCCGCGGTGCACCATCGTGTCGCGCATCGCGGTCGCAAGGCGCGCGATCTCGTCGCGGCCAAGGCCGAGTCCGGTGTCGATGATGCCTGCGATGCCGCACATGAAGTCGCGTGGTGAACGACGAGAATAGCGTGTCGCGCCGCAGTGGTGCGCACACCGCGTCAATCTCAGGCGCGTCGGCTCTGTCGCGGTATCATCGTCCCATGAGCTTCGTGCAGCGAGTTCTCTCCGGCGTCCGGCGTCGGCTTCGCATTGGTTCCGGTCTTCCGGGCTCGGGCTGGGCCGCGAGCTACGGCGGCGCCTATCGCTCCCCCGACGAGACGACGCGGTTCGCGCTTGCGGAAGTCACGCGCATCGCGTCGTATGTTGGCGGTTTCGAGGCCTTGCGCGGACGTGCGCTCCTCGAGATCGGACCCGGCATGGATCTCGGCGTGCCGCTCCTCGCGGCCGGGCTCGGTGCGGAGGCCTTCGCGATCGATCGCTATCCATGTCCCTTCGATCCGAGCGTCCATCCTGAGGTGTATCGGCTGCTTGCCGAACGCGCGGCCGCGTCGCTGCCGAACTTCGACTCTGCCCCGATCCGCGACTGCCTCGAGGCCGGCGCGCACCGCGCGCGCCGCCTGCATTGGGTCGACTGCGGGCTCGAGGACCTGCTCGTCGACCGCCGCGGCATTCCAACGGGTGGCATCGACATCACCTACTCGAACGCCACCTTCGAGCATCTTGCAGATGGCGCGACCGCGCTGCGCGCGCTCTTCGAGGTCACTGCACCGGGAGGCGTCGGCTTCCACCAGATCGACCTGCGGGATCACCGCGATTTCTCGCGGCCCCTCGAGTACCTCACGCTTTCGCCCGAGGAGTTTGCGGCGTTCTTCGCGCGCGTCGAAGGTTCCTGCGGAAATCGGCTGCGAGGACAGCAGTTCGAGCGATTGGCACGCGACGTCGGTTTCGAGGCTGCTCTTCTTGGAAACATGGACGCGGCCGAGGGCTATCTCGACGAACTCATGCCGCGCCTGCATGCGGCCTCGAGCGGGTGGCCGCGAGATTGGTACCGCATCATCAGCGGGCGCCTCGTGGTGCGACGACCGGGCGCATCGCGGTTCGCAATCGATGTCGATGGTCGCGGCGATCCTCTGGCATCGTCGATTCGATAGCTCGTTCGCGCGGCGGACGCGCGTCTGGCTGATCCCGAAGAGTGATGCCCCGGGGAGTCATACACCGAAGAGTCATGCACCGGGCGACGGACGACGCCAGAAGTGGTGTCGACCGAGGTGAATGCGCCACGCGGTCCACGACGCGAGCTTGTCGGCCTGCGTGCGATGCGCCTCGCCGAGTTCGCGATGCGCGTGCTCGAGCTGCCGGAACGCGAGTTCCATGTTCTCGCGGAGTGCGCGCATCTCGCTGAAGCAGCGGACCCCGTAGAGAAGCTGCAGCCGGAGGTCGCTGAGCGCGCGACCGGACGCGGCCGTCAGCGGCTCGCCGCGGAGCGTCGCGCGCTGGATGTGACCGACGCCTTCGCGTCGCACCGCCACGCATGCATCAAGAAGCGCGCTCGAGCGTCGCGTGAGCGCCGTGGGCCCGCCGTATGGATGGGTGTAGGGTTCGAGGAACGGATAGATCAGGTCGAGCGCGTCAAAGCCGAGTCCCGCGAGCGACTCGACGCGGCACGCCAACGGTCGCGACCACGCAGGCGCAGCGCCTTCCTCTCCCGGCGGCGAGAACCCGAGCACGGCCGCATCCGCGTGCGCGAGCACTGCGGCGAGGGCATCGGACTGCGAGGCAGGTGCAAGCGAGTCGATCGCATCGAACGCGACCACGACGTGAGGGCCGTCGCCGTCCGGAAGCCGCGCGGCGATGCTTCGTGCGAGTTCATCTCGAGGATCGAAACGCGCCGTCGGGAAGAGCGAGCGCAGGAGCCGCGCGAGATGCTCGGACAGGGCGGATCCATCGCCGAACGCCGCGGCAACGCGTTCCTCGAGCCGGGGAACCGGCCGGTCGCGCCGGCAAAGCGTGCCGATGCCGCGATAGAGATCGGCGTAGGGCGCGTGGGTGAAGCACAGCGACGCATCGCGCTCGAGGATCCGGTGGACCGCACGGCGGACGTGCGAGCCCCAGTAGCCGATCGCATCATGGAGCACGATCAAGCCGTCGGGCCGAAGGTGCTCGAGCACGAGGGCGATGTCTGACGCAACGGCGTCCTCGAAGTGGAGCCCGTCGATGAAGGCGAGGTCGAACGGACCGAGCTCCGCGCAGAGTCGGGGCCCGATCACGGGAATCGCGACCTCGGTCAAGGCGAACGTCGCGCCAACCGCAAATCCGCCCTCATGGAAACGGATGCGGTCTGCGAGCCCGAGCCGGCCCGCGGACTCGCGCGCGATCTCGAGCGTGCGACGCGACAGATCGGCGCGGCGGTCGGCGGAACCCATCGCGGTGAACTCGACGTCAAGCGGAAGATTCGGGTCGACCGACTGCACGGTCGCGTCCGGAAGCGCGCGCGCCATCAGGAACGCGCTTGTGCCGACGAACGCTCCGACCTCGAGCACGCGGCGGGCTCCCGATGACTGCACCAGTCGCCAGAGATCCGCGACATCGGAAGCTGGAAGCGACCACTGGGTCACCACTTCGCGCGGATACCCAAGCGATTCGTAGATGTCGAGAATCTCCGCAAGTACGCGCGCGGCATCGAGCGTTCGATCTCGAGCCTCGGAGTCGGGCGGCGTTGGCGTGGCCATCCGCAGCGAGTGTATCATCGGCCGCTTCCTCGATGTTCAGCGCAGGCTACGACGCTTCCCTCGCGCGGCTCGCCAACCGAGTCGACGTCCGTTCACGCGCGATGCAACTTGCGCGCGCGGCGGCCCGTCGCATCGTGCGGCGCTCCGCGCGGCTCGAGCGGGTGGTGCAGAAGCTCCGTCGTGGTGCGACGTCCGCGATCGAGGCGACCGGTACGCGTCCGCGTGCGGCGGACTTCGCGGGGCTTCTCGAGGTGCCCGTCGAGCGAGGGCCGCGGCGCGAGCGTCCGCGCGTGGTGCTGTCCATCGGTTCGCTCTCCGCTGGAGGCGCAGAGCGCCAGCTCGCCGCCTTCGCGGCCTCGGCGCGCGCACGGGAGGCCGTCGAGCCGATCGTGCTGCTGGTCCATCCGCCGGAAGGCTCGGCCGGACACTACGCCTCCGTGGTCCGCGATGCCGGTGTCCGCATCGTCGCCGCCGGCCTTGACCCGGATCCGGCGGTTCTTTCCCGTTTCTCGCGCGATCCCGTGATCGCCGACCGACTGCGCTCGCTGCCCGGATACCTGCGCCCCTACGTGGTCGAGATGGCCGGTGAGTTCCTCAGCCTGCGGCCAGACTGCGTGCATGCGTGGCTCGACCACCAGAACATCTGGTCGGGCGTCGCCGCCCTCGCGGTCGGCGTTCCGCACATCGTTCTCTCGACCCGCAACGTCAATCCATCGCACTTCCCCTATCTCGACCAGCCGTGGTTCCGCGAGTGGTATCAGCTGCTCGCGTCATGTCCGCGGGTGACCATGATCAACAACAGCCGGGCTGGCGCCGCGGATTACGCCGAGTGGATGGGCTGCTCGCCCGAGGCTTTCCGGGTCGTGCTGAACGGAATCGATCCGGACTGGATCAAGCATCCTGCGCCAGACGAGACACTGCGACTCAGGGCCGAGCTGTTGCCCCTTGGGCAGGGAGCGAGGCACACGCTTCTCGTGGGCGGAGTCTTCCGGCTGTCCGAGGAGAAGCAGCCGATGCTCTGGCTCGAGGTCGTGCGTCGAATCGCGCGCGATCGGCCCCACGTCCGGTTCTTCCATGCGGGCGAGGGCCTGCTTGCCGACCGCTTCGCGGACGCCGCGCGCGATCTCGTGGCAGCGGGCACGCTCTGCATCCTCGGCCGACGAAGCGATGTTCCCGCGCTTCTTTCCGCAAGCGACGCCCTGCTGCACGCCGCGCTCCACGAGGGGACGCCAAACATCTTGCTCGAGGCGGCACACCTTGGTTGTCCGGTCGTCGCGACCACGGCGGGAGGTTCGCCCGAGGCCGTCGCCGATGGCGAAACCGGGTTCCTGCTCGATCCTGCCGATGCGGATGGTCTCGTTCTCGCGCTCTCGCGCGTGCTCGACGACGCAGCGCTTCGCGCGCGGATGTCCGCGGCAGGGCCAGGCTTCATTGCCAGCCGTTTCTCGCTCGACCGGATGGTCGACGAGACGCTTCGTTGCTACCCGTTCCTCCGGCGCTGACGCCGGCCGCGGCGCGGTGGCCACGCCTCAGCGAACGCGCTTTGCGAGCAGGTGATGTCCGCACACGTTCGTCTCGCGGCTGTTGAGAAGCGTCGGCGTCTCGAACCCGGCTTGCTCAAACCAGCGACTCGCGACTTCGAGCGGAATCACCCAGTTGTAGAGAGTGTT
>JBIKXP010000091.1:0-11922 GCA_044355685.1 Phycisphaerales bacterium
GCCGAGGCGATCGAACTGCTGTGCGAGGCGGCCAGCGTCCGCCCCGACCTCGTCGTGCTGCATGGACAGACCGTTGTGCACGCGCCGCCGCTCTCGTGGCAGCTCGTGAATCCCTGGCCTGTCGCGGTGCGCCTCGGGTGCCCCGTGCGCTACGACCTGCGCGCGTCGAACCTCGGTTCCGGCGGTCAGGGCGCGCCCATCACGCCGCTCGCGGACTTCATTCTCTACGGCGAGGATGCACGCGCGAAGACCATCCTCAACCTCGGAGGATTCGCGAATGCGACGCTGTTGCCCGCGCGAGGCGAAGGCCCCGATGCGATCCGCGGCCTCGACCTCTGCCCCTGCAACCATCTCCTCGACCGCGTGGCGCGCACGCGCCTCGGCCGCGCGTTCGACGAGGACGGGCGTGCGGCCAGGCAAGGTCGTCCGGATGAGCCGATCGCCGCCGCGATCGCCGAGATGGCGATGGAGCCACTGCGGGCACTGGCCGCGCACGGGCATCGGTCGCTTGGTTCCGGCGACGAGGCAGCCCAGGCGATCGAACGCACCGATGACCTCTCGCCCGAGGACGCCTGCGCCACCGTGGTGGAAGCCGTCGCGCGCATGCTCGCGGACGGGCTCGCGGCCGCAGGCCACGCTCCCAGCGCGTCCATCGTCGTCGCCGGCGGCTCGGCTCGACACCGCATCCTCTGCGATCGCCTTGCGCAACTCTCGGGTTCGCCCGTCGAAACGAGCGATGTGCACGCGGGAATTCCGTGCCATATGCGCGAAGCCGCCGCGATCGCGGTGCTCGGCGCCCTCGCCGACGACGGCGTGCGCTTCTCGCTTAAGCAGGTGACGGGCGTCGAGTCCGCGGTGCCCGAGTCGGCGGTGATCGGACGGTGACATTGCGCGATTCCGGGCCGTTCCGACCCTCTCTGAATCGACTCTTCACCCTTTCTTGACAGCCGGCGCGCTTCGATCCGTACCCTACAGGGCATGGCAACCGCGAAGGCACAAGTACTCATCGTCGAGGACGAACCCGAGATCGCGGAACTCATCGAGTTTCACGCCGAGCGTGCAGGCCTGCGCGCGCGGACGATCCACAGCGGCCGCCTCGCGCTCGAGCTGATGCGGCGCGAGAAGCCCGACCTCATCGTGCTCGATCTCATGCTGCCGGACCTCGATGGCCTCGAGGTCTGCCGCCGGCTCAAGCAGAACGACGAAACCCGCTCGATTCCGATCGTGATGGTGACGGCGAAGGGCGAGGAGGCCGACATCGTCACCGGCATCGAACTAGGCGCAGACGACTACGTCACCAAGCCGTTTAGCCCGCGCGTGCTCATGGCCCGCCTCCGCAACGTGCTGCGGCGCAACGGTCCGGTCGAGGAAGTTCCGACGCGCTCTGACCGGCTGGTGCTCCTTGGCGGCAAACTCGTCATTGACATCGACCGCCACGAGGTACTCGTCGAGTCGAAGAAGATCGACCTGACCCTGACCGAGTTCGGGATCCTCCACTACCTCGCGAGCCGTCCGGGCTTCGTGCGCACCCGCGACCAGATCATTGCCGCGGTCCACGGAAAGAGCACGGTTCTCTCGAGCCGCACCGTCGACGTCCACGTGACGGCGCTGCGCCGGAAGCTCGACGCGCTGTCCGACTGCGTCGAGACCGTGCGCGGGGTTGGATACCGATTCTCCGAAGGAACCGACGAAGACGAGAAGTGAGCGAGCCTCGCGAGCATGTCGAGCGCAACGCACGATCCCGACGTCGCGCGCCGAGCCTGAGCCTGAGGCACCTTCCCGGGACTACCATGTCCTCGGTGACACGACGAAGCAGCCCGACCCTCGAGGACCACGAGCACCACGAGCACCGCGAGCACCGCGAAGCCACGTGCGGCGTCGCGTGGAACCCGGTACTCGCAAGCATCGCGCCGATGGGCGCGGCGCCGGCCGGCGGCGGCATCGACCAGGACTCGCTCCTTCCGTGGCTCATCGCCGGCGCGCTGGGGCTCGGATGGCTCGTGACCACGGTGGTCCGGAGGCGCAGCGCCCATCGACTTCACCGGACGCTCGGCGAAGAGGATGGATCGTCCCGCGGCGAGGAACGCTTCCCGCTGCTCGACGACGTCGCCAGCGGCGCACTCCGCCGCATCCGCGCCGAGCGAGAGCGCAACCAGCGCGTCGAGGACCGCTTCCGCGAGATCGAGCGCGTCCTGCGCGCCACGCCGATCGCGGTGATCGCGCTCGATCATCTCCAGCGGATCGCCAGCTCGAACCCCGCCGCCGAGCGGCTGCTCCTCTTCGATGCGCGCACAGCGCGCGGCCGCCTGCTGCAGGAAGTGGTGCGCCAGCCTGCGCTGAACCGGGCCGTCGCGCGCGCCTTCGCCGCGGATGGCCGCCTCCACGACGAACTCCATCTCGAGCTCGATGCGCCGCTCGAGCTGCAGATTTCCTGCGAACCGCTGCACCATGACTCGCAGCCGCCCGGGCTCGTCGTGAGCCTCGTCGACGTGACGCGCATGCGCCGGCTCGAGTCGATGCGCAGCGAATTCGCGGCGAACGTCTCGCACGAGCTGCGCACGCCGATCACGAACATCAAGGGCTACGTCGAGACGCTGCTTCAGGTCGAGCTCGACGATCCCACGCGCCTGCGCAAGTTCCTCGAGATCGTGCACCGGAACACGGTGCGCCTCTCGGGCATCGTCGAGGACATCCTGACCCTCGCGTTCCTCGAGGAGCCCGAGGCGCGCCACACGATCACGTTCGAGCGCGTCGCCCTCCGCGATGTCGCGCGCAACGTGGTTGAGGCGCTCGAGTCGGCCGCCGCCGCGCGCGCGATCCGCATCGCGATCGACATCCCCGACGACGCGGAGATCGACGGGTGCCGATCGCTCATCGAGCAGGCACTCGCGAACTTCGTCTCAAACGCCATCCGCTACTCGGGAGAGGGAACCGAGGTCAGGATCACCTGCGAGCTCGCCGGCGAGCACGCCCGCATCTCGGTCCACGACCATGGTCCCGGCATCGCCTCGAAGCACCTGCCGCGCCTCTTCGAGCGCTTCTACCGGGTTGACAAGGCGAGGGCTCGGACGCAGGGCGGAACAGGGCTCGGCCTCGCGATCGTGAAGCACATCGCGACGATCCACGGCGGCAGCGTCGATGTCGCAAGCCAAGTCGGGAGCGGGAGTTGCTTCTCGCTGATCCTCCCGCGCCGCACCGCGCAGACCCAGATCCCGTCGGATTCTGGCGGATCAAACATTTCCTTGACCAAATCCACATAAACCGCCGCGAATCTACCGCCGTCCGACCGTGGACGGGGTCTCGCGACGCCCGCCGACTGTCGGACGACGACGCGCCCCGAAGGCGCTCGGCGACGCAGGAATGCGCGGATTGTCCGCACCGTCGACGGCCGAGCTCCATCGTGGCGATCGCTCCGAACCCACCCGCCCGAGGCACAACGTTCCGACCGCACCGCACGCACGATCCATCGCGCACGCAAACCAGAGGACCACATGATGAACCGCTTCCTTTCCGCCAGCGCACTCGTCGCCACCGCAGGCCTGTTGCTCGCAGCAGCGCCGCAAGACGCAAACCTCAAGGACCTGAAGGGCGTCGTCAAGATCGACGGCTCCTCGACCGTCTATCCGATCACCGAAGCCGTCGCCGAAGAGTTCAACGCCGCCGCCCCCAAGGTGCGCGTCACCGTCGGCGTCAGCGGCACGGGTGGCGGCTTCAAGCGCTTCATCGCCGGTGAGATCGACATCGCCGACGCGTCGCGCCCGATCAAGAAGAGCGAGTTCGATCTCGCCGCGAAGGCGAAGATCGAGTTCATCGAGGTTCCCATCGCCTTCGACGGCCTGACCATCGTGGTCAACCCGAAGAACACGTGGGCAACCTCGCTCACCGTTGCGCAGGTGAAGAAGATCTACAGCGCCTCCGGCAGCGCGAAGACCTGGAAGGACGTCGATCCATCCTGGCCGGCGACTCCGATCAAGGTCTACTCGCCCGGCACCGACTCGGGAACCTTCGATTACTTCAAGGAAGTCGTCGTCGGCAAGGACGGTGCGATCCGCAGCGACATGAGCGTCTCCGAGGACGACAACGTCCTGGTGCGCGGCGTGACCGGCGACGAGGGCGCGATCGGCTTCTTCGGCTGCGCCTACTACTTCGAGAACAAGGACAAGGTCCGCGCCGTCGCGATCGATGGCGGCAAGGGCGCCGTGATGCCGACGGTCGAGTCGATCGAGGACGGCTCGTACGCGCCGTTCAGCCGCCCGCTCTTCATCTACGTCAGCAAGGCCAGCGCCGGCAAGCCCGAGGTGAAGGCCTTCGTCGACTTCTACCTGACCAACGTCGCGAAGCTCGCCGGCGAGGTCGGCTACGTGAAGCTGCCCGACGCCGTCTATTCGCGCGTCCGCGCAAACTGGACGAACGGCCGCACCGGCTCGCAGTTCATCGACGAGAAGGGCGACCACGTCACCGGCTCGATCGCCGAGTTCTACAAGTAATCCAGCACCCCCCGCACCGCGGCGGCGAGAGCCGCCGCGGTGTCTTTCCCGCAGTCCTCACAAAGCCCGAACCGAAGCCAAGCAGACGGGCGCGCTTCGCGGGTAGATTGCCGCTCCGACCCTGCCGGACCCGACGCCCCCTCCCCCATCCACCCCGTGACGACCGCGCCGTCCAACCTCCCCACGATGGTCGACCTCTCCAAGATCGGTCGCCCTAAGTCGGTCGCCGCCCGCAGGATGCGCGAACGCGTCATCGTCGGCTCGCTTGCCGTCGCGGCCACCTTCTCGATCTTCGTCACGCTTTCGATCCTCGTGGTCCTCGCCCGCGAGACGCTCATTTTCTTCAGCTTTCCCGACGTCTCGATCGGCGAGTTCTTCGGAAGCCTCGAGTGGAACCCGCTCCTCGGCGCCGAGAAGCACTTCGGCATCTGGCCGCTTGTCTCGGGAACCCTTCTCGTCACGATGATCGCGGCCTCGATCGCGCTTCCGATCGGGCTCATCACGGCGATCTACCTGAGCGAGTATGCGAGCCCGCGCGTGCGCGCCGTGTTGAAGCCCGCGCTCGAGATCCTCGCCGGCATCCCAACCGTCGTCTACGGCTTCTTCGCGCTGATGTTCATCACGCCGACGCTCCAAAGGCTGAACCCGCTGCTCGAAGGCCTCGGTACGACGGAATCGCCGGTGAGTTTCGGCGGCTACAACGCGCTCGCGGCCGGCATCGCGATGGGCATCATGATCCTCCCGATCGTCTGCTCGCTCTCGGAGGATGCGCTGCGCGCCGTGCCGAGGAGCCTGCGTGACGGCGCGTTCGCGCTCGGAGGCACGCGCTTCGACGTCTCGGTGAAGGTGGTGCTGCCCGCCGCGCTCTCCGGCGTCGTCGCGGCGTTCCTGCTCGCCCTTTCGCGTGCGATCGGCGAAACGATGATTGTGGCGCTGGCGGCCGGCAACCTCGCCCGCCTCACCTTCAACCCGGCTTCAGAGACGCAGACGATGACCGGCTACATGGCGCAGATCTTCGGCGGCGACGCGCCGGCGGGTAGCGTCGAGTACCAGTCGAGCTACGCCGTGGGCGCCACGCTCTTCTGCATCACGTTCATCCTCACCATGCTCGGCCAGTACATCCTGCGCCGGTTCCGCGAGGAGTACGACTGATGGCCGCGCCTCGCTCGGCGGCAAGCCGCCTCTTCCAGAACCGCGCGTTCCTCTGGCTCTGCCTCATCGCAACCAATCTCGCCGTCCTCGCGCTGGCGATTCTCCTCATTTCGATCGTCTGGCAGGGCTGGTCGACGCTCGACGCGGACTTCGTCACGCAGCGCGCGTCGCGCAAACCCGACAACGCCGGCATCCTGGTTCCCCTCTGGGGCTCCGTGTGGGTGTGCGCCATCTGCGGCCTCGTGGCGCTTCCGCTTGGCGTCGGCACTGCGATCTACCTCGAGGAGTTTGCGCGCCGGACGCGGTTCACGCGCTTCATCCAGACCAACATCCTGAATCTCGCGGGCGTGCCCAGCATCGTCTACGGAATCTTGGGCCTGACCGCATTCGCGCGCATGTTCGGCGCATTCGGCACCGGCGCGGACGCCGGCGTCGAGTTCGGCAACCCCGACGGCCTCTTCTACTTTCGGCTCCCCTTCGGCTCGAGCGTGCTGGCCGGCGGCCTGACCCTGATGCTCGTGATCCTGCCGATCGTGATCATCTCGACGCAGGAGGCGCTGCGCGCGATTCCTCCGTCGCTCCGCTCGGGCGCGCTCGCACTCGGCGCGACGACCTGGCAGACGGTCTGGGGCATGACGCTTCCCGCCGCTGTCCCTGGCATCATGACCGGCGCGATCCTCGCCATGAGCCGTGCGATCGGCGAGAGTGCCCCGCTTCTCGTCGTCGGGAGCGCGCTCTTCCTGATGGCGACGCCGAACAACCTGATGAGCGACTTCTCCGTGCTCCCGCTTCAGATCTTCAACTGGGCGCAGCGACCGCAGGCCGGATTCCACGACCTCGCCGCGAGCGCCATCATCGTGCAGCTCATCGTGCTCCTCGCCTTCAACGGCGTGGCCGTCTTCATCCGTCAAAAACTGCAGAAGCCGCTCCTGTGAGCGCTATCATGCATGTTGCTCCCCCAAGGTCAGGCCACATGAACCCTGAGACCGGAACCACAACCACGACGGGCTCAAAGCCGGCCTCGCACGGCCTCGGCGGGCTGCCTGCGCCGACGATCGGCCACAGCGCGCCCACGACGCCGACCACCACGGCGATCACCGTGCGCGGCTTCTCGAGCTGGTATGGGTCGTTCCAGGCGCTCAAGGACCTCGCGCTCGACATCCCGGCCCAGCGCGTGACCGCCTTCATCGGCCCCTCCGGCTGCGGCAAGAGCACGTTCCTGCGGTGGATCAACCGTATGAACGACACGATTCCCTCGGCGCGCGCCGAGGGAACGCTGGAGCTGCACGGCACCGACCTGCTCTCGAAGTCGCTCGACGTCGTCGAACTGCGCCGCAACGTCGGCATGGTGTTCCAGAAGCCGAACCCTTTCCCGAAGTCGATCTACGACAACGTCGCGTTCGGCCCCCGGCTCCACAAGAAGTACTCGCGCTCCGAACTCGACCAGCTTGTTGAGCAGAGCCTTCGCCAGGCGTCGATCTGGAACGAGGTCAAGGACCGGCTCCACGCCTCCGCGCTGAGCCTCTCGGGCGGCCAGCAGCAGCGCCTCTGCATTGCGCGCGCGATCGCCGTCGGGCCGGAAGTCCTGCTGATGGACGAGCCGTGCTCGGCGCTCGACCCGAAGTCGACGCTGGCGATCGAGGAGCTCATCGAGACGCTCGCCGACCGCTATACGATCGTGATCGTCACCCACAACATGCAGCAAGCCGCCCGCGTGAGCGACCAGACGGCCTTCTTCTACGAGGGCGCGCTCATCGAGGTGGGCGACACCGAGAAGATCTTCACGACGCCAAGGAACAAGCAGACCGAGGACTACGTGACCGGCCGCTTCGGCTGAGAAGAGAGCGAGGGAACGCCATGGCAGTCAACCTTCAGTCCAGGGTCATCGATCTCCGCCGCAACCTGCTCGCCCTCGGCGCGCTCGTCGAGCAGCGCGTGGCCAGCGTCATCGACGTCATCCGCGACGGCGACGTCGAGCTTGCGCGCCAGATCCGCGCGGGCGACGCCGAGATCGACGAGATGCAGCTCGCGCTCGAGAACGAGTGCACGCGCCTGCTTGCGCTCGGAAGTCCGGTCGCGAGCGACCTCCGCCTCATCCTTACGACGATGCGCGTCTCGAACGAGCTCGAGCGCATCGCCGACATGTGCAAGGGCGTCTCCAAGCGCGTGATCCGGCTCGTCGAGTCGGGCAACTACCGCTACCCCGCCACGCTCGTGCGCATGGCCGAGGGCGCGCTCGCGATGCTGCGCGACGTTCTGGTCGCCTTCTCGAACAGCGATAGCAAGCTCTGCCTCGAGATCCGCCGCGCCGACAACTTCATCGACAGCCTCAACCGGGAAGTGGTCGCCTGGGCGCGGGACTGGATCGAGAACGAGGTCGAGAAGACGGCCGCCGCGATCGAACTCATCTCGATCGGACAGCGCGTCGAGCGCCTGGCCGACATCGTGACGGCGATCGCGGAGGACACCTTCTTCCTCGTCGAGGGCCGGCTCGTGCGTCACGGCGCCGAGTAAGTGCGTCACGGCGCCGAGTACGTGCGTCACGGCGCCGAGTACGTGCGTCACGGCGCCAAGTACGTGCGTCACGGCGCCAAGTATGTGCTCGCATGACTTGTAACCTGCGGCAGTTCTTGCCCGATTCCGTCTTTGCGGGCAGGTCCATCTGCGTTTCTCGCGAAAATATTCAAGTCCACTCGCACTTCCGTGGGGTAGGCGTAGACTCGGCGTCAGAGGCGTTGCGGACGGAATATCCGTCGCAATCGCCCTCGTTACGACAGTCGAACACGCTGCATCCGAAAGCCTCGCAGTGGCCACCAATCGCAACCCGAAACTCACGCGGAGAGAGCCGATGCCCACAGGGCAGCGCGGCCCACGCGTTCGTTCGGTTGTGAACGAAGCGGCGCGCGGCCGCCCCGTCGCCGACGCCGCTTCGCGGCGCGCCGTATCCGAGGAAATGCTCCGCGCGCGCGACAGCGTGCGCCGCGACGTGCTCGATCCGGCAGATCCCCGCTGGATGCTGGCGAAGGCGACGCAGGATGCGCTCCAGGGCGCCGTGCTCGCGTTCGAGGACCGCAAGCGAGTCCTCGCGCTCGCGCAGCGGATCGGCATCCGCGCGTTCGATGCGAATCTGATCGTGGCGATCGTGCAGGATCGCGCCCGCCGGGGCGAGACGCTCGAGGCGGCAGCCGAGGCGATCGCCGTGGTTCCTCGTCCCTCGCCGAGTGGCTCTCGTGCCGCTGTCGCGTGGACGTGGGCAGCGGCGATCATCGTGGCGGTCGTGGCCGACGCGCTGCTGATCGGTTGGATCATCCTTCGCTAGCGGGCGTCCGCTCCGCGTCGGGAAGCACGCGAATCTCGCCGGCCTCGTTGCGCTCGACGATTCCGAGTTCGACCAAGGCCTCGAGCGCGGCCGCCTGTTCGGCCGCCTTCTTGCTTGTCGCCCAGCAGCCCGGGAACCGCCGTTCACCCAATTCGACGCAGATCTCGAAGCTCTTCGCGTGGTCGGGGCCCCTCTCGTCGAGCACTGCGTAGACGGGCGTCCCGAGCTCCCGCCGCTGGAGGGTCTGCTGGAGCACGCTCTTGAAGTTCTGCTGGTGTCCAAAACGCGCGGATTCATCGATGCAGCGGTCGAGAAGACGTAGCACGAGCATGCGTGCGGGCTCGATGCCGCCGTCGAGGTACATGGCGCCGATCACCGATTCGAACAGCGCGGCAAGCAGCGACTGCGGCAGCTGCGTGCGGCCACCCATCCCCTTCCCGAGTTGAACCGCATCGGCGAGTCCAAGCTCGACGGCGAGTTCGGCGCAGACGCGTCGGCTCACGGCGTTCGACTTGATCTTGGTGAGCTCGCCCTCGAGCTCCTCGGGAAAGCGCCGGTAGAGATGCTCGCAGACGATCGCGCCGAGCACGGCGTCGCCGAGGAACTCGAGCCGCTCGTTGCTGGCGGTGCGGACCGATGCAATGGATGCGTGTACAAGCGCCTGCGCCAGAAGGGCGCGGTCGTTGAACCGATAACCGATTCGCTGCTCGATGACCTCGAGCGGAACTGCGTCGTCCATGTTCTGCGCCGGGAAACCCGGCCCTCGCCTTTAGAGCGCGGACGATGCTGGCGCTCCAAGCGTCGCGACCGTCGCGGCGACTGGAGGACTGGCATCATTCGCGTGCGTCGTGACACCGTACGGCCCGAACGATCGTCTGAGGTCGGATCGGGCAACCCAGTAGGCCAACCCAGTAGGCCAACCCAGTAGGCATTGATCGACATTTCCTTGCAGGATGCGCGGATATTTCGGCGAAATCCCCCCGCTGTCCGCGCGCGCGGCGAGGCCGCGGCACGGCGGCATCCGTGTTCCCGGCCCGTCGGCGGCACCCGGACGGCCAACTGACCCGCGCCCCCCGCCGACGCCGGATCCGAGGGACGGTCTGCGAACGACAACCCCTTGCGGCGGGCCGCTCGCTCTGCTATCGTCATCGACCCGACAGAAGAGGCCGCTATGCATTACCCGCACAAGATCAGCCGCATCAAGAAGGTCCGAGCCACTGGCTTCCGCAAGCGCATGTCCACGCGCAAGGGCCGCAAGATCATCAACTCGAAGCGCCGCCACGGTCGCAAGATTCGCGTCCGCTGATCGGGCCTCCCCGACAGGTATCCTGTCGTTGACCCCATCGTGAACTCCGGCACCGCGCCACAGTGCGGTGCTGTCCTTTTTGGCGGTGCCACCCTTTGGGGCCCCGCTACCCTGCCCGCCATGCGGCAGCATCTCCTTCTGATCGGCCTGCGTGCATCGGGCAAGACCACGCTCGGCGCGGCACTTGCTTCCGCCCTTGGGGCCGAGTTTGTCGATCTCGACGACGGGACCGCCCGCGAACTCGGGTTCGCGTCTGCGGGCGATGCCTTCCGCGCAGCGGGCGAAGCGGCGTTCCGCGAGGCGGAGTCGCGCGCGTTTCGTATCGCAGTCGATGCAGCGCCCCGCGTGATCGCGCTCGGTGGCGGGACGCCGACCGCGCCCGGTGTCGCCGCGATGATCGATGCGCTTCGGCAATCAGGCCGTGCCGTTGTCGTGTTCCTCGACCCCCCGTTGTCGACGCTCGAATCGCGCCTTCGTGCGAACGTGGGCAATCGTCCGAGCCTGACCGCGGCCGGAGTCGTCGATGAAGTCGAGGACGTGGCGCGGCGACGGCGGCCGCTTTACGCGGCGCTCGCCGACTTCGCCTTCGTGGAGACGGTCGACGCGGAGGCCGTGCTCGGCGCCGTTGCCGGCGCGGTTGGCTGACTGTCCGCACGCTTCAGCCACTTCTGCGAGAGGTAGCGCTTCAGCGCATCCTCGGCGCCTTCCTTGAAGCTCTCGAACTCGACCACCATCCGGCGCGGGCCTGGGTCGTCGGAGACGTCGAATACCTCGACCACGCGCCCGCGGGCGGCGATCGATTCGGTGCAGCCGGGAAGATTGATCTCGAGTTCGACGGGCGCGCGCTTCGGGAGCGCTTCGTCGAGTTCAAGGCGCACGCCCTCAAGCCCGACCTCGTAGACGTGGCCGTCGCCGGCTTCACGCCCCTTGTGGACGACCGAGACCGACGAGTACATCGGTTCGACGGTGAAGCGCTCGGATCGGCTGCGAGGAGTTCGGCTTGGCATCGGAGGGAACGGGCCGCGAATGCACCCCGTTCTTCCCCCATCGGTGATCGGCTCTCGGAACTTCAGGAAAACCAAACTCGACCGCTGCAAACCAACCCATTGCCACGGCGGCATACCCGAATGTGGCACGCCGCCGCGCTACGCTGTCGCTCATGCCAGCAGGCGGCACCAATCCCAAGGCAGAGGGTGCGATTCTCCGCAGCGCAGACGTCTCGATCGACGCGCTCCGCGGCCGGACCATCGCCGTGCTTGGCTACGGGAACCAGGGCCGCGCCCACGCCCTGAATCTCCGGGACTCGGGGCTTTCGGTCGTCGTAGGCGGGCGCCCGGGTTCGGAGAAGGTCGCCTTGGCGAAGCGAGAGGGCTTCGAGGCGGGCACGCTTGCCGAAGCCGCTGCGCGGGCGGACCTCGCGATCGTGGCGCTGCCCGACCAAGCCCAGCCCGCCGCGTGGGGCAAGTGGATCGAGGACGCGCTTCCGAAGGGCGCCGTGGTCGGGTTCGTGCACGGGTTTGCCATTCGCTTCGGGTTCATCGCGCCGCGGGCGGACCTCGGCGTCGCGCTCGTCGCGCCGAAGGGCCCGGGCGCCACGCTGCGGGCGCGGTTCGAGGAAGGGCTCGGCATTCCGGCGCTCGTCGCGGTCGAGCGCGAGA
>JBIKXP010000092.1:0-11912 GCA_044355685.1 Phycisphaerales bacterium
ATCCATCTGGATGCGCAGGCCGGGGCGCGCGCGCTCGCGGATGGCCTTTGTCTTCGGCAGCACCGACGCGATGAACGACTGGCCGCTGAACCCTGGATGCACGCTCATCACGAGCGCGAGGTCGACCGCGTCAAGCCACGGGAAGATCGCCTCGGCCGGGGTGTTCGGGTTGATCGCAAGTCCCGCCGAGAGGCCCAGCGCGTGGATCGATTCAATCAGTGGCGCGGGGTCGCGCACGACCTCGACATGAAACGTGATGTGCGCGGCGCCTGCCTTCGCGAATGGCTCTATGTACGCAGCCGGGTCTGTCACCATGAGGTGGACGTCGAGGATCGCTTCGGGGATCGCCTTGTGGACGGCCCCGCAGATGGCCGGACCCATCGAGAGGTTCGGCACGAAGTGGCCGTCCATCACATCGACGTGCAGCAGGTCGCCGCCCGCGGCAAGGGCGGCGCGGCACTCGTCGCCGAGGCGCGCGAAGTCGGCCGACAGGATCGACGGCGCGACGAGCACATCCTTGCCAACGAGGCGCGAAGCAGAGCGTCCCCCGAATCCGGGGGACGCAGATGCGATGCTGGTGCGAGTCGGCTCCACGGCGGGTGGCGTCGGCGTTGCGCGAATCACGGCGTGCCGGAGGCGGGCGCTTCCTCGGTGGTGGTCGCCCCGCTCTTCACACCCGATTCGGACCCCGAGCCCGAGGTCTTCAGCTCGCGCGCGCGGCGGCGGTAGGCGTCGAGGAGGCGCTTGTTGTCGGCCTTGTCGGCCGGCTCCGCCGCAAGCCACGCCTCGTACTGAAGCTCCTGAGCCTCCTGGAACTTGCCGAGCGCGGCGAGGATCGACGCACGCAGGCGCAGGACGCGCGGACTCGACGCCGAGAGCTGCGTCGCGAGCGCGTCGACGGCCTTCATGGCGAGTTCCGCATCGCGCTCCTTGATGTCGTCGCTCGTCATAATCGTGGTGGCCAGCTGCATCAGCGTCACGCGGTCGTCGGCGTACTTGACCAGCACTTCCTCGCCCCACTTGCGGGCGCCGGCGGCGTCCTTCGCGTCTCGGATCATGCTGACGTACTTCATGATCGCGGCCTCGCCGAAGACCTTCTGGTCGATGGACATCATGGTGTCGAAGTGGCGGTAGGCGTCGCGGAAGTTCTTGAGCTTGATCGCGTCGAGCGCAGCCCGGTAGGCCGGCTGTCCCTTCGCGAGGATCTCGGGGTCGTAGCGGCCCGAGAGGACGACCGCAAGGCTCAGCGGGAAAGATGGGTCGGTGGCCGTTCCGCGCCAGACGTACTTACCCTTCTGCATGAGCGAGACCGGCATCAGGTTCATCGGCACGCCCTTCGTGATCTGGTCAAGGCCCTCGATGTTGGCGCGAATCATGATGAGGTTGGAAAGCCCGGCCTGCGCCGTGAGGTACGACCGGACTCGCGCCTTCGGCTCTCCGGAGATCCCGACGGCGACGAGTCCGTCGTCCTTGAAGCGACGCTGCAGCGCCGCGATGTCAAGGAGGTGCGCCGTCGCGCCCGGGGACTGCGTGTTGTAGACGAAGAACATGTACGTCTTGTTCGGATCGACCGTCTGGCCGATGATGTTCTCGCCAGCGACGACCTCGGCGCCCTCCGCGCCCTTCTCAAAGACCAGAACGGGCTTCTCCTCGGTGCCGCCTTCCGACTCGGACTCGTCCTGGGCGCGGGCAGCGCTGGTTGCGGCAAGCGGCGCGGCAAGGCCGGCGGTGAGCGCAAGTGCGAGGAGCGATCGAACGGCGAGGCTGCGGAACATGCTGGTCATGCTTGGGTCCTTCGTCACGCGGGCGGCGCGCGGGTTCGCGGGCGCCAGAGAGCGGAAGAGTATACCGCCGGTCGGGCGGGGTTCGAGGCGTGCGTTCGGTGGAATCGGGCGTTGGCACCGGCGGCGGGAGTCTGCGGCTCGCCTTCCTCCGGGGCTTGGGAGGAGGCTTCGCCCCTGTGGTCTTTCGTATAGTGGCGCCCATGCGTAAGAAGCGAATCGATCAGGTCGAGGTTTCCGGGCGGAAAGTGTTCGTCCGGGTGGATTTCAACGTTCCCATGGACGGCGGCGCGATCACCGACGACCGGCGGATCAAGGCAAGCCTGCCCACGTTGCGCTCGGTCCTCTCGCGAGGCGGACGAGCGGTGCTCGCGAGCCACCTCGGCCGCCCCGAGGGAAAGGGCTACGAGGCCGAGTTCTCGCTCGCACCTGTGGCGAAGCGTCTTGCCGAACTCCTCGGGAGCGACGCGCCGCATGGCGTCCTATTCCCGTCGCAGGATTGCACCGACGACGCTGCGCGCGCGGCGGTGAACGCCATGCCCGATCGCGGCGTCGTCCTCCTTGAGAATCTGCGATTCTCCAAAGGCGAGAAGAAGGGCGACTCGGGATTCGCCGCGAAGCTCGCCGGGCTCTGCGACGTCTACGTGAACGACGCCTTCGGAACGAGCCACCGCACGGACGCCTCGATGCATGCCCTGCCGCTGGCGATGCGCGCGCGCGGCGCGCCGTGCGTGTCCGGCTTCCTCCTCGACGCGGAGCTTGAGTACCTGATCGCACGGATCGCCGACGCGAAGCGACCCTTCCTCGCGATTCTCGGCGGCGCAAAGGTGTCCGACAAGATCCTCGCGATCGAGAACCTCATGTCGAAGGTCGACCGACTGATCGTCGGCGGAGCCATGGCGTACACGTTCCTCCGGGCGCAGGGCGTCGCCACCGGCAACAGCCTCGTCGAGCAGGATCGGGTGGATCTCGCGCGTGAACTCCTCGCGAAGGCGGCCGCGAAGGGCTGCGAGTTCCTCCTTCCGACCGACCACGCCTGCGGCCGCGAGTTCAAGCCCGGCAGCGAGACCACGACCGTCGTCGGCGCGATTCCCGATGGATGGATGGGGCTTGACATCGGTCCCGCGACGCGCGAGCGTTTCGGCGCTGCAATCCGCTCCTCGAAGACGGTTGTGTGGAACGGCCCGATGGGCGTCTTCGAGATGCCGCCGTTTGACGCGGGAACCCGCGCAGTCGCGGCCGCGGTCGTCGATGCGACCAAGGCCGGCGCGACGACGATCGCCGGTGGCGGCGACACCGCTGCGGCGGTCGAGGAATTCGGGCTTGCCGAACAGCTTTCGCACGTGTCGACCGGCGGCGGTGCCAGCCTCGAAGTCCTCGAAGGGAAGCATCTCGTCTGCCTCGATGCGATCGACGATGTCTGACGGCGGCGACGATCGGTCGCGCGACGGCTACGACGCGGCGCGCGACCTCACGCCTGCGCGCGGGGAGGCGGCGCGTCGAGTCGTCGTGATCCTCGGCCCGACCGCCGGTGGGAAGAGCGATCTCGCCATGGAACTTGCGAGGCGGCTCGATGGCGAGCTCGTCAGCGCCGACTCGATGCAGGTCTACCGCGGAATGGACATCGGGACCGCGAAACCCTCGCATGCGGAGCGCGCCGAGATCCCCCACCACTGCATCGATCTCGTGGATGCGCAGGAGGAAGGCTTCACGGTGGCGCGCTGGCTGTCCGCCGCCGACCGTTCGGTCGCCGCCATCGAGTCGCGCGGCCGCGTGCCGATCATCGTCGGCGGGACGAACCTCTACATTCGCGCGTTTCTCGAGGGCCTCGACGAGGCGCCCGCGGCCGATCCTGCGTTCCGCGCGTCGCTCGAGTCGATCGAGAGCGCCGAACTGCACGCGCGGCTCCTCGCGATCGACCCGGCCGCGGCGGCACGGCTTCATCCGAACGACCGTCGCCGCGTCACGCGCGCGCTTGAGATCGCGCACGCGACCGGCGGGCGCGCGACCGATCGGCGCACCGCGTGGGACGAGGCGGGTCTCACGCCGCGGAGAACCGACCTCTTCGCGGTGACGCTCGACTGGCCCGTCGAGGCCATCAACCGTCGCATCAACCTGCGTGTCCGCCGGATGTTCGAGCAGGGCTTCGTCGAGGAGGTCGCCCGGCTTGCCGCTTCCGGCGGGCTCTGCGCGCAGGCGCGGGCTGCGTGCGGATACGAGGAACTCCTCGCGGTTCTCGGCGACGGGACGCGTCGACCGCGCGAGCGCGAGCTCGACGAGGCTGCTGAGTCGACGAAGATCCGATCGCGTCGCCTCGCGAAGCAGCAACGCACGTGGTTGAAGCGCTTCCGCGCGCTCGAGCCGTCGATCGCCGTTGCGTGCGACGAGTTGACAACGTCCGCCGAGCTCGCGGATCGCGTGTGCGGCGCGCTTGCGCGCCTCGCGCGCATGCGCACACGCGCGTGAGCACACGCGTGCGCACGCACGCGCCTTGGCCCCCGGGAGGCCTGCCGCGGCGCGCCGAAAATCTCCATCGAGACGCCGTCCCCGCTTGACTTCGGCGGGGGCTCTGCACTATTCCCCTCCCCTCCGCTCAACGGATCGAGTCGTTCGAACCGATGACGGCGGCGGCGCGTCCGTATGAGAAGAGTCTCTCCCTGGAACACGATGGCAGCCAAGAAGACCACCTCCCGCAAGTCCGCTGCCGCCTCGAAGGCCGCGCCCCGCACCCGATCCCGCACCGGCACCCGCACCGGCACGACGTCGGACGACGGCGCTGTCGCCAGCGCCGGCGGAGCAGCGCTCGTGATCGTCGAGAGCCCCGCGAAGGCCAAGACCATCGAGAAGTACCTGAGGGAACTCGGCGCGTTCCACGTCGAGGCGAGCAAGGGCCATATCCGCGATCTTCCAGAGCGCGCGGAGAAGAAGAGCGCAGAAGGCACCGAGGCCGGCGCGACGAAGGATGTCGCGAAGAAGAAGGTTGCGAAGAAGGGCGTCAAGAAGGCGGCTTCATCCGAGCCGAGGCCGATGGACATTCCCGGCGTCGACATGCAGAGCTTCGCGACGACCTATGTCGTGACGCCGGACCGCCGGGAGACCGTGACCAAGCTGCGCAAGCTCAAGAAGGACGCGAGCGAAGTGTGGTTCGCGACAGACTTGGACCGCGAGGGCGAGGCGATCTCTTGGCACATCGCCGAGGTGCTCGATGTCGAGCCGACGAGCGCGAAGCGCGTGGTCTTCAACGCGATCACGAAGAGCGCGATCAAGGAAGCGTTCGAGCATCCGCGCGCCATCAACATGGCGCGGGTCAACGCGCAGAACTCGCGTCGCATCCTCGATCGCATCGTGGGCTACGGCATCTCGCCGCTCCTCTGGCGTCTCATGCGCCAGGGCGGCCTGAGCGCCGGCCGCGTGCAGACGGTCGCTGCGCGGCTCGTCGTCGAGCGCGAGGAGGAGATTCGCGAGTTCATCCCGAGCGAGTCGTGGGATGTCCTCGTGCGCCTCTCCCCGGACGTGGCGAAGCGCGGGGCGATTGCGAAGGCGATTGCCGATTTCCTCGCGAAGCGCGACGACAAGGGCAAGGCCCCGTCGCAGAAGGACCGCCTCGCGTTCCTCGGGAAGCAAGGCGTGCTCGAGGCGAAGCTCGTCGAGGTCGCCGGCAAGGAGCTTGCGCTCGAAGCCGCGGCCGACAGTGCGAATCCGCGCGACTTGTCGCAGGTCGTCCTGGCGGCCGTCGAGGCCGCGGGACTTGAGAGGGCGTCGGTCGCCCTTCGCGAGGATCCGCGCGGCAAGGGCGCAGCGAAGTTCATCCGCTCGGTTTCCGGCAGCGTCGGAGCAGGCGTCACCTACAAGGTCGTGTCGATCGACACGGAGCGGAAGTCGCGTCGCGCGATGCCGCCCTTCAAGACCTCGACCATGCAGATGGCAGCGTCGAGCGAGCTTGGCTTCTCGACCGACCGCACGATGCGCATCGCGCAGAACCTCTACGAAGGCATCGACATCGGCGGCGGCCCGGTGGGCCTCATCACCTACATGCGAACCGACTCGACCCACGTTGCGGGCGAGGCGCTCCACGCGGCGCGCGACTTCATCAAGCGCGAGTACGGCGAGCGCTACCTGCCCGAGAAGCCCAACTTCTTCGCGTCGGGCAAGGACGCGCAGGAAGCGCACGAGGCGATTCGGCCAACCGATCCATCGCGCCGTCCGGAGATGGTGCGCGGGTCGCTGTCTGCGGAGCAGTATGCGCTCTACGAACTCGTCTGGCGTCGATTCATCGCGTGCCAGATGGCGCCGAAGCAGTACGACCTCACGACCGTGCGACTCGAGCGCAGCGACAGGAAGACGGGCGCCGTCGTGCGCGCATCTGGCAGCGTCGTGGTGTTCGACGGATACCTGAAGCTCGTCGAGGACATCGCGGAAGACGATGAGGAAGCGACCTTCCCGAAGCTTGAGAAGTCGCAGGAGCTCGCGGGCGTCTCGATCGACGCGCTGCAGCGCTTCAGCGCCCCGCCGTCGCGCTACTCGGAAGCGTCGCTCGTCAAGGAGCTCGAGTCGCGCGGCATCGGACGGCCGAGCACCTACGCGTCGATCGTGAACACGATCTCGCAGCGCGGCTACGTCGAGCAGAAGTCGCGCCGGTTCTACGCGACCGCGCTCGGCGAGGCCGTGGTGTCGCTCCTCGTCGGCGGGTTCCCCCTGCTCTTCGACTACGAGTACACGCGTCTCATGGAGGCGCGGCTCGACCGGGTCGAGGCCGACGAAGAGGATTGGCGTGCGCTCCTCCGCGAGATCAAGGGCATGCTCGAGGGCGCGACCCTCGAGGAGTCGTTCGCCCGCATGCGCGATGTGCCCCTCTGGCGCTGGTCGAAGTACGGCTGCCCGAAGTGCGGAAAGCGCACCAAGGAGCGCGTGGGCGGCGGACGCTGGTTCCTCTCCTGCTCGGGCTACCCGGAGTGCGACTTCGCCTCGCGACTGAACGACGAGGGCGCGCCCGTGAACGACATGGCGCTTGACATGGTGTGCCCGGTCGATGGCTCGGCGATGGTGCTGCGCAGCGGAAAGTTCGGCAAGTACATTGCGAGCGCGAACTATCCGGCCGTGAAGTACGTGGTGCGCCTGGACAAGAAGGACCGCATCGTGCTGCCGTCCGCCCCTCCGCTGCAGGACCCCGACGTCGTCTGCGAGAAGTGCGGCAAGGTGTGCAACGTGCGCTCGGGCAAGCGCGGACCGTGGCTTGGCTGCAGCGCGTTCCCGAAGTGCCGCGGACGCGCCGACTGGAAGAAGTTGCCCGAGGCGAAGCAGGCTGAACTGCTGAAGGCGCTCGACCGCCATGCTGAGACGAATGCGCCCGCGACGCTTGCTCGCCGCGACGGCAGCGCGATCGATGCGGGAACTCCTGTTGCCGGGCTCATCCTGCCGGAGAGCGTGGTCACGCTGCCCATCCATCCGGATGCTGGCCGCGACGCCGCCGGTTCCCCGGGAACGCTTTCACCCTACCGGGCCGCCGAGCGCATCGCCGAGCCGTTCGTGCGAACTCTCCGCACGCCGTCCGGTCGGAAGTCGCCTGCGGCGTAGTCCTTTCTCGCGCGGTCGCATCGGTGGCGAGCGTCCCGGCGTGGTACTCTGAGACGATGCCCCCGCAGAGCGAGTCGTCTGAGCTTCGCGCCTCTCCTTCGGCCCCGCGCGCCGACGCAGGCACGCTCGACGGGTTGCGCGCGCATGGCGACCGCGACCCTGTGCTCGGTCTCGAACGGAGGGTGGGCGACCTCCTCGCCGCGATGGTCGCGCGCCAGCAGATCCTTGACTCGGTGAAGGCGGACATCGCGGCCCGTCGGGAGAAGGCGCGGGTCGTGCATGACCGCACGATTGCCGACGTCAGGCAGCGCCGCACCAACGGGATTGCGGCCGCACGCGAGAATGCCGAAGCCACGATCACCAAGGCCCGCGACCTCGCCGCTGAACGGAAGCAGAGCCTCGAGGAGCGTCGCAACAAGACGTTCGAGGACCTGCAGGCCCGCTTCGATCAGGAGATGAAGTTCCTCCAGCGCTCGCTCGAGGAGGCGCTCCTCATGGCCGAGGCGATGCGCGAGGCCGGGGAGGACGGCGAGAAGAAAAAGACTCGCGAGATGCACGAGCGGCTGACCCGTGCCATCGCGGAGGCGCAGGAACTCGAGGAACGCGCGAAGACCTACATCCGCTCGTGTCGCCTGGCGATTCCGGAGGCCACGGCCGCCGAGATGCCGCCGAGCGAACTGCCCGCCGAGCGCGAGATCGAGCAGTTGCTCGAGCGCGGCCGCGAGCACCTGCAGGCGATCGAGCGGACGCGCGCCGCGCGGCTGATCGCGGGCGTCGCGCCGTTCGTGCTCGCACCCGCCGTCGTCATCGGCGCGGCGGTGATCGGTGCTGCGTCCACGCTGTTTGACGAAACCCGCTGGCCCATGATGGCCGGCATCTGGTCTGGCGTCGCCCTTGTCCTCGCCGTCGTCACGCTTGCCGTGCTCCGCTCGATCGCCACCGCGGCGATGCGTCGGGTCTGGGCGCCATTCCAGACCGACCTTGCCGGGATCCGCGCCGCGCGCGACCGCGCCATCCGCGACCGCGCCGACGCGGTGGGCATCGCGATCATGCGGCTCAAGGACACAGAGCGCGAGGAGGAGGCCGACGCGCATCGGCGCTATGACGGCCCGATCGCCGAGCTGCCCCTCGCGCTTGAGCGCCGGCGCAAGCGCGTCGAGGAGGCCGTCGCGATCGAGCTGAAGCAGATCGTCGACGAGCATGACGCGGTCGTGCGCGAGGCGACCGCCCTTCGCGACTCCGAGATCGCGCGCTTTGAGCGCGAGGCGACCGAAGCCGATGCGGCCGAGCGGGCGCGTGCGGCCGCCGAGCGGACCGCCCTCGAAGAGGAGGAGGTCGAGCGCCTGCGGGACGCACGGCTCGAGTGGATCCGCGTCGCCACCGAAGCGCGCGATGCGCTTGGCGCGGCGGAGGCGATCGACCGCGAGGTGAGCCCGGCCTGGCCTGCGTCGGGGGGCGACTCGATTCGGCTTCCCCGCGATCGGGCTCCCTGGTTCCGATTCGGCTCGATGCGTGTCGAGGTCGCGGGGCTTCCTGGCGGACTGCCGGTTGACCCCGCGTTCCATGTGCCGATGCCGCAGCGCTTCGACATTCCGGCGGCGCTTGGCTTCCCGATTCGCGGGAACCTCGTCATCGAGACGCCGCCGGAGGCCCGCACGTCGGCGCTCGCCGCGGTGCATGCGCTTCTTGCACGACTGCTGACTTCGATTCCGCCATCGAAGGCGCGCTTCACCTTCGTCGATCCTGTGGGACTCGGCGAGAGTTTCGCGGCGTTCATGCATCTCGGCGACGAGTTCGAGCAGTTGGTCGGCGAGCGGATCTGGACCGAGCCCCGTGCGATCGAGCAGCGGCTCGTCGACATCTCCGAGCACATGGAGACGGTGATCCAGAAGTACCTGCGCAACGAATTCGACGACATCGACGCGTACAACGACGCAGCCGGCGAGATCGCGGAGCCCTACCGCTTCCTCGTCTGCGCGGATTTTCCCGCGAACTTCAGCGAACAGGCTGCGGTGCGGATGCTGTCGATCCTCCGCGCCGGCCAGCGCTGCGGCGTGCACGTGATCCTCATCCGCGACCCGCGCGCGCAGTTGCCCGATGGCATCACCGCAGAGGAGCTCGCGTCGAGCTGCCAGGTCATCCGCTCCGACGGCGCGGGCGGATTCCGCTTCGCGAACGGACCCTACGCCGCGCTTCCGCTTGCATTCGACGCGCCCCTTCCCGACGAGTCGCTCATTCCGCTTCTCACACGGATCGGCCGCGAGGCCAAGACCGCGGCGCGCGTCGAGGTGCCGTTCGATGCGATCGCGCCGAAGCCCGACGTCTTCTGGTCGATGTCGAGCGCGCGTAACCTGCGCGTGCCGATCGGCCGCGCCGGTGCGACGCGGCTCCAGAGCTTCCTTCTCGGCGAAGGCACGAGCCAGCACGCGCTGATCGCTGGAAAGACCGGCTCGGGAAAGTCGACGCTGCTCCATGCGATCATCACCGGCATTGCCTGCTGGTACTCGCCTGCCGAGGTCGAGCTCTGGCTCATCGACTTCAAGAAGGGCGTCGAGTTCAAGACCTACGCGGAGCATGCGCTGCCGCATGCGCGCGCGGTCGCCATCGAGTCGGATCGCGAGTTCGGCCTCTCGGTGCTCGAGGGCCTCGACGCGGAGCTCACGCGCCGCGGCGAGCTCTTCCGCGAGGCGGGTGTCCAGGACATCGCGAGCTATCGCAAGATCCGGCCCGATGCGCGGATGCCCCGCGTGCTGCTCGTGATCGACGAGTTCCAGGAGTTCTTCCTCGACGACGACCGCGTGGCGCAAGGCGCGGCGATGCTGCTCGACAGGCTCGTGCGTCAGGGCCGCGCGTTCGGCATGCACGCGCTGCTTGGCTCGCAGACCCTTGGCGGCGCGTACTCGCTGGCGCGCAGCACCATGGGCCAGATGGGCGTGCGCATCGCGCTTCAGTGCAACGAGGCCGATTCGCAGTTGATCCTGTCGGATGAGAATCTCGCCGCGCGGCTTCTCTCCCGGCCTGGCGAGGCCATCTACAACGACGCCGGGGGACGGGTCGAGGGCAACTCTCCCTTCCAGGTTGCGTTCCTCCCCGACGAGAAGCGCGACGACTGGCTCGGCGAGGTCGAGCGGAGGGCGAAGGGCACGTTCGACGCGCTGCCGCGGATCATCTTCGAGGGCGACGCGCGTGCGCCGATGAAGCTGAATCCAGCGCTTCGCGGCGGCATGAAGCCGGATCCGCGTGGAAACGTGCGGCTCTGGCTCGGCGAGGCGGTCGCGATCAAGGATCCCACGTGCGCGCGCCTCGCTCGGGCCGCGGGTGCGAACGTGGCGTGCATCTCGCCACGCGACGATCAGGCCGTCTCGACGACCGCTGGCATGATGCTCTCGATCGCGCGCGAGGCTCCCGACGCGATCATCGACGTGCTCGATGGAACTCCGGCCGATGCGCCCGAGTACGGCACGCTCGCGCGGCTGGCACAGGCGCACGGCGTGCATGCGACCTTCGTCGCATACCGCGACATCGACGCAAAGCTTGCGGAGATCGCGGAGGATGTGGCGGGACGTGCCGAGAACGCGGGTCGGCCGCGGCGCTTCCTGCTGATCCATCAGTTGCAGCGCTACCGCACGCTCCGCCGGAACGAGGACGACTTCTCGTTTGGCGGCGGCGGCGATGCGCCACCGTCGCCCGACAAGTTGCTCGGGGGGATCGTGCGCGAAGGTCCTGTCGCCGGTGTCCATGTGGTGGTCATGTGCGACACGCTCGCCTCGCTGCAGCGGACGTTCGACCGGAACGCGCTGCGAGAGTTCGACTGGAAGGTGCTGTTCCAGATCTCCCCAGCCGACTCAAGCACGCTGATCGATTCGCCTGCCGCGAGCCGCCTCGGCACGAACCGCGGATTGCTGCATTCCGAGGAACTCGGCATGCTCGAGAAGTTCCGGCCGTACCTATAGCGGCGGCTGCTTGCGGCAGCCGCCTTTGGAGGTCAGGGCGCGGAGTGAATCCGCGCCCTGCCTGGGGTGCGTGTGGTGATCGACGAGCTGCACGCTTGCGGCAGCCGCCGTGATTTGAGCGCTCGCGCCGTGATTTTTAGCGCTCGCGACTCGCTTCGCTTTCGCTCGCTCTGGTCAGCCTCGCCGCGAGTGAATCGCGGCGGGCTGGGGACGCGTTGTTTGAGCGCTCGCGACTCGTGATTTGAGCGGTCGCGGCTGCGGCCGCTCCCTTTGGCCAGCCTCGCCGCGAGTGAATCGCGGCGGGCTGGGGACGCGTTGTTTGAGCGCTCGCGACTCGCTTCGCTTTCGCTCGCTCTGGTCAGCCTCGCCGCGAGTGAATCGCGGCGGGCTGGGGACGCGTTGTTTGAGCGCTCGCGGCTCGCTTCGCTTTCGCTCGCTCTGGTGCGTGCGAAGGCTTCCGCCTACTCTTCGCCGAGCATCGCCTCGAGTCGCCGCTCGCTTGCTGGGAATGCCCGCGGCATGTTCGGCGCAAACCGGCTGATCTCGATTTCCTCGAACATGTCGCGAATCGCGCAGAGTTCCCGCTGATTGCGGGAGGGCGACA